>JBBQDB010000132.1:0-11792 GCA_038319245.1 Gemmatimonadales bacterium
GCAACTACCTCGACGATGATGACGTTCCACGCACGGCCGAACGCACGATGCATACAACAGCGACTGGACACACCGAGACACCGATAGAGACCGCCGTCTTTCATATTTGTTCACGTGCGGCATTGGCAGACGCGCGACGCGTCGGGGTGTATCGCGCCGAGAGCCTGGACCGCGAAGGCTTTGTCCATCTGTCGCGGTCTCAGCAAGTCTTGCCTACCGCGCGTGCCTACTTTGCCGATGTGCCCGATCTGGTGCTGCTCGTCATCGATCCGACACTCCTCAGCGCACCGCTGGTGTACGAAGCACCGGCGCCGTTACGTACGTCCGACGCCACCGATGCTCCAATCGATGTGACACGCGCGAGTGAGCTGTTTCCGCATTGCTACGGCCCAATTAATCTCGACGCGATCAGCGACGTCATCGATCTCGCGCGCTTTACCGGTCACGCAATACACACGTAGACGGTGGCCATGCTGCGGCACTATCGCTTTGACCGATTACCGATTGAGGGCACCCTAGTTCACCGATTCGCCGCACCGGTCGGCGCAACGCGCATGCCTTACGGGTTTGCCGTGTGAGCTAAACAAACGTCTCGCACGTCACACGGATGACGACAACGACAAGCGTGCGTCCGGGTCGATCACGCCCGCGGTGTTGTCTTCGGTTTCTTCGCGGTGGACTGATTCAATGCGGACGCTGCACGAATGAGCGTCATGAAAGCATCGGCATCGATCTCCGCACCTGCCGGAATATCGATGGCGCGGCGCACGTTGCCTTCGAGACTGGAATTGAAGAGTGATGTAGGATCCGCCAGTGACGCACCCTTCGCAAACGTGAGTTTGACGACGCTTTTGTACGTCTCGCCGGTGCACATGATGCCGCCGTGCGACCAGACGGGCACACCGCGCCACTTCCACTCTTCGACGACTTCCGGCACCGCCTGTTGGATGAGGGCGCGTACGCGCGCGAGGGTCGTGCCTCGCCAGTCCCCGAGCTCGGTGATTCTCGCATCGATCAACTGCGACGCCGACGGCGTAGCGGAGGCAGCGGCGGAATTCGTGGTGGACATCTGACCGGTGGCCTTGGTCTGTTTCGATTTCGCTGTCACGGACTTCTCCTGTTGTTGTGCGAGACGCTATCGCCCGACCGTCTCGCGCGGGCGCACCATTCGAGCACTACTGCCGCCGTCACCCCCACGGCATAGGCCCACAGATCCCGTGTATCGAAATCGTGGCCAAGTATCAACCCGCCGAGCGTTGTCGTGCGGACGGCATCGAGTGTGGGTGTGCGAATGAGTTGGCTCAGTTCGACGAGCGCACAAAGACTCATCGCACCGACTCCGCGCGTCCATAGTCGCATCGCCGGCGCCATCGCACCGATCCACCACACGATCATCATCGCCCAGAGCGCGTCGCCCAAAATGTCGCGCGCGCCGGCGCTCAAGGCGACGCGGTCACGATGTACCAGCAGGCCGACGGCGATCGTCACCAGTGCGAGCACGACATAACGCACTCGCGTACGTTGGTGCGTGCTCATGCGGCTGCGCGTTGTCGAACAACGTCGAACGTTGCCAATAGCGTCTTCATCGATTTGCGTAGCGGTTCAACGCGTCCAGATCACAATCGAGCCACAGCCGGTCGACGACGTCAGATCAAACTGGATCGGTATTGTGCCGCCCGACGCGTAAACCTCGATGCCCCGAATGCGCTCGGCAGGTATAGCGTCGGTCAGATCAGTAAACGGATGTCGCACTTTTGACGAGGCTATTTCGCCGTCGACATAGAAGGCAATACCGTCGACGAAGTAATTCGGAATGCACGTCGGTCCCTTCATACCGCGTAGCATTGGCATGGTGCCACCGTCAACATGCACCCCTCGCAGACTACCAAGCGTTGTGGCGAGCTGTGTCGTCCGCACGTGGTCGAGCGCTTCCCCGCTCAAGAACGCACCAAGTCCCTGACGCCGTCGCGTGTCGAATCCGTCACGCTTCATCAGCGAACCCGAACCTGCCGCCGCTTTCACCGCGACCTTTGCCAGCGTTGGTGGTGGGCGGCGCAGCGCAATCGTCGTGTCGCGTATCGCGTCCGTCTGAAAATCGACACTGACTGTCGTTGGTGCCAATCCGATCGCACGAATCTCGATCGTGCGCGTGCCTGCAGGGATGCGCTCCAACGCGAACGCACCCGCGCTATCCGTGCGCGTCGAGCGCGACGTACCCAGCACCAACAACTGTGCATCACGCGCTGCTCGACCGTCGGGAGTGCGCACGACGCCGCGCAGCGATGCCGTGCCCCGCAACGTGTCGCGCGCCGTGCGCATGGTCGACGCGGAGTTGGCGGTAACCGAGTTTTCGGTGACCGTGGCGCCGATCGCCGTGTCGGCGCGAACCGAATCGGTGCCGAGCGTATCGGTACGAAAAAGCTGTGTCGCCGCGACGTCGTGCTGGCTGATCGCGAAATCGGCGCGCCCCAATAGGTGTTCGTCGAGCACACGTGGCAACGGCCCGGCGCGAGGACTTCTGGCACTACTATCACGCGCGGCGACGACGTTGACCGGGACGTCCGTTGGAACGGCGCACAGTCGGAACAGTCCCGCGCGATCGGTCGTGGCAATCGCGCGGACACGCTCGCGCGTCGTACCGCGCGCCGAGTAGCTGTATTCTGCCCAATCGGTACTTACCGTTGCGCCAATGAATGGCGCGCCCGAGTCGACATCGCGCACACGACCGACGATCACGCCCACATCGGTCTCGCGCGAGTCCGGGCAGAGCCGCGTATAGAGCGTGTGCGGACTTGGGGTCGTGAGCGCCACGCTGGTGCGTCGTCCGCCGGCGACCGTGACGGCCACCACCGGCAGCTCGAGATCGAGCGAGTCGAGCACCACGTGTCCAAATCCTATCGTGTACTGACCCTCGGGAATGCTGTCGAGGTGAAATCGTCCGCGCGCGTCCGTCGTCGCGTAGCGCGCCCGCTCGACCAGCACGACCGTCGCATTCGCCAGCGGCGCTCCAGTGCGCAACGAATCGTACACCGTCCCCACAATTGCACCGACAGCCACGGATTGCGCACCGGTCGCCTGCGCGCCAGCACCTGCACATGCAAGCGACGACGCGACGATCAACAGCCAACCGCACGTCGTGCGGCGCACCGCCTGCTTGTCGGAACTCGTTTCGCGTCGTTTCTTCTGTTGCATCAGACCACTCGTCCGCATGTCCCGTCCGACCTTCGGCATTCCCGCCCGTAGAAATCCGGGTCCTCGCCACCTCTCGCACCAACTGCTATGTCACTTCCTCTGACGTTCAACTCGAACAACGTAGACAGTGTAAATGTATTGAAGTTCGGGAAGGTCTTTCTCATCACGTTTGCCGATGACTCGCAAGTGGTGCTCAAGGCCGAGTCCGGACTCGCGGCTATTGTCGACCGGACAGCGAATCGCAAGAAGGTGGATTTCGCCATGCAGCTTTCGGCCAAAGTTGGCGCGGGAAGTAACAGCCGCGCGATGGATGCTGCCGAAGTGCTGCAGATTGGCATGTTGCGCGCGAAGTTCACGGATATCGACGCCGATTGGGCGGTGGCGCTCGATCCGCAGTTCGCGGCGCAAACCACGTGGATCATGATGGAGAAGGAGTCGGGGCTCTCGAGTCTCGAAGACGTCGTGTACGGCACCAGCGTACAGGGCGCGCTCATGCTGCTGATGGAGCTGCGGCGCAAGCCGAACATGGTGCAGTTGGGACGGATTCTGGCCGTGGACATGTTTCTGGGGAACGGCGATCGCTTCCGTTTTAACCCCGGTGACCTCGAAGACTCGTTTCAAAACATGGGCAATGTCTTCATCTCGAAAAACGAAAAGAAGGAATTGACCATTCGCGGTTTGGATCCGCTCGATCCGTCATCCAGTTGGGCCAAGCTTGACCAGGATTTGTTAGTCGTGTCGAACGGCAACATCCAGAACTGGCCGGGCATGATCCTGAGGGACAACAATCGGATGCGGGAGATCGCAACGCGCATCGCGACAGAAATCACCGACGCGCTGGCAGGGAAGTGCAAACTGGTTGGCAGGCAAAAGGCGCAATGGGCGGTGAAGCGGAAAGATGTTGGATACGTCACCGACGGCATGAAGAAGGGGCGTGATGAAATCAAGATGCTCTGTCGTTCGCGCACAGGGCGGCACGCTGGTCGATCGGCGCCACCGGCGGGATTGATGAGTCGCATGCAGGCGATGGGCTGGGCGTAGCGGAGTCTGGCTTCGCGTGCACGTCGCGCGTTGTGACAAGACACGTTCACAAGTCGTCTGGCTGATGCAGCTTCGGTACCGAATGCCGAGGCGCTGATGACGATGGCCGTCGTGTTGCCATGTCCAACCTCTCGCCTTGGCAATGTCGAAATTCTTTTCCTCGCTGTTTGGCAGCGCCAAACCGCAAGCCTCCGCCACCAAAGCTCCGCGTGCACCGCGTGCTCCCGAGGAGATTCTGCACGCGCACGAGCTGGCGATCGAGGATTTGAAGGGGAGCGGCCTCGTCTGGCTCTCACGAGATGCTCACTACTGGTCGGATCGGTCAGCGCACGTGCTGGCGCAGCTCCGGGAGCAGTGGGCGCACGAGCCTGAGGCGGCCAGGTGGCCGGACATGGCCGGCTTGCTGACGCAGTTGTCCGCGCCGCCCGAGGAGGTCATTCGCCAGTTACCGGCCGCCGCTCGTGACGCGATGGCGCTTTGCGAGCGTGACGATCTGCCGCGCGCGCAGCTCGTCAATCGACTGAGTCAGGATCCGTCGCTGGTGCAGGGGCTCCTGCGTCAGGCAAACAGCGCGTCCTTCGGTGCCGGTCTCGCGCCGATCCTGCGCGTCGACGCGGCCATCGATCGCATCGGACTGGCAGGAACGCGGGCGGTCGTGGTCGCAGCCTCGGTGGACGGATTGCTGAGCAAGCCGGGCGGCCACTATGACACGATGCTCGCGACCGCATGGCAGCACATGGTCAACACCGGCCCACTCGCGCGCGCGATCGCGCCGGGATTCAACGCTGACGGTGAAGAGGCGTTCGCGATCGCTCTCCTCCACAACGTTGGCGAACTGATCATCTTCGACCGCATCTCGGCCCTGCGCTCCGCCAATCGTCGCACGGTCTCGCTCCCCGATGAGTGGCTCCACCTCGTGTTGACTGAACTGCACGAGCCGCTTGGCGCGGTCGCCGCGCATCGATGGGGGCTCGGCATCGATGCAGCCGATGCCATCGGCACGCATCATCGTCGTGACCTGCCCGGCGAGCGTCATCCACTGGGCGAGACTTTGTTCGTGGCGGAGCACCTGGCGCGCGCGGCGGATCGCAATGAGAAGATCGATCTGTTCGGACTGTGGGGCACGGGCGATCTGACCGGTGATCAGACGCACGTGCGCGGCATTCTCGATCGGTATCAGCGCGAAAAATAGGCGACGTCAGCCGTACGGTGATTTACGGCGCGTGCTTTGCATAAGGTGTCGATGTGTTGGGGTTTCACGTCTCCCTTTTCATCCAAACGCCGAGTTTACGCGATGTCCGACGATCACAGCGGCTACAAGCACGACGCAAGCGACAAGAAGCTCGACACTGCGGCGACCGACGCAGACGCAAGCGAGAAGGCGAACACGTCTCATGCGCACGCGGGGCACGACCCGGAAAAGATTCGCAAGCACGACGACGCGGGTAAGGATCGCCTATTTGAAGGTCGGATTCAGCACGACGATGCCGACAAGGAAAGCAATCGGAACCGACTGGAGAAGGACGCG
This sequence comes from Gemmatimonadales bacterium, assembly GCA_038319245.1. Taxonomy (GTDB): domain Bacteria; phylum Gemmatimonadota; class Gemmatimonadetes; order Gemmatimonadales; family Gemmatimonadaceae; genus Gemmatimonas. The sequence continues at coordinate 5,762 of JBBQDB010000132.1, forward strand.
GAGCGACACCATCACGGCGCGGATGAGGTCGGAACGATTTCCGACACCGACCAGCATCCGAAGAAATAGGATTCTACGATCAGGAACTTGCCCGAAGCGCAGGGCGCGCTGAACCACCGGCCTCCGCCGGAGCGCGTCCGCCTTTCGTGGTCGCCAACCGCTGAAAGTACACATCCTCGAGATCCGGTTCGACGGCGACAAAACCATCGCCCGGATTTGACACGGCATACACATGCAGCACCGTGTTGCCGGCCGCCATGCGCGTAGAGATGACGTGATACTGCGCCTTGTAGGCGTCTGTCTGCGCACGAGAGATCGTGCGCCGCCAGATGCGTCCGCGCACTTCGTCGATGATGCGCTCCGGTTCGCCCTGTACGATTACGTGCCCTTTGTTGATGATCGCCATCTGCGAGCACAGTTCGCGCACATCTTCCACGATATGCGTGGAAAGAATGACCACCACATCCTCGCCGATATCCGCGAGCAGATTGAGAAAGCGATTGCGTTCGGTGGGATCGAGTCCCGCGGTCGGTTCGTCGACAATCAACAGCTTGGGACTGCCGGCCAGCGCGATAGCAATGCCGAGTCGCTGCTTCATGCCGCCTGAGTAACCGCCGACGCTCTTTTTTCGAACGTCGTACAGGTTGACCTGTTGCAGCAGCGAGGCGACGCGATCCTTGCGCTCCCCATTCCTAACCACGCCTTTCAGCGTTGCGAAATGATCGAGGATCGCCTCCGCCGACATGTTCGGATAGAGCCCGAACTCTTGCGGCAGATATCCGAGCTGCGCGCGCAATTTCTCCGGCTCGGCGAGCACGTCGATCTCGCGGAAGGTGATCGTTCCGCTGTCTGGCGGCTGCAAGGTGGCGATCGTCCGCATCAGCGACGACTTGCCTGCCCCGTTCGGTCCGAGCAACCCGAACATACCCGGCTCGATCGTGAGGGAAATATCCTGCAGGGCGCGCACCCCGTTGGGATACGTCTTCGCGATGCGGTCGATACGGAGGGTCAATGGTCGCCTGATCCAGAGTGGCTTCGCAGCAGATGTCGTTGGCACGATGGGCGCTGTCGCTCGACGTCGCAACTTTTCGTCCGTCGACGGGGTCGAAACCACGTAGCGTTTGTGACATATGTAGTCGTCGAGCAAATCGATGGAGCATGCATGCGGAGTACCGTTTCCGTACGCCTCCGCGTCGATGGGAGAGAAACATTGTCGAGTCTGCTTGCTCCGCGGTCGCGCGCCGATGTGACCTGCAGCGCTGTAGTTTCGTGGAGCGGCCATCCTCCCGACGGACCTACCCGATGAACCACAGGCGAATGCATGGTCAGCGCGGTCCCTTTGAACCCTACACGTTGAACAACAACGTGCCGCCGGGCGACGCGCCGATGCGTGATGCGCCGTCGATCGGCGCGCGATACGCGATGCGCGCGTTGTTGGGCCGCGGCGGATCGGCAATGGTGTATCTCGCGTTGGATTGCGAGACGCAACAGTTCGTGGCCGTCAAAGTGCTGCATCAAGAACTCACCGCGTCCGTCAGCAATACACGCTTTCTGCAGGAAGTGGCGATCGGACAGACGCTGCATCATCCGCACATACTGCCGATCATCGAATCCGGTACCGTGGAGCAACGCACGTACTACACGATGCCGTATATCGAAGGGCGGTCGCTGCGTGATCGCTTGCAACATCAGCGGCAATTGCCCATCGACGATGTCCTGACCATCGCCGAACAGGCCGCGTCCGCACTCGACTACGCGCACTCGCGTTGGGTGATCCATCGCGATATCAAGCCGGCGAATATGCTGCTTGGCCCATCGGGCGTACTTGTCGCGGACTTTGGTATTGCCCGCGCGATCGCCGTCGCATCGGGCGAGTCACTGACCGATACTGGGGTGGCGGTGGGCACGCCGGAGTACATGAGCCCTGAGCAGGCGGGCGGCGAGAAGCACATCGATGGACGAACGGATGTGTATGGGCTGGCCTGCGTAGTGTACGAGATGCTGGCCGGTGAGCCGCCGTTCACGGGGCCGACGGTGCAGGCGATCGTGGCGCGCCACTTCAACGAGCCGCCGCGATCGATCCGCGTGGTGCGACCAACACTGTCCGTGAGCTTTGAGCGCGCCTTGGAGCGTGGACTGGCCAAGGTACCGGCGGATCGGTTCGCGACGGCGGGCGAGTTCGTGGCGGCGCTTCGTCGGCATGAAGATGTAGCAGACGCGTCGGAGAGTCGTGGGGCGGATTGGTCTCGCCCCGACGGGGCACATCTGACGCGCGGTTCGCGTGTCGGCAGTGTGTCGGGAACTGCAAACACGTCGCGAGCGCGAGGTCTGCTGACAGGGCCGCGGGTGGTGATTGGCGGGGGCGCAGTGATAGTCGCAGCACTCTGGGGCGTGTTGCGAACGACGAATAGTACGTTTCCCTTCGGACCGACGCGACCATCGAGCGCCATGGCGACTGACAGTTCGACGATTGCCGTCGTTGTCGACGATGTCCGGGATTCGCTGGCCACGCAAGCGGCGGCGGCGGTGCGCCGGCACCTAACGACCTGGCGCGACCTCACGGTCATCGATGAATCGCGCGATGCCGCTTCACGCAAGGCAGCGTTAAAGAGCGGCCACATCGTACATGTGCGCGGTGCGCGCAGCGGCGACTCCTTGGACATCGAACTCTCGATGGACAATGGAGGTGGCGGCAAGTCAACCGCCCACGCGCGCGTTAGCGGCGTCGCCGACATGATGAGTGAACGATTATTGGCAAGCCTCGCTGACAGCGTGCTCTTTGGGAGCGACGCATCTGCTGCGCGCGCTGAGCGTTCGAAGGGGACGAATTCCGTGTTCGCACGGCGCGCGTACCTGCGGGGTATCGTGGCGATGAATGCCGGTAATTTCGCGCGCGCGGATTCACAGCTCTCGATGGCGACGAGTGCGGATCCGGATTTCCCGCAAGCGCTGTTATGGCTGACGCAGGTGCGTGTGTGGAGCAGACTCCGTGGTGCGCCGTGGGAGCAGTTTCTTCCGCAGGCGACGCGCGGTGAGGCGCAGCGACACTCCCTGTCCGAGACCGACTCCGTACGACTGGCGGCGTACAACGCACTCGCCGATACACGCTACGACGACGCGTGCGCGCAGTTGCGGCGCGTCACTGCGCTCGAGTCCAACGATTTCGCCTCGTGGTATGCGCTCGGCGATTGCTTGCGGCGCGACGACGTCGTGGTGCCAGACAAACTGAGCCCCAGCGGCTGGCGCTTTCGTGCGAGCGCGGAAGAATCGGTGCGTGCGTTTGAGCGAGCATTCAAGTTGAAAGCGGCGATTGCGGGCGCGTTAGGTGCGCGATCGTTTGTCGCGCTCCAGCGTATCTTTGCGACCAGTGGCGCGCGTACGCGCGACGGAATGAGTGCGGGGCCGGCACCGATTCAGTTCAGCGCGTATCCGACCTGGGACGACTCCCTCGCCTACGTGCCATCGCGCAGCGATACCACGCTTCGCTTCGTGCGTCCGCTGGCAATTGCAGAAGCAGTACAGCATCAACGCAAGCGGTTGCTGGACGTGACCAGTTTTTGGCGCAACAGCGTGCCGAGTGCCGCCGAGCCATTGGAGGCGGTGGCATTGGCGATGGATCTGACTGGGATGGCCAGCGCGCGGGACTCCCTGCACCGTGCGCGTGAGATGTTGACGGTCGGCAACGCGAAGCTCCGCATTGCCGCATCGGAAGTACTGCTGCGCATCAAGTTCTCACTGCCGGATGATATCCCCGCGATTCGCGCCGCGTCACTACTGGCCGACTCGCTGCTGCGCACGCATCCACCGGCGAGCGGTGACGAACCGCGATTGCTGGGTAGCTTGGCCGCTCTGCTTGGCCATGCGACCTTGGCAGCGGCCTATGCAACGGCTGGTGGTGGCGGTGAAGTGGCGCCGTCGCTGTCGGAGAGTGGACCGGCGCTGCTGGCCTACGCCTCACTTGGCGGGCCGGCGGACAGCGTAAAGGTCTTCGAGCGACGCGCCCGGAACGGCATCTCGGCGCTGCCTGCGTCCGAACGACCCGCCGCGACCGCGCAATGGATCTGGCGCTCGGCGTCGTTGGCGTTCCCTGACGTCAAGATGGCCGCATTGGACAGCGCCGACAGCAAAGGCGCACCCGTGCTGTCCACGACGGTTCCGGCGGCAGCCGGCGATACGGCGCGCGTGCGCGCAGCGATTGCAGTCCTGCGCAATGTGCGTGTCCCAATGCCCAAGGCTGACGTGATGTTCGATGCGTTGTTTCCCGAGACTGCGTCCCTGGCGCACGTAGGTGACGCGGCCGGTGCGATTTCGTGGATCGACGACAGTCTGAATTCATTGCGGTTCTCGAGCTCAACCGATCTCGGGCAGATTCCGCGGGCGGGCGCGCTGGTGCGAGCGATGGCGTTGCGCGCGGAACTCGCGGAAAAAGTCGGCGACCACGCGAGCGCGCGAAAATGGGCTGCAGCGTTGCAAGTGTTGTGGGCAGCACCAGATGCGTTTCTGGCTCCGACGGTAGTGCGAATGAAGCAGTTGGCGAAGTAATCACTTTCAATCGACAGGAGTGCCCGATGCGAACGAGTCATCGCGTTACGCGTGGATTGCTTGCCGTGTACATCGTCACGATCGCTGGCCTCCTTGCCTGTGGCGAGAAGACGCCGCAGCCGCCGCCATCGACGCCGACACCGCCGACGCCAGCGACCTTCAGTTTCGATGCAAGTCGGCCGGAGTGTCCGCACGAATGGAAGAAAATTCCAATCACCAGTCCGAGCGGTGCCGGCGGTTCAGGCCTCTCGATGAAGCAGAGTGCGATTTCCAGAACGACCATCGGTGCCAGAACGACCGCTGTGTATACGGTACCGCCAACAGGCCTCTCGGTCTCCGACACGATCACCGATATCCCGGAATTCCACGATTGCCAGCGCGTCATCAACGCGGACGGCAAGAGTTACGGTGATTTGATCGCGGTCTTTGCATCACCGAGAATCGATGGCATCGTCAATAGTCTTGCATGGGAACCCGTCACGTGGTCGTCGTCAAACCGGGCCGTCGTCACCGTCAGTGCTGCGGGTGTTGTGACAGCGGTCGCTCCCGGTACAGCGACGATCACGGCAACATCGACAACAGTGCCGAGTATTTCCACCGCCGTTCCAATGCTCGTCACGGCTGGCCCACCGAGCGGCATCTCGGCTGTCGTCGAGTTCTCCCCCGAGCGAATTCCCAGTGCGATCCGTATCGGCGAGCACTTTACATTCGTGTCCGCACTCGCCAAGCGCACCGGTCTCGTGAACGCGGTCTCGGAGATTTACTCGTATGGTCTCGAGTCGCTCACACCGGGCTATGCACCGCTCGGCGTTCGGCAAAATTTCAGTTGCCTGTACCTGTATCACGACGACTCACATCTTCTGCGCGCCAGGCTCAGATCGGTCGACGTGAACGACGTTGCGTGCAAGACGGAGTGGGATCCGAACAGAGCGGACGCTGACAAGACAAGCAAATTGCTGAGTGTGCGGCGCACGTTTTCCGCACAGGGTACCGTTGGTCGCCCGGCGGAGCAGTATCCGGCCGTGGCACGATGGGACTTCGACACCGTGAACCAGCAGTACTACGTTGGCATCAAGTGCGGTGCCGCATGGTGTGAGATTGGAGCGCCCAAAGGTTCGACACCGTTCGCTCCGTCCGCATCGCCAACCTTTCGCGCGGCGTCTGCCGGCGGCCCGGATGAAGCGCGAGTCATCAACATCAAAGGCTGGCATGATCAGCAGACTCTGGCGATCGATACCGGCGCGGCTCCATATCCGAGTGGCATTATCGGCACCGTGATCCCGGCACCGGTGCTCGGCGAGTTGTCGCGCGTATCATACACGCCAGGACCCAATAAGAAGGTGGATGGCCGATACGCGAAAGGGCCGTGGGTGCTGACCGGATATGTCGGGCTCGATGCGAGACGGGCTGTGCGCGGGGCGGTTGACTACTACAAGATGAAGTTCAATTTCGACCCTACTCTGGCAGACGCGCCGCTGTCGACATTGAA
>JBBQDB010000133.1:0-11777 GCA_038319245.1 Gemmatimonadales bacterium
TCAGTCGCGATCAGTCTGCCACGCCGTTGTCCGAACCACCCGTTGCTCCATACGATATCGAACAGTCCGAACGCATCGCGGTTGTTCGTGCCGCGATCGCACAGCTCAACGAGAAACAACGATCGGTCGTCGTACTCCGTGTACTGGATGGGTTGTCGACCAACGAAACCGGAGCAATCCTAGAACTGCCAGCAGGAACGGTCATGAGTCGCCTCGCGCGCGGTATGGCCGAACTCGAGCGCCTGTTGGCGCCGTACGCGAGAGGAGCATCACACGATGAACCCTGATCACTTGCCACACGATGCAGACGACGCGGCCGGCGATGCGCTGATGGAGCGCTATCGGACGAGCGCGGGCGTTGTCGCGTTTCACGATGGCTTTACCGATCGCGTGCTCGCTCGACTCGAACGGTCGTCGGCCGATCTTTCGCCGACCGTGGCACTGGAACGCGTCTTCTTGAAACTCGCCCCGCTTGCGGCCGCGGCCGTGCTGCTGATTGCCACGATGAACGTCCTCACGAGCCGTACGTCCGGACAGCCGTTGGTTGATCGCGTGCTCGGCCTCAAAACCGTCACGCTCGCCGCTGCCTATACGCTCGACACCGAGCTCACTGGCGACGGAGTCCTCAGCCGATGAAAGTCGAAGCAAAGTCCGCCGCGATTCTCCTCACGACGCTCCTGCTGGGTATCGTCCTTGGCCTCGTCGGGCAGGGCTCGTTTCAGCGTTTACGCGAGCGAGAGGTGACCGAGATGCGACGGCCGCCCGGGTTCGTCTCGCACATGGAACAGGCAATTCAGCCCACGGCAACGCAGGACAGTGCAGTGCATGCCGTACTCGAACGTGTTGCCCAAGCGAATCAACAAATCATCGAGACGGCGCGCGCAGCACTGCGGCAAAATGTCGACTCGATGCAACGCGAGCTCACACCGGTACTCCGCGCTGATCAGCTCGACCGACTCTCGCGATCAAGCCGCATGCCCGATCCGTTTCGACCCAAGCCACCACGCAATGGGCAGCGACCGCCCCCAGGTGCGAATGATGATCGTGGGAATGGTCCAACAGACGGCGACCGCCCGCGCGACGGTCGCCGTCCGCCACCGAGAGATGGACGTGGGCCGCCACCGCGCGATAACAACAATCCGCCGTTAAACTAGACGACGATCGTCGCGTCGCACTCGCTAGCGCGCCGGCACTCGCGCACTGAGCGCTCTCGGCGCGTACGCCGGCAGAAAGCGACATCCTTTCGCCGGATCGAACGCGGGTTCGACGTCTTTGCACGACGCCGCGATACTAGTTGGCGTCGGCTTCGCACCACCCGCCGCCCACGTGAGCAGCGCGCGCATCGCCGTGACATACTGCGCGTCGCTCAGGTAGCTGTGTTCACTGTCATCGGTGAACAGCTGCACGACTCGATCGGCGCTGCCACCGCGCTGCATCGTTTCTCGGAACGTGGACTCGAGTTCGACGAACGCCGTTGGATCGTTTACGGCGTGCATGCTGATGACCGGTACGGGAATGCGTCCTTGCAGGTCGGCATCAGCCGCAAACGCGATCCGCGCTGACGAGTCGGGTGTCGCGCGAAACACCGTGCGGTTGAGCGTTGCTGTCGCGGCATCATCATTGGGCAAGCCGCGATACGTGACGCCTGCATTGCCAAACGGATTCCGGCCGTCGAGCCGATTGAAGACGATATCCTGAAAGTGCCACGTGCCCCAATTCAGGTGACTGATAAGCGAACTCTCGGGAATCGACACGGCCGCCAGAATGACGGCAAGATTGTGCTGCTGCGTTGCGGACCGCTCGATCGCCGGTTTACGGACGCCTGTACACTCGTCGACACGCGCAGCGAGCTGCGCGCGCGTCAGCTTCGATGAGACGGGTAACCCTTGCCAGAGCGGGTACGCTGGTTCGTCGGGGCGCGGATGATTCCCGCACACGGCCTGATACACTGCGCGCAGGTCGAACCGAAAATCGTACGACTGCGAGCCGCCACCCAGCACACCGCTCGACAGCAGCACGGCATCGTAGGGCGAGCGACCGTTGGACGAGGTCGCATAGAGCTCGGCGGTCTTGGCGGCGACACCGGCACCCCATGACTGGCCATGCAACACTGTTCGCGTTGGCACACCGATTTGTTTAACGAACAGCTGCCGCACACGTTCAACATCTTCCGCAGCGCTGCGCACCGCCACACCGCCTTGATGAAATCCTGAGCCCGCGTAGGCATAGCCGGCGCGCGTCCATATCGACCACCGTGCGAGATCGGCCGCGACGCGATCTTGTTTGGGCTCACCGAGTTCCGGACCACCGTGCGCGTGGACGACGAGTGTGCCGTTCCACTGCGGCGGGATCGCGAACCAGTAGTAGGCGCCCAATGAGTCTCGACCCGCGAGACATTTGCTGCCGTTGGCGACGGACTCTGGGCAGGGCGCCGACTGCGCCGGCGGTGTAGCCTGCGCCTGCAGTGTGCCGGAGAGAGTCGGCGTTGCGAACGCAAACACAGTGAGCAAGCGGAGTCGCATGGTATGGCGTCGTGGCGGTGATAGGCGCGAGATACACACGATATCGCGAGATTGAAGCGCAGTATATGACGGTCGATTGATCGGACGTGCGCACCAAACGTCGGCGACGATGTCGACGCGAACGATACGGCGAATGGATGCACCGTCGAGTGAGTCCGAACGCCAGCTACGGCTTCCGTACTGGCCCGTTAAACCAGATGCCATTTGGCGCATCCGAGCGCGCGCCAACGATATCCGGCCATCCATCGCCGTCCAGATCGCCAACCGCTACGCCGTACGTCGCGCCCTTCCCGTCGTTCCACAACGTGCCGCTGAATGTGGGCGTCTTCCCGCTGCCAAGACTGAAGTACACGACCCCAGGCGCCTCGAAGTTCCCCACCACAATGTCCGGCAGCTTATCGCGGTTCATGTCGGCGATCACGATCGAGTACGGCGCGCTGTTGTCGATCCCGAATTTGACCGGCGCGGCGAACGTACGATGGCCAAGCCCGAGATAGTAAAAGAGCCCAGTCCTTTCGTCGCCAACGACCAGATCCACAATACCATCACCGTTGATATCGGCAGCTGCAGCGGCGCGCACGTTGGACTTGGCTCCACCAACAGGCGACGGTGTCGCAGCGAACATACCAGTGCCGTCATTCCAGAAAATCAGACTCTGCCCACCGTCCCGATGCGGTACGAACAAGTCAATCAATCCGTCGCCATCAAGATCTGCCGCCACGACGATCGTCGCCGATTGCGTCGGCAGCGGTTTGCACGTGGGGAACGCACCACGTCCATCGTTCAGACAGACAAAGCTTGGCCGAGGGTTGGCAGGATTCGAACTGCGATTGGCAACCATCAGATCGGGGCGATGATCGCCGTTCACGTCTGCCACCGTCACATAGCGCGTTGACCAGGTCGAATCGCCAAACGTACTGGCCATGCGATAGTGACCGGTACCATCGTTGAGATAGACGAGCTTTCGGTCAGGACGATCGTTGCTGACGACCAGATCGAGATGCCCATCGCCGTCCAGGTCCGCGAGCGCCGCGGTGTAGGTCCGATCAGGTGCGTCGGCGAGCAACTCTTTAGTAAAGTGCCCCTTCCCGTCGTTTCGGAAAATCAGATTGTTGAGCGGCCAATGACGACCTTTGGCGAGGATGATATCGAGATCGCCATCGTGATCGATGTCCGCGATGCTCGCACTCGCCGAGGTGAACGCCGAATCCTCAAGGAGCTGCACGCGGTCGAAACTGCGGAGTGCGACTGGCTGCGGCAGTGAGCGCAGCACGCGCGGCCGCATGAACGCCCCAGCGACGGTGGCAACGGACAACAACGGAAGAACGAGGCGACGCCAACGCATGAGCGTGAGGCTGTGAGGAGAGTCGATCACGGAAAGTTGTAGCGCTTAATGGAGCGCACAATAGAACTTCGTCCGAATTCACGCTATGATTTTCGAATGGAACTTGGCATCTACTCCTTCGTCGAAACAAATCCCGATACGTCCGGCGACTACGCCCAACGCTCGGCAGCACGCATGCACGAGCTGCTGGACGAGATCGCGCGTGCGGACGAAGTGGGGCTCGACCTGTACGGCATCGGCGAGCATCATCGTCCCGACTTCGTTGCTTCTGCACCCGCGGTCATCCTTGCTGCAGCGGCCGCGCGGACCAAGCGCATACGCCTCACGAGCGCGGTCACTGTACTCAGCTCTGATGATCCGGTGCGAGTCTTTCAAGAATTCGCGACGCTGGATCTGATTTCGAATGGGCGCGCGGAGATCATCGCCGGCCGAGGATCGTTCATCGAATCGTTTCCGCTCTTTGGCTACGATCTCGATGACTACGATACGCTTTTCGCGGAAAAATTGGAGCTGTTGCTCAAGATACGCGGCAGCGAGCGCATTACTACGAAAGGCGGACATCGCGCAGCCATCAACGACCGCGGTGTCTATCCTCGTCCGCTGCAAGCGCTCCTTCCCATCTGGCTTGGCGTCGGCGGCACCCCTGCGTCGGCAATGCGCGCGGGTGGACTCGGATTGCCGATGGCGCTGGCGATCATTGGTGGCGAACCCGATCGGTTTGCACCGTTCGTCCTGCTTTTTCGTCAGGCACTTTCCCGCGCGGGCCACGACCCCAAGACTGTGCCGGTCAGCATCAACTCGCACGGCTTCATCGCCGACACGATGGAGCAGGCGGTCGAGATTGCGCTGCCGCCGTATCTCGACGCGATGGGGCGCATCGGCAAAGAACGTGGGTGGCCGCCGCCGTCACGCCAGCAGTTCGACTTCGAGCGTTCACCGAACGGTGCGATGATGCTCGGCAGCCCAGAGGACGTGATCGACAAGATCCTCTACGAACATTCGATCTTTGGACATCAGCGCACGATGATTCAGTTCACCGTGGGGTCGATGCCGCATGACGCGGTGATGCATTGCATCGAGCTCTATGGCACGGTGGTGGCGCCGGCGGTTCGTAAAGCACTGTCGTGATGCAATGCACAGCCGCCGCGCTTCGGTGATAACGAAGCGACGGCGGCCGCGGGTGAAACGTTACGCGCTCAGCAGCTCGGTACGCGCATTGCGGTTGCAGGCACAATCGCCTTCGCGCCGGTTTTAGCCAGTACGGCATTCGCCTTTTGCAGCGACGCCGAGTTAAACACATTCCACCGCGCCGCAACGCCAGCGAGATCGCGACACGTTGCTGCTGCACCTTGCAGCATCGGCGCGGTTGGCGCGAGATCGCCGGTTTCCTGCGTGCCCAATGCACCGAGATACTGCGCGTGCAACGCGAGGAACGTGGGCAAGGCAGTGCGGCCGCCGCGTCCACCAAATCCGCGCCCATTTTCTGTGCCGCCGCCGACCGAGTCAAGCGAGGCACGGAATCCACGCAGCGTCTTTGCATCGTCGGCCGTTGAGTCGGCGGGCATCGCGGCGGACAAGGCCGAGCGCATGACGAGCGCTTTCTGATACGCAGACCATGTCGTCTGCACACCAGCGTTAAGCGACTTGATGAGCGTTTGCTGCGCGCGAATATCCGCTGGCGACGCCGGCGATCGTGGATCGTTGGTGACGACCGCCGTTTGTGTGTAGCGCTTGCCGTCTGCCGTGAGCACGAGCGTGTACGTACCCGGCGCAACCAAGGCGCCTTCGGGAGACGTTGGCGTCAACCCCGGATTCGCGTTGATCTCGAAGCTGTGCGAGGATGTTGGCGGCGCATCATAGCGCAGGTCCCACGTCGTACGATTGATACCCGCACTCGTCGGCAGTGCCTGCGGAGGAGCAATCCAGAAATTCGGATGCGGTGGCTTCGCTGCCTCTTCGACCGGCGCTGCGGCGATGCTCGAGAGATGACGCACAACCACACCCGACGCATCACTCACCGTCATCGTGATCTCGCCGCTTGCCGCATTCGCCAGTTGATACGAGATGATCATGCCGTCGGGCGGATTGAGCGCATGCGGTACTTCCGGTGGGAATGGCGTATTCCAACCAATGTTGCGTCGGATGCGCACGGTGGGATCGGGCTTGAACAAGTGCACGGCTTCATTGGCGACGGCGGGAGTCATCTGCCGAAGCATGGCATAGTCATCAAGCACCCAGATACCACGTCCGTACGTGCCGACCACCAGATCGTTACCCTTGATCGTGGCGTCGCGATACGAGGTCGTTGGCAAATTGTTCATCAACGGCACCCACATGTCGCCATCCGTGAACGACACGTACATACCGCTTTCGGTACCAGCGACTAACAACCCGGCCTTCTTCGGATCTGTGCGCAGCACGCGCGCGAAGCTGCCACTCGGCTGATTCACGGGCAGCCCGTTGACGATACGCGTCCACGACTTGCCGTAGTCGTGCGTACGATAGAAGTATGGGGCGTAGTCGCCGGTACGATGGATATCCACCGCGACGTAGGCCGTGGCTGTATCGGTGTGCGACGCATCGATCGATGCCATCAGCGCACGCGTCGGAAATGGCAGGTTAGGTATCGTCACATCCTCCCACGTCTTGCCGTCATCGCGCGTGAGTTTGATGAGGCCATTGTCGGTGCCGACCCAAATCGTCCCCTTCGCGACCGCCGAAGCTGCAATCGATTCGATCAAGCCACCGGGCGGCGCACCCGGCGCAGGTGTTGCCGTGTCCGCTGGCGGCTTCACGCCTTTGGGATAGCCCAACTCCGGGCTGAGTTTCGTCCAATGCGCGCCACCATCGACCGTTGACATCAAATACTGAAAGCCCGCGAGTAGCTGATGCTGATTGAACGGCGACCAGAGCATCGGCGCCGAGTTGTTTTGACGCAGCTTGAGCGCCGCATTCGTCGCTGGACTGACGTTGATGTATTGCTCGCTCGGATAGCTGATTTTTACCAATCCGGAACCACTCGCGTACACGATGTTCGGATTGAGCGGATCGGCGACGACCGTGCCCCATTCCCACCCATTCACCGGATTCCAATCGAGCGGCGTAATAGCGCCGAGATTCCCTCGGCTGCGCGTGCGAATCGCGCCGGCGTCCTGCTGCGACGCATACACAAAGTACGGAAAGGAATTGTCGGTGGAGATGTGATAGACCTGCTCGGTGCTCTGATTGTACCACGAGCTCCACGTCGTGCCGCCATCAAGCGAGACGATTGCACCCTGATCGTAACCGAAGAGCATGCGTTGCCCGTTCGTCGGATCAATCCACATCTGCTGCGGATCATCGCCGCCCGGCGCACCTTTGAGGCCGGTGAACGTCTTCCCGCCATCAACCGACTTGTAGCTGGCCGTGTTCAGCGTGTAGACGATGTCCGGATTCTTCGGATCGAGATAGACACCGCAGCTGTATCCACCCTGCCCGTTCCGAATGCGCGCATCGTCAGCCGCCATCACGCGCCATGTCACGCCGCCGTCATCCGAACGATAGAGCGCAGTGTTGGTGATGAGAAAGACGCGCATCCCATCGGTGGTGTTGGCAACGGCCACTGATGTACGTCCCGCGAGACGCGGTAAACCGCCGCCGGTGATTTCCTTCCACGTGACACCACCGTCGATCGACTTGAACAATGCCGATCCTGGGCCAGCGCGCGGCGTGGATGCAGGCGCGGCACCACTCGCTGGCGGCGCCGGTGTGTAGTGATTGACAGTCGTCGCGTAGACGATGTCGGGGCGATCCGGCGCGATCGCGATCTTCTGCGCGCCAGTGGAGTCATTGACGAAGAGCGTCCGCGTCCATGTGGTGCCACCATCGGTGCTGCGATACACGCCGCGTGTAGTGCTCTTCACATGGATGTCGCCCTGCGCCGCGACCAGCAGCACATCGGGATTTCGCGGGTCCACGACAATCGACGGAATCTGCTTCGACGCGTCGAGTCCGATGTGCGTCCAGTGCGAGCCCGCGTCGGTGGACTTGTACATGCCGTTGCCCTCGTTGATCGCGCCACCTGTGACGAGATCACCCGTGCCGGCGTACACCACGTTGCTGTTGGACGGCGCGACAGCGAGCGCGCCAATCGATGAGACATCCTTGATGTCGTCGAAGACGGGATACCACGTCTGACCGGCACTCGTCGTCTTCCACACGCCGCCGGCGGGCAGGCCGATGTAGAAGGTGCCCGACTCGCCGACCGCTCCAGTAACGGCAGCAATGCGACCGCCGCGAAACGGTCCTAGGTTGCGCCAGACAAGCCCTGGCATGGGATTCGGTGCAACGCGTGTTGGTGCACCAATGGAGAGGAGCGACGCGACGGCGATCGGCGTCCAGGAGAGCGACATCAGCGAGCGAAATGAATTCAGCATGAACGGTGACTCGGGAGATGGAGGAGTTCTCCTTCTACCTTATCGTCCGCCGAGTTCATGCGATAGATGATGCCAGATTGCGCCGCGGCTGGTGCGACTAAAGGTGCGCCGGTAACTGCGCGATCCGCCGATCCTGGAGACGTGTGAAACGCAACATCGCCGTCACCGCACGTACTCCTGCGCCGCGGAAGTAAACGCGACTGGCTTCGTGATCGTGTTCGCGACGAACTCCACGCGCATGCGTTCGTCCGTCACCATTTGCACCAGGAGCCAGCCCGGCGCGATGCTGCCTAACACCGGCGTTCCTTGATAAACGACAAGTCCGCTGGCGACAGACACCGTCGCGGGATCGGGATCGGTAGCGGCGGTGCGTAACAAGCCCGCCACCGAAATCGTACCGCCAATGGAAATACGTGGCTGCGTGTTGTCGTACCAATCGTAGGCAAACGAAATGGTCTTGGGCCAACCCGCAGGCCCCCCGATCGTCGACGGTGGTTCATTCGCGAGCGAGCTGTGAAACCAGTCGCCCACCAGCTTCCCGCGCACGCCCCAGTCGGTGCGCCCGTCCTTGTTGCTGGGTACGCCTTCGAGCATGCGCACGTGCGAGTAGATCCATGAGCGCAGCGGTTCCGCGAAGTACGGGTACGGCGACACGACATGTAACGTCTGGCCGGCGTATCGCGCCGTGTTCACCAATCCACCAGGCGTCAGCTCGAGATTGTACACACCCAAGTCCATCGATGGACAACGTCCGGTCGTCGTCGCGATCGTATCGCCCGCATTGACGCGCGAGCCGAGCGTGATACCGGACTTGAGCAGGACGTGATCGTAGTAGTAGTGAAAGGTCTTGGTCATCTGCACATCGACCTTCGTGTCACCGGTCGTTTCGGAGACGAGCACAAAACTCACCACGCCCGCACCAGCGGCGCGCACCGGACGCGCGCGACAATCGGTATTCTGCTGCTGACCACCCCACGCGTTGACGAAGTACAGGTACACATGATCGGTCGGGAGCACGTGCCCCGGTGGCGCAAGCGCACCGAGCGGCGTGGACGCATACCACGTGCTGGTGTCGAGCGGTGTGACCGAGAGGACGCCCGGTCCGGTGGCGGTGAGGCCGTACGGGTTATTGCCATCGTCGGGCGCGGTGTGCACGCCATCACCGCTGCATGCCGCGAGCGAGATCACGCCAACGAGCAGGCGCATCAGTGTTTTCGAGCTCATGCGCGCGCCGTTCGTCATTGCAGAGGTCCAAGAAAGTAATCGCGACGAATCACTACGACCCTCCAGACTGGGCCCCCTTATCGACTACCGAAGCCCAGCCTGCGCAACCCGATGTACATCGTACTTGGCCGATCGCGGCGCGCGGGCACAGAGCGCATTCGCTTCTGCGTCACCGACGAACTGTTCCATCGTCGGATCCCACGTGAGCGTGCGACCAAGCTTCATCGCGATCCACGCCGTGGCGCACGCCTGCAGACTACGAACACTTTGTTCGACCGGCGCGATAGGATCGGTGCGCGTGCTGATCGCCTCGAGCCAGTTGCGATAGTGATTGTCACTCGCGGGCCACCGAATGTCACGCGCACCGTATGGCGCGTTAAGAATGCTCGCTCGGCTCGCATCGAGCGACGCGCGTCCGTCGGATTGCGTGCTCGCTGTCGGATCGCTGCTGGTGACCTGCGCAGTACCGCGTGCACAAAACACCCAGCCATCGGTCCCTTCAAAGCGGATGCCGTTCGGATAGCGTTGGTCCATGATGACGCGCACGCCGTTCGGGTACACCATCTCGACATGATAGGTGTGATGCACCGTCCACACGTCGTCGTGCATGAACTCGGCGTGTGCGCTGATCGTGTTGGGCCCACTCAACTCCATCCCCATCGCCCAGTGCGCGATATCGATGTGATGGGCGCCCCAGTTGGTGATCATACCGAGTCCAAAGTCTTCGGTCGTGATCCATCCCGGCCGACCGTAGCCGTCCTGCGGATGCGTCCGATCCTCCATGTAGCCCTGCTCGGGTGCGGGACCGAGCCACGTGTCGTAGTCGAAGCTCGCGGGAATGACTTGTACGCGGGGCGCGACGCCCTTCGGTTGATCCTGTCCGATGCCAATGCGAATGGTGTGCAATCGGCCGATGCGTCCGTTTCGCACCGCTTCACTCGCGATGCGAAACGTGTTCCATGGCTTCGACGACCGTTGCTGACTGCCGGTTTGGAGAATGCGATGATGCGCCCGCACCGCGCTGCGTAACGCGATCGATTCGGCGATGTCGTACGTGATTGGCTTTTGTACGTGTACATCTTTGCCCGCCTGAATCGCTTCGATTGCGATCAGTGCGTGCCAGTGATCGGGCGGCGTAACCAATACCGCATCGATATCGGGCCGTGCGAGAATCTCGTGATAGTCACGATACGCCGACACGCTCACACGACGCTCGCCACGTTTGGTGTAGTACTGCTCTACTTCGCCACGCGCTGCCTGCAGCCGTCGCGAATCCAGATCGCACACCGCTACGGTCCGTCCGAGGTCATGCGCCATTGTCCCACGCAAGTCTTCCATTCCCATGCGACCACAGCCGATTTGCGCGATGTTGAGCACACGACTTGGCGGAGTCGCATTGCCGAACAGATACGTCCGTGGGATGAATGTCGGCATGAACAACGCTGCCGATCCGGTGAGCGACGTCTTGAGAAAATCTCGGCGTGTCGGCTGGGAAGTCATAGTCATTGCAGTTCGCGCACCTTGATGGAGCGGAACGAGACGCGATTGCCGTGATCCTGCAGCAGAATGTGTCCGGTTGCCGCTTCGCCGAAGTTGGGCCACACGACGTATTTGCTTTTGTCTACCAAGGCACGCCACATCTGCGTGCCACGTTCGTACTCAACGGTTTTGAAACCGTTGAGCCAATGCTCGACGTGATTGCCACGCACGATGATGCGTGCATGATTCCACTCGCCGACGCCGTTGAAGCGCACGTTTTGCGGGGCAATCATGTCATAGAGCCCGGCGTTGGTGCGATTGCCCTTCACGCCGAGCTTCGCGTCCGGGTGTACCGCGTCGTCGAGAATCTGATATTCGCAGCCAATCGACGAGCCTTCCCCTTTGTTGAGCTCCGTGTCGACGAAGTACTTGATGCCGCTGTTCGCACCCGTGGTCATGTTGTAGTCGACCGAAAGTTCGAAGTTTTTGTAGACCCGATCAGTGACGATATCACCGCCGGCCGCTGCTTCCTTACCTTCGGTTTCGAGCACGCTCAATACACCGTTTGAGATTTCCCAACCGGTGCTCGGAAAACTCGTCATCCGTGCACCTCGCCAACCGGTCGATGTTTTTCCGTCCCAGAGCAGCGACCACCCCTGCTGTTTCTCGCGCGCCGAGATGTTGTTGGCGAGATAGTTGAATTGCGGCGTCGTTCCGTCGTCGGGCGTGCGCGATGCGGCGAGTCGCTGCGTCTGAATGCGGAGGTTGCGAAAGCGAATGACTTCGCCGGCG
>JBBQDB010000134.1:0-11708 GCA_038319245.1 Gemmatimonadales bacterium
TCTTCAATCTCGGCGCGGCCGATGGGCTGGCGATAGGCAATAATAGCCAGTGTTTCGAGCGCGGCGGCCGAGAGACGCTGCGGCCGCACCGCGACTTGTGCGCGTTCGATGGCCTCGGCGAATTCCGCGCGTGTGAGAATCTGCCAGCCACCGCCCTGCTCGACCAGCTCGATCCCGTGCCCGTCGACGTCGTAGTGCTGGCGGAGTTCGTCGAGGGCCGCGGCGACCGCAGCGGGACTCGACTCAGCGTCCAACGCCGCCAGCGCCTCCATGGCGATGGGGCGCGGGGCGGCGAACAGGGCAGCTTCAAGCAGCTTCGCTAACGGCGTCACGACGGATCTCCACAGAGGCAAACGGCTGGTGCTGCGCGATGCGCAATTCACCCAGCTTCGCCATTTCAAGAAGTGCCAGCAGCACGGACAGAATCTGCCACGGCTCGGCATCGCGCCCGATCATGTCCGACCACCGCGCCTCGCGACGGTGGAGCAGGACCGCGCGGATGGTGCCCATCGCACCGGCGACATCGAGCGCGCGGGGCACGATATCGTGCACCGTCGGCTCTTTCGTTGTCCGCAGCACCCGATCGACAGCGGCCAGCAATTCGCCGAGGGTGAGCGAGAGCGGCGCAGAGATTGGCGTAATGTCGGTCGACTGCGGCACCCAGCGACGACTGAACTGATGCCGCCGCTCTTCCCCGCGATGTTCGAGCAGGTCCACCACTTCCCGCATCTGCTGATACTCGAGCAAGCGACGCACCAATTCCGCACGCGGATCTTCCCACGACTCCTCACCGTCGGCGCGCGGAAGGAGCATTTGCGCCTTGATACGCAACAGTCGCGCGGCCATCTCGAGATAGTCAGCGGCTTCGTCGAGTGCCAGCGTGCTGATACGCGCCAGAAATTGCTCGGCGATGCGCGCGATCGGAATATCGTAGATGTCGACCTGCTCATCTCGAATCAGATTGAGCAGCAAGTCGAGCGGACCCGTGAAATGCCCCAACTCGACGACAAAGGTCGGCGTGTCGGTGTCATGAACCCGAAAGGGAGATGCGATCACGGGCTGAATGGGTTGGGCAACATGTAGGTGTAGTACACCTGTTGCGCGAGGGTGCTGAGGAAGAACGACGGATAGAGCCAGGCGTTGATCAACGGCTTCCCAAACGACAACAGCGCGAACAATAACAGAAATCCGAAGCGCCCGAGCTGCTGGTAGGCCAACGACCACTTCGGTGGCAACAGATACTTGAAAACATGCGACCCATCCAACGGCGGAATGGGAATCAGATTAAACGCCGCCAACACGAGATTGATGATGATGCCACGCTCCAACATCAACTGCAGAATGCCAAGCGGACGCAGGAGCGAGGGCGCGGCGTTGCCTGCGAGACCGACCAAGATCACCACCGGCACCAAGAGCAGGGCAATCAGCAGATTCGTCGACACGCCGGCCAAGGAGACGATGATGTCCCCGCGCCGATAGTTGCGATAGTTGCGCGGATTGACTGGCACTGGCTTGGCACCGCCGAAGATCGGCCCACCGAGAAAGGCGAGCATCACCGGCAGCAAAATCGTCATGAACGGATCGATGTGCTTGAGCGGATTCCACGTCAGCCGCCCGAGCGAATAGGCCGTCATGTCGCCCTGCCGGAACGCCGCGTAGCCGTGCGCGTACTCGTGGGCGACCATCGAAAACAGCAGGATCGGCGCGACGAGGATCAACTGCTCGAGAGAATCCAACGCGGCGGGGGCGGAGGGTCGGGCGACCGGTGATTGCAAGCAAATTCTCACGGGAAGCTAGCCCCGCGCAGGGAGGGTGTCAAAAGCACCGCCACCGTCCTCAATACCCTCAAAGACTGCGCAGGTTCTTGACGACTCTCCCGACAGCGGATACGTTTCCCGGTCTGTCGAGAACGTCCTCGACTTCCTGATCCCGGCGTCGCCGGTTTGACTCGTACTCTGCGTTCGCAGCTGGAGAGCTTTTCGTGCCGAATATCAAGTCTTCGAAGAAGGACCTGCGGAAGTCGCGTGCAGCGGCAGTGCGCAATCGCGCGCAGCGGTCTGCCCTGCGTACTGCCGTCAAGCGTGCGAAGACGGCGGCCGCAAATCCCGACGAGCGCCTTAGCGCCGTGTCGCTGCTCGATCGTTCGGCTCGCAAGGGGCTGATCCACCGCAACACCGCTGCTCGCCAGAAGAGCGCGATTGCGAAGCTCGCAAAGACCGCCTGAGTCTAGCAGATCGAAGAAATACTAGCACAGAAGGCCGGAATCCAGTGGATTCCGGCCTTCTGTCTTTCGCGACGCGTGGGGTATTCTTTCTCGCCGCTCATCGTGCGCCCGACGCACGTTGAGCGCACGATCAACGCATCAGAACGCGGCCAGCTCGCCGCCGCACCGCTCGCAGTACCACTCCGTGGGAAAGTTCATGGTGCCGCACTCCGTGCAACGCAGCGTTTTCTGCTGATCAGTTGACGTCGAACTGCGCGAGCCGGTGGATTGCGCCGCAGGATCGATCACCGATCGCAGGAAGGCCAGATCGTCGAACGCATCGCGCGCGGGCGATGGGTCAGCGGAGACGGGCTGCGGTGCCACGCCGACACCAAACCGTGCGTCGGAGCTGTTCGCCGCGGGAGGCACGCTGTGCTCACGCTGCAGCGACTCCGCCGTAGTGGGGGTGCCGCGCTCGAATGCGTGCGTCCGGAGCTCGTCACGTGATGCCGGCGCCACGCGCGGTTCTGTCGAGAACAGCGCCAACGCGTCGTCGAAATCCTCGCCATCGTGCTCGTCCGCGACGTGCGGCTGTGGTGCGCGCGACGCGTCGACACCAGGCGCCGCCGCACTGACGGTTGCTGCGTCTGCCGCCAACGCGATTTCGTGCAGTTTCGCATGGTCAACATGTGCGGCACTCGTGGGCGCGGCGACCGGTTCTCCGAAGAACACCACATCCGCACTGTGAGCTGCGGGCACGTGGATTGGCGTTGGCAACGCGGGCGGCACCAGTTCGAGCGTCGGCTCCAACGTGGCCGCTATCATATGATCCGTGACCGCGTGCTCCGCGACGACCTGCTCTGCTAGCTCGTGCGCTACCGGCGCGTGCGCTATCGCAACGAGCTCGGCCTCGACGTGCGTATGCTCGTCGGTCTGGGCGGCGACGGACTCCTCGGGCGCCGGCTCGACCGGCTCCGGGCGAGCACTCGCCAGCAGCGTGCGTACGTCGTCGACCTCGGACATCAGTCCGCCACGCTGCTCGGACAGCGTCGAAATCTTCGCTTCGACGTCCTGACGCACGCTCTCCCAGCGATCGCCGTCGTACTCGCCGACGGCAGTCCGCAAGCTCGCCTCGGCGCGTTCGTCCTCGTGCGCGGCAAGCTGTTCTTCGAGCGAATTGATACGCGCTTCAAGATCCTGGCCGAGCGTCGTCAGGGATTCGATGTGTTCGCGCAACTGGTCCAACACGCTCGACCGTCGGCCGACGTAGTCGCCGTACACGCGCTCGAAGACACGCGATGGCGTTTCTGCGCGACGCGCTTCCAGCGCCGCGAGCCAATCGTCATAGCGCTGTCGCTCTGCTACCAGCAGTCGTACATCCTCGATGGCCACGTCGTGCCTCTCCGTCTTGAAGTTCGTCCCGCCATACTGCGTGCTACCGACTACGTCGCTGAGGAATATCGACGAGGTCGGTGGCGCTCCACTGTGACCGCCGTCTCACTCTATGCGAGCTATGACCCGACGCGACCGCTCACGTTCCGATGGTGTTTTTTAATGTGGTGCTCACGTGCAACGCCTGCAGCGCTCGAACCTCGTCCGCGTCGAGCCGCTGTGCACCGCCCAACAACTGCGCGACCAACAGAATTCGTGCGCCCTGCTCCACACTCTCCATGCGCTGCAACGCCACCTCGAGCGACGATCCCAACACCGTGACACCGTGATTGGCCAGCAGAAACACCTGATGCGCTGCGACGAACGGTGCCATGGCCTCCGACAGTGCCGGCGTGCCCGGCCGACCGTACGGTACCAGGGCGACTGGGCCGACCACCACCGGTAGTTCGGGAAGTACGTTGTCCGGCAGTCCCCGTCCCGCCGCGGCAAACCCCGTCGCGGCGGGCGGATGCGCGTGTACCACCGCGCCCACGTCGGGTCGAGCGCGATAACAGGCGAGATGCATCTCCACTTCGGACGACGGGCGGACGTCACTGTCACCGGACAACGAATTCTCGGGCGATGTCGCCCCCTCGATGTGACGAACGGTGCCGTCCGTGTGCAGCCACAGCAGCAACATCTGCCCTGGACGAACGGTCGCCTTGTCTACACCTGCTGGGGTGACCATTACCGCCCCGTTCGATAATCGCACCGAGATATTCCCCTCCGCTCCACCAATCAACCCACGCGCGTGCAGGCGATGGCAGGCCGCCGCCATCGCACACCGGACGTCATGGAGCGCGTCCACGCCTCTGCCGATCGTTTCGGTCATGCCCCCGCGCGAAACACGACTTTGCCGCCGACGATCGTCACGCGCGCTTGGCCGGTGAGTTCGTGTCCGCCGTACGGCGTGTTGCGCCCCTTCGACTTAAACCGCGCGGCATCCACGATCCATTTGCGCGTCGGATCAAACACGGATACATCGCCAATCGATCCGCGCGCGAGGGTACCGCCGGGGAGGTGAAACACGCGCGCCGGCTTGCAGCTCATCGCGTCGACCAGCTGCGACATGGACAGCACGCCCTGATGCAGCAAGTACGTGCAGTTGATGCCAAGTGCCGTTTCTAGTCCGACGATGCCGTTTGGCGCATCGGCGAATTCGCGCTCCTTCTCGTCATAGTGATGCGGCGCGTGATCGGTGACCAGCAAGTCGATCGTGCCATCGGCCAGGCCTTCCTTGAGCGCGTCGATATCCACCTGCGTGCGGAGTGGCGGATTCATCTTCGCGTTCGTGTTGTATCCGTCGACCGCGTCTTCGGTCAGCGAGATGTGGTGCGAGCAGACTTCGGCGGTCACGTTCACGCCACGCTCTTTGCCCCAGCGCACAAGCTCAACCGAGCCCTTTGTGCTCAAGTGACAGAGGTGAATGTGGCCACCGGTGCGACGGGCGAGGAGGATGTCACGAATGACGTAAATCTCTTCCGCTTCGGCCGGAATGCCTTTGAGTCCAAGCTTGGCCGACATCAACCCTTCGTTCATCGATCCGCCGTGCGCGAGCGACATGTCTTCGCAATGTTCGGCGACGGGCACGTTGAAGGCGCGCGCATATTCGAGCGCGGTGCGCATCAGGTGCGCACTCTCGACCGGACGTCCATCATCGCTGAAGGCCACGGCGCCGGCGCCCACCATCTCCCCGAGTTCAGCGAGCGTCTCGCCCTTCTGCGAGACGGAAATCGCACCGTACGGATAGACGCGCGCGAATCCGGCGGCCTCACCCTGCCGCTTCACGAAACCAACGGTGGCTTGATTGTCGGTGACCGGACGCGTGTTGGGCATCGCACAGACGGCTGTGAAGCCACCAGCCACGGCGGAGTGGGCGCCGGTGGCGACGGTCTCCACGTCTTCACGCCCGGGTTCGCGCAGATGCACATGCACGTCGATGAGACCCGGTGCGACGACAAGCCCCGTGCAGTCGATGATCTCCGCGCCATCGGGCGCCTCAATGCGGCCGCCGCACGCTTCGACGACGCCGTCTCGCAGCAGCAGATCGCCGATGGCATCGAGCCCTTGCGATGGATCGACCAATCGACCGCCGCGCAACAACACATCGCGAGCCATCAGGGAGTTCCTCGCTTCGCCGCTTCGGCAAGTTCTGGTCGGCCGCCGGCCAGCAAATAGAGCACCGCCATGCGCACGGCGACACCGTTCGTCACCTGATTCAGAATGACGGAGTGCGGTCCGTCGGCTACGTCACTGTCGATTTCCACGCCGCGATTCATCGGCCCAGGGTGCAAAATGAGAAGGTCGCGCGGCGCGCGATCGAGCCGCGCACGAGTAACACCGAAGACACGATTGTATTCACGCAACGACGGGATGTAGCCCGCCTGCATCCGTTCGAGTTGCAACCGCAGAATGTTGAGCGCATCCGCCCACGCGATCGCGTCTTCAATGCGATCGAAGACTTCGACGCCCATCTCGCCGATGGCATTGGGCAGCAGCGAACGCGGTCCACACACGCCGACTTCTGCACCAAGCTTCTTGAGGCCCCAGATATTCGAACGCGCCACGCGCGAGTGCAACACGTCACCACAGATGCAAATGCGCTTGCCGGTCAGGTCACCGAATCGATCACGAAGCGTGAGGAGGTCGAGCAGTCCCTGTGTCGGATGTTCGTGCGTGCCGTCGCCCGCGTTGATGACATTCGACTCGATGCGTTCGGCAAGAAAGCGCGCCGCACCGGATGCCGGATGCCGCACGACGACCATGTCGATCTTCATCGCTTCGAGGTTGCGCGCCGTGTCGACCAATGTCTCGCCCTTCGACACGCTCGAGCCGGCGACGGCGACGTTCACGGTATCGGCGCTGAGACGCTTTTCGGCGAACTCGAAGGAGATGCGCGTGCGCGTGGACGGTTCGAAAAACAAATTGACGATCGTCATGCCGCGCAACGTCGGCACCTTCTTGATTTGTCGCTCCGAGATTTCACGGAACGGCACTGCGGTATCGAGCACGAGTCGAATTTGATCGGCCGAGAGCTCCGCGAGTCCCAGCAAATCCTTTCCCAGTGAACCAGCCACGCGATCAGCCCTCTCTGGTGCGCGAGGCAATCACGACTTCGTCATACCCATCGATTTCTTCGATGAAGACGTCCACGCGCTGATCCGAGGCTACGTCGACTTTGCGTCCGACGATGTCGGCATGGATGGGCAGTTCGCGACCGCCGCGATCGATCAACACGGCGAGCGCGATGCGCGCAGGGCGGCCGAAGTCGGCAAGCTCGTCGAGTGCCGCGCGAATCGTACGCCCCGTGTACAACACATCGTCGACGATGACCACACGTTGATCATCGAGCGTCCACGGCAAATGGGTCGCGCCGACCACAGGACGCGGACCAACCGTCTGCAGATCGTCACGATACAGCGTGATATCGAGCGCACCGCACGGCACGGTCACGTGCTCCTGCGCTTCGATGATGCGCACAATCCGCTCGGCGAGTTGCACGCCGCGCCGCTGAATACCAACGAGCACCAGCCCGTCCGTTCCGGCATTCAGTTCGATGATCTGGTCGGCCATGCGGCGCAGCGTACGATCGAGCGCGCGCGCATCAAAAATCGGTGCTGGCTTGTTGGTCATGGCCGAACAATATATCGGTCAGCCACGAGTTCCCTACGGCTGGCGCTTGGCCAAGTGCAACGAGCGGGGCACCGATGGATGCCCCGCCCGCTCGCCTACCACTCGCGACGACCCTTGGGTGGCTCGGCTTCGGGCTTACTGGGGTGCATTGCGGGCCAGGCACCCGCGAGCGGCGACACGTGGCGCGCAGCAGTACGGGCTGCGCGAAGGCGAGCCTTGTCGATGGCCGGTAACGTCTGCGTCGCCGCGTACAGCGCGATGTCCGACGAGGCTTCGAGCGTCGCATCGGCGAACCCGTGACTCCAATCGGGACCGTAGGGGTGCACGCCCGCACGCTCTTCGACGCCGCGGCCAAACGCGACACACTTGTCAGCCGCTTCTTTGAGCGTGCGGCTGCAGGCCAGGTGCGCCACCACCACGTGGTAACCGTCGCGACGCCCCATCAGGTACGTCGGTGAGCGAAGTGCATCGCCCGCAGTCGGCTCAACCACGCCCGAAGCAATGCCGGTCAGCAGGACGCACTGCTGCGAGAAGTACCCGCGCACCGGATCAACCGGCGGCTCTTCGAGAATCTTGGACATCGTGGTTCCGAGTACGGGGGCCAGCGTGAGGAGCGCAGTTCCGCGATCCTTGTCGACCACCGAACGGAGCAAACGCTGTGCCGCCTGCGGCCGCGCTCGCTTTGACTCTCAGGTTGGCTCTCCGGGCCAGAGGCGCATCACCGGAAACGTGGCCTGCGCCCTACTGCACCTGCGGTCCCGACGCCACATGGCGGACGCGCCGGGACCGCAAGCAGCGCTTAACTGGCGTACAGGTGCAAACCGGTGCCGACGAGATCGGCCAGTTCGATGATCCGACCCCAGTCTTCGTGCCGAATCGTCAGGTACCCGTCCGACAGGAGCGTGCTTTTCCAGTCGCGGCGCGGGGCTCCGAGAGGCAGGAGGTCGACGGTCATGAGCGCATCACCGCACTGCCGACGAATGTGTTCGAGCCCCTCGATGCGCTGAATACGCCCTTGGCCGTGTGCCCGCTTGGTGATGCAGGCACAGTTGTACTTGCGCTCGATCACCGGCGAGAACGTGCCATACAACTCGGCTTCTGCCCACGCGTCAAACAGGTTCACATCGCTTGCAAAGTTCATCAGGTCGACCGTGCGCGCTCCGGGCGGTCTCGCCGCAACTTCCCCAAAAACCGCTTCGCCATCCGACTTGAGATACCACTCCATGTGCGTAAAGCCATGCTCGTAGCCGAGCACCTTCAGTACGCGCTCACCCATGGCGCGACCGCCGGCGAGGCGTGGGTCATTTACGTCGCGAATGCTCAGCGTCTGCGGGCTGATCCACTCGTTGGTGCGCGCGATCAGCGGACGCGGACGGTAGTAGCCGATGTGAAAATACTGGATCTCGCCATTCGCGCAGATCGTATCGTACGTGAACTCTTCACCATCGATGAACTCTTCGATGTCCACGACCGCGATATGTCCGAGTTGCGCGACCGCTTTCTCGACGTCGAGCAAATTGTCGCAGCGATACGTGTCCATCGACCCCGCACCGGCGATGGGCTTGATGATCAGCGGATAGCCGATCTTGTCCGCCCCATCGAACACCTCACGCGAGGTGTGCGCGACTTCATGTCGCGGCACTCGCACGCCGCCGGCGGCGAGCGCCTGCTTCATCAAGTCCTTGTTGCGAAAGCGCAGTGCTTGTTCGTACGACTGTCCCGGCACGCCAAGGGCTTCACGGATCTGTGCGGCGATTTCAACACCGGGCTCCCAGAGGCAGCACACCCGATCGAGCGTACGCGCGCCAAGCCAGTGCCGAATCTGGATAATGGCCGAATCCGGATTGGTGAACAGATCAGGCACCGCCAGATAGTCGCTCAGGTATCGCCGCGCGGACTCCGGGAGCTCGTGCGCGGGTCCGTTCGCGACGCCGAGGACGGTCGCGCCCTGCTCCGCCAGTCCGCGTGTGAAGAGTGGCATCTCGCCTGGATATCCGGGCGTGAGCATGAGAACGGTCTTGGCCATGGGCGTCGAAGTTGGGGGAACCGAACGTGTGTGCGGATCAACCGAGTTGAACACGTACCGTGGAAATCACCTCGAGCAGCGCGCGTTCCACCACGGCGGTCTCGGGGTGTCGGAGCATGATGAATCCATCGCCTTCATAGCTGCTGCTTGGCATATACCCAATCGTCGGCAGGCGCACGTCGCAGATGAGCGAGCCGAGTTGTTGATGCACGCGGTCAAGCCCGTCTACGGCGACGATGTGCCCGCGACCTTCGCCACGTAGGTACGCCGTCGCGACCGCGTACGACTGCGTGGGAGCGGTAAACGTGCCGTGCACCATGAGCGCGACCCAAGCGCCGATGAAATCGACGTCATGCGCTCGCGCGATCATGGTAGTGATCTGTGCGCCCGGTGGACGCGCGGCTATCTCGCTGATGGCGACGGAGCCGTCGGCCCGACGGAACCATTCGCAGTGCGTGATGCCCGTGGTCATGCCGAGCGCACGCAGCGCTTGATCGCCAATACGCTTGATGTCGTCGAACTGCGGATCGTGCAGCTCGCGCGGCAGCACGACACCCCACTGGATCCACGGATTTTCGATGACCGTGAGCGGCGTTGGGCGATAATGCGTGAGCGAGTGCCAGACCGCACGACCGTTGACGGAGATCGTTTCGAGCGAGTGCTCGGTGCCTCGCAGGAATTCTTCCGCCAGCAGCGGTTCCGCGTCGGAGGCCGGATGCTGCGCGAGAAACGCATCGAGTCCTGCGACGTTTGCCACGCGATGCGTCGCGACTGCGCCTGCGCCGGCGGGAGGCTTGATCACGATGGGAAAGCCAACCGCGCGCACGAAATCAATCGCGTCCTCTCGGCGCGCGATCAATCGATGTCGCGCGACCGGAATGCCCGCCGCGCGCAGGACGTCTTTCATCCGTGCTTTGTCGCGAAAATTCTGCGCGGACTCACTCGGCAACCCGGCAATGCCCACGCGCTCGCGAACGAGTGCCAGCGGCAACTGTGCCTGCTCGTACGCGCCGAAGAGTCGTTCGATCGGACCGAGACGTGCCGACAGTTCACGTACTGCCCAGTCGAGCTGATTCACATCGGTGATGTCGTCCACGCACCAATGGCCGACGAGACGATCCGCGATGTGCGGTGCCAGTTGGTCCATGGCTTGTTGCGCGATTACCGCGAGGCGGACCCCGGAGAGCGACGCGGCCGCCTCGATCATTTGCGAGGCGGCCGGCGAGAAGACTGGCGCAACGAAGACGACCAGCATCACGCGACCGCGTCAATACGGCGATCGTCGTCGCGGCACTCGCGACTTATTGACAGACCCACGCGCCACCCTGCACGCGCGCCGTCGCCTTGGCACCGCTCGCAGAATCGGTAGCCGTGACCGTCACATCCGTCTGCGCATCGTCCATGTTGTTGGCGGTGCAGCCAACGATCTTCCGCGCGTTGAGCACGCCGAGACTGTCCGCACTGTAGGTACCGAAGTCCTGCATGCCATTTGCGCCGGGCGCGCGCGTGCCGGTCAACTTAATCCGCGCCGAGGCTCCCCACCCTTTGCCCTTCATCGTGAGACGGGCGCCCTGCGGGCTGCGTTCCGCCTCGACCGAGAGCTGTGGCTTGGGCTGCGCGAGGTGGGTGAAGGCGAGTGCGCTGGTGGCCGTCAGACCCAAACCGGTGAACGCCATCACGGGGACCACAAGGCCAAGCATGACACGCCGTCCGAGGGCCAACCGCAGGTGCGCGCCGTCGCGCGCGATACGCTGTATATCCAACATGATACTCCTCCAGATCCGGAAAATAGGTAAGGCACCGAACGCAGTGCGCCGCGACATTATGCGGGTCGGTGCGAGGTCTCGCAACGGCGTGACCCATTCCCTCCAGCGAAATTTCGACGTGTCCGAATCGCCATCTCCTGCGCTGCTTCTCCCTTTCGGCGCGCACACGCCGCGCGTCGCGCCCGGCGTGTTCCTTGCGCCCAACGCCTGCGTGATCGGCGACGTCGACATCGGCGCAGGTGCGAGCGTGTGGTTTGGCGCGGTCCTGCGCGGTGACGAGCGCGCGATTCGCATCGGCGTCGACTCGAACGTGCAGGATCTGGCGCTCATTCATACGTCGCGTTCGGGGCAGGACGCGGTGATTGGCGCGCGTGTCACCATCGGCCACGGCGCCATCATTCACGGCTGCACGATTCACGACGCTGCATTGATCGGCATGGGCGCCATCGTGCTCGACGACGCCGTGGTCGAAAGCGGCGCCCTGGTCGCGGCCGGCGCGGTCGTGTCACCTGGGAAGACTGTGCGGTCCGGCGAGCTCTGGGCAGGCTGTCCTGCGCGAAAGGTTGGCGAGGTCACCGACGTGCATCTCGCGACGATTGCGACGACCGCTCCGCACTATCGCGCGAAAGCGGCAGCCTACCTCACCGCA
>JBBQDB010000135.1:0-11635 GCA_038319245.1 Gemmatimonadales bacterium
ATTCGTGCCGGTGATCGCCGCAATCGGAATGGTGCTGGGCGCATTCTTCGGAAAGAGCATGTCGATCACTTTGCCTGCGACATCACGCGGCCGACCTTCGCTCGGCGCCATATGCATCCGGAAGCCAGGCGCCGCATTCACTTCACAAATCGCACCACCGATATCTTTGTACGACTGCGTGATGTCGGGTGTGAGAAAATCCACGCCGCCCACATCGAGTCCGATCGCCTGAATCGCACGTACCGCCATTTCCGCATTGTCGGGACTCACGACGTCAGTCATGTCGGTGGCGGTACCGCCGGTGCTGAGATTGGCGGTTAAACGCAAGTATACGTCTTCTCCAACCGGCGGTACGGACTGCGGCGTGTACCCGAGCTTGTCGAGCAACCCCATCGCCTGCTCATCGACCTCGATCTGCGTCAGCACTTTCTCGTGCCCGATGCCGCGGCGCGGATCGCTATTCACGATCGCGACCAACTGCTCGACGCTGTGCACGCCGTCGCCCGTCACCTTACCGGGTTCGCGCTTGGACACCGCAACCAACTCGCCGTTCACCACCAGCATACGATGATCGTGACCGGTGATGTAACTCTCGACAATCACACTGCGCGAGATCTCGGCGGCGCGCGTAAAGCCGGCGACCACTTCGTCTGCGGTCATGAGCGAGATCGATACACCGCGCCCATGATTGCCGTTGTACGGCTTCGTGACTACGGGATAGCCAATACGTTCTGCCGCCGCCACCGCACGCTCCGCGGTCTGCACCAATCGCTGCTTCGGCACCGGCAATCCTAGGCGCGACAGAATCCGATTGGTCTCTTCCTTATCGCTCGCCAACTCGACGGCGATGTGCGGCGTACGCCCAGTGATCGTTGCCTGAATACGCTGCTGATGACAACCGTAGCCAAGCTGAATCAGACTCTGCTCGTTCAGTCGCATCCACGGAATGTCGCGTTGCTCAGCGGCATGCACGATGCTTGCCGTGCTTGGCCCGAGTGCGCGACGCTGCGCATAGCGAATGAATGCGTCGCGTCGTGCGGCGAGATCGAACGTGTCGTCGTAGTCGGTGGGACGTAGCGCCGCGGGCAGCAAATGATGCAAGAGATCGAGCGCGACCTCAGCGGCTTCGAGCCCGACATCATCCTGCTCGTATTCGAACACCACATCGTACACGCCGGAACGCGCCGTTTCACGCGTCTTGCCGAAGGTGACTTTTACCCCCGCCACGTTCTGCAACTCAATCGCAACGTGTTCGAGTACGTGCCCGAGCCATGTCCCTTCGTCTTCGGTCATCCGACGCACAAACCCACCGGCCACACCATACGAGCAGCCGTGATCGTTGAGTCCAGGCAGCGCGTCGAGCAAGCGCAGCACGAACTCGTGGCCGAGTCGACGCGTCGGCCATGCTTCCAGCTCGCCCAGGTCGAGCTCGAGACGAATGACGGGGAAATGTGCGTAGTGGCTCGGCCCGACGTATACCGACCGATCGAGAATTTCCATGAGGTCAGCTGCCGGAAGCAAACACGCTGGCACCCGTCGGCACGCGCGTGTGAAGGTTGAACGTCGCGCCAGGCGTGAGCACATGCACCTTCACACCGAGCAGGGTCACCGGCTCGCCCGGCTTCGCGTCGGCAATCGACGAATACTCGACCGCCGACGGATCGACGACGGTAACGGCGCCAGTCCCCTGCACCTCGATCGTTTCGTCAGGGCCGATGAAGGCCGCCGTATCTTCGTCGACGCCAAGTCCCACCGCAAAGGGGTTGTAGGCCAGCGCGGTAAGCAAACGCCCGAGACGATCGCGTTGGCGAAAGTGCTGATCGACAATGACGCGGTTGGTTAGGCCGAGTCCCGCACACATGGTGACCATCCCCGCGCGCGGCGTCGAACCCTCTGCGCCAAACGCGATCATGTGCTCGCTGAGAAATGCGGCACCAGCGCTGGTGCCGGCAACGTGCACGCCAGCCGCGTTGCGAATCCGGAGTAGTTTGGCGACCGGTGTGCCGCCGAGTGTCGCCGTAAGCTTGAGCTGGTTTCCACCGGCGATGAAGACCCCAGTCGCACCGCTCAGCCAATCGAGCCAGTCCTGATCGTCGCAATCACTGCGCCGCTCGAAATGCAACGACTTCGAGTGGCGCACCCCGTGCTTGGCAAACACGCGCTCGTAGAACGTCCCGATATCCGGTTCACTCGACGCGGTCGGAATGACCGCGATGCGCGCGCGCCGTCCGCCGCTCAGCTCCACAAATCGGTCGAGGATCGAGGCATCGGCGAGCTTACCGCCGATCGGGATGATCCAGCCTCGCGCGATGTCGGGGTGTGGGCGTGACGGCATCCTCGGAAGCTAATGAGGGCTGGCCGCCTTCGGCATCGCGCCGCATCCCATCTCGAGCACCTCGAAGCGCTCGTGGAGCGCCTTGAGGGAATCCTTGATCTGATTGTTCGTCGCATTCCGCTTCACCATCTCCGCCACCGTACGCGTCTGCGGGGCGAGCGCCTTCGCAGTTTCGACGAGGTTTGGTGCGGTACACCGTGTCGGAGGCGTCGATGCTGCCAGCGCCTTTGCAGCCGACGCCAGCGCCGGCGCCTTGGCGCGAATGGGCGCGATATCACCGTATTCGTCCGCCGGATGCCACGTCGCCTGCATCAGCGCATGAAAGGCGTCGAGCTCTTTCCAGCCACTGCTCGGCATCGACTCCTTCTTCCCCGGCATCATGTGGTTCATACCCTTCATATCGCCCATACCGCTCATCTCGTGCGACATCGCGTCCGACTTCTTCGCCACGGAGTCCGCGGCTTTCGCTGGCGGCTTGGGTTGCGCGGTGACGTCAGACGCGGCCATTGCCAACAGCGTCATCGAGGTAGTGACGAACGCGGCGCGACGAGCGAATTGTGCGAGACCCATAGCAACACCCTGAGAAATTCGAGAAGTGGAGAACCACGTGTCAACCATCGCGCCCTCGTACAAACACAGAGGCGATGGGCAGATTCGCCCATCGCCTCCATTTCCGTCAAGTGAAGATCCGCTGAAAATCCGGCTTACGGCGTAACCTTCGGCGTCTGCTCGACGTTGTAGATGCTGTTGAAGAGCATCTTGAAGGTGCCGTGCGGCTGACCGCGGAACGTGATCTCCGGACCGAAGAGGAACATCTTGCCCCGACCCAGCGTCGCTTCGACGGCCGTCGTGCCGCCCAGCAGATAATTTTGCCCCCACGCCCAGCCGCTCCGAAGCGGCGTCGCCGTGTCGAACCACGCCACCGGACGCACACCCTTGGCGGCCGCATCAGGCGCAAGACGGAACACCGGGTTGTTGTTGAAGAACACGTCCGTATGCCCTTGGAAGCCCAATCCTGACGACGCTGTCGAGTCGGTGGCCACGCGCAGCACGGAGCCTGGCACGTAGAACTTGTCGGCCGACAGATGCGTCTCCGGCATGCCCGGCTTCTGGTCCACCAAATAGTCCGAGATGGGAAGACCAAGCTGCTGCCCGATGCGCGCCGCGTTACCGGCGGCAACAAGAATGCCGCCCTGTTCGACGAACTTCTTCAGATTCTCGAGCGCGTTGGCGCCGTTGCCGGTGCCAGTCGTCACTTCGCAGAGGCTGCGGAGATCGGGATCGGTCGACGGTGCCGCCGCGATATCGCGACCACCACCACCGCCGCCACGTCCGCCGGGGCCACCCACGCCGCCGATGTTGCCGTCCGACGGCAACAGAATCACGTCGTACTTCGCCTTGAGATCGGTGTCATCGAAGCCAGCGCCGCACACGACCTTGAACGGGAATTCAAAACGCTCGAGCAAAAAGCGCGTCCAGCCGCTCGACATCGAACCGGTCTGCGTATCCCACAGCGCGACACGCTTGACGGTGAGCTTGTTGGCCGTTCCTTCGACCTTCGCGTTCGTGCCCTCCATGCTCAGGCCCAATTCTTTCGCGGCCGCGGTCAGTGCCGCCGTCGATGCCGTACTGACCGTGACGTAAAACGAGCCCGGACCAAACGTCTTCCCGTTTGCCGTCATCGGTCGCGCAAGACGAAAGACCTCGCCCTTCGCATTCAGCACGCGATTGGCGACGGTGAACGCGTCGTTGACCTGACCAGAGATGAGGTAACCCGCCGCACCACTCGCACCAGCCACCGTGCCGGCCAGCGGCGTCGCGAGTCCTTTGATGTCGACGAATGGCCCCGTCACATCATCGAAGAAGCGATCGAACTGCACGCCCATCTGATATGCGAGCGTCCAACCGGCGTTGTCGTATGGCCGCTTCGGAATACCGCGTTCGTCCATGTCGTTCGGATGATCCTGCGGCTCGAACATGTCGATGACGTGCGCACGACCCGCCTGCGCCGAATGCACGACATACGATCCGGCGCCGTAGTTCTTGCCGTTCGCGGTGAACGCCGCCGTCGCTTGCTGCACTTCCACGCCGACGTAGCGAATGGCGTTGACGAACTTGGTCGCCGTCGAAAAATCCGGCTGGTTCACCGAGATCACGTACGCACGCGGATCACGACGGGCCGGGTCCTTGAACACGGCGTTGTACTGCGCGGCCGACATGCTCGGACCACGCGCACCGAAACCGCCGACGTCCGGCGCGGGAGCGGCCGGTGCCGC
Organism: Gemmatimonadales bacterium; assembly: GCA_038319245.1. Taxonomy (GTDB): domain Bacteria; phylum Gemmatimonadota; class Gemmatimonadetes; order Gemmatimonadales; family Gemmatimonadaceae; genus Gemmatimonas. The sequence continues at coordinate 4,612 of JBBQDB010000135.1, forward strand.
TGCAGCGGCGCCAGCGCGTCCACCACGGCCACCTGCACCCGCCATCGCGGGCGCTGCTCCGCCCTTGATCGCGGAATCCGCACGCACCATGTCTTCGTTTGAGACGGTCCAGTGGTCGGCGCTGCCACGCGCGATCTGGTTCGCACCCATGCGATAGATGTTGAACAGGAACTGATCCTTATAGCGCGAGGCGAGATCCAAAATCGAATAGTTCGCCGTCACCGAGTAGTCGATCGACTGACGGAAGTGCCATTCCTGCGGCGCGATCGGTGCCGGCAAATCACCGCGCGGCAGTATCTGGCTCAACGTGATCGGAATCGCGCTCGGCGTCGGGCTACCGATGATTTCGGTGAGGATGCCAATGATGTTCTGGAAGTACGCCGTCGTGCGTAGGCCGCCATTCCACCACGTGGAGTAGCTCGAGCCCGAGCGCATCGTAAAGCCCGGCTTGTTTTCCTGCAGGAAGCGCTGATGCATCGCCGCGCCAACCATGTCGAGGCCCATGACAATCATGGGATCGAGATTGTAGTTGAACGGATCACGGAACGGCGGCGAGAAGATCACCGTGCCTTCCGGGCCCGTCTGGTGATGGTTGTACATGATCTGCGGCATCCACTCCCAGTACATGAGCTTATTCATGTTCTGGGATTCGGGCAGGTTCGACATGTAGAAGTCACGGTTGTTGTCGTGACCTGCGTACTTCTCGTACAACCGCGTCGAGCACGGCGCGCGGCGCTGCTCGGGCACCGGGTTCTGCATGTAGCACTTGGCGACCATCTGCATGCCGTCTGGATTCGCATGCACCATGACGACAATCACGTCCTTGAGGATGCGCGTCGTTTCTTCGTCGGTGCGGCTGACGAGTTGGTAGCTCGTCTCCATCAACTGATTGGCGCCGACAACTTCGGTCGCGTGCAATCCGCCATCGATCCAGACGACGGCCTTGCCCTCCTTGGCCAGCACGCGCGCCTGCTCGTCGGTGAGCCCCTTGGCAGCCTGCAAACGCTTCGAGATCTCTTTGTAGCGCGCGAGTTTCGCGAAGTTTTCGGGCGCGGTGATGATCGCGGCGAGCTGCGGACGTCCTTCGCCGGTCTTACCGATTTCCATCACCTGCATGCGATTCGATTCGCCGTCGATCTTTTTCCAGTAGGCCTGGAACTGGTCGTACGTCGGCAGGAAATAGTCGTCGCCGATGTTGTGGCCGAGGAACGCCTTGGGCGTGGTGATATTGCCCTGCGCGCGTGCGGTCGGGGCGGCGAAAGTCGCGACACCAAGCGCAGCAGCACTCATGGTGGCGGCGCCGAGCGTCGTGACAAGCGCGCGCCACGGGCGGAAAGTCCGCGATGACATCCAGAAACCTCCAAAACAGGAAAAGGGAGCCGCGTGGAGGGCGGCATCAGAAAGTACGCCCGGCGCGGGGCGAGCGCTGGAATCCTTTGCCGCACGTCCGTCCGTTATCGTTCGGGATATGCGCTTCGACCTCAAGACCATCTCTCGTGCGGCGGGGGTCGCTGTCCCGATCGTCTTCGGGATCGTCGTCGGGCGTCTGCTCTCCCCGTTCTTACCACAATTCGCGGCGTGGGTGCACACGCTTGGGCCTTGGGCGCCGTTCGCCTTTCTTGGCGCGTACGTCATTGTGTGTGTGCTCATGTTGCCGGCGTTTCTGCTCATTATGGCGGCCGGCGCGGTTTTCGGAATGGTGAAGGGCACCGCGCTGGTGCTCGTCGGCGCGACACTCGGCGGTACGGTCGCGTTTCTCATTGGTCGCTACCTCGCGCGCGAGCAGGTGGCCAAACGCGTCGCGAAGAATCCGACGCTGGCCACGATCGATCGCGTGATTGGCGAGGACGGGTTGAAACTGGTGTTCCTCCTGCGCTTGTCGCCGGCTGTGCCGTTCGTGCTCACCAACTATGCGCTCGGCGTGACGCGCGTGCGGCTGCGCGATTTCATGATCGGGACCTTAGGGCTCACGCCGATCGTGCTCGCGTATGCGGCGTACGGGAGTGCATCCGGTGCCGGCCCACGCGCCGACGGTTCGTCGCCAATATCGCCGGGCGTGCTCGCACTCGGTTTCGTGGCCACCGTGATCTTGGTCGTATTTCTGACCCGTATCGCGCAACGGGCAATCGCCGAAGCCGAGACGAACAAGACGAAGTTGGACGCCGCAGCGCAGGCTTCCGTGGCCAAAGTTTAACGCTGGCCTGACACGAGTCTCATTCCCGAACGATGCCCACACCGTTGCAACTGATCACGATCGCCGGTATCTCGGCGCTCGGTGGTGCCGTGAACTCCATCGCCGGCGGCGGCATGCTGCTCGTCTTTCCCGCGTTGGTCGGCCTTGGCGTGCCGCCGATTGTGGCCAACGCAACTGGCACCGTGGCGCTCTGGCCTGGCTCGATGGGCAGCTTGTGGGGCTACCGCAATGCGATGCGCGGTGCGCGCAAATGGGCGATCGACCTAGCGGTGCCGAGTCTGATTGGCGGACTGATTGGCGCCTGGTTGCTCCTGAATACGTCGAGCGCACGATTTTCAGCGCTGGTCCCCTGGCTCGTGTTTGGCGGCACGATTCTGTTTCTGTTGCAGCGGCCGTTGTCGAATTGGCTGCTGGCTCGCTCTCGTGCTGCGCGCGGCAACGTTGACGAACCCGCGATGGCAACGAGTTCGCTGCCGTTTCCGTCGCCGCCAATGGTATTCCTGCTGCTGCAGTTCGCGATCTCGATTTATGGCGGCTATTTCGGAGCGGGCGCCGGCATTTTGATGTTGTTCGGCCTGGGGTTGATGGGGCTGACCAACATCCACCAGATGAACGGGCTCAAGAACGTGTGTGGCGGGTGCTTCAACGCCGTTGCTGCCATAACCTTTGCGACGCAGCACATCGTGAATTGGCCGATCGCGGGCGCAATGGCGGTCGGCGCGGTGATCGGCGGCTACTTCACGTCGGGGCTTGCACAGCGCGCACCACAGACACTGCTGCGCGTGGTGATTGGCGGGATCGGGCTTACGGCGAGCGTGTGGCTATTGCTGCATCGATAGAAAGCGACGGCTGAACTGCCGGCCCCGGATTTCGCGGATGACGCGGATTGGGAACGTCGTCTGTGCGAGTAGTCGCGACCGCAAAGAACGACAACGGCGGGACGCGAATTACGCGAATGCCGCGAATTGGACGACGTCGAGAAGCAGTCCGTCGCGACGATGCAGCATCGTATAATTTTTTTGATTCGTTTCGTCGCGGTGAGGACGCCCGCATGCAGTCGCCATATCAGCCTTTCATAGACGTAGCTCCGGCGCGGTGATGCCCCCCACGCGCAAAAACCAACGTCAAAACATTCACACTTTCTGCGGCGCGTCGACCATCCTCGACGCGCCATCCCAAATTCGCTTCATTCGCGAAATTCGCGTCCCGCGGTTCGCTGTTCCTCGTCGCTTTCGCACCGCCCTATCCACGTCGCCTCACCAATCCGCGGCATCCGCGTAACCCACGGCCCGCAGTTCCGCTCCCTACGCCGCCTTCCGACCCCGACGATCGAGCGGAATCCCGACGAGCAACGCCAACAGCCCGACGGCGAGCGCCGCCAACGTGATCGACTTGCCGGTGTCGTACCGCGCACTGCTGTACGTCAGCACCACGTCCTTCGCACCAGCCGGCAACTCGACACCCATCAACACATAGTCCGCGCGATCGACCTTGGCCGGTGAGCCGTTAACCGTCGCTTTCCATCCCGGGTAGAAATTCTCCGAGACCACGAGCGCGGAGTTTGCGGGTGCTGGCTTGTCGAGCGCGAGCACGATATGCCCAGGCTCGTACGTGGTCGCCTTCACCGTGATGCCAAGCGGCTCTGGCATCGACTTCGGCGGCGCTTGTGTCGTCACGATCGTGCTCGTGTCGAAGATTGCCACGCGTAGCGGATCGAACCGTTCGTCGAGCAGGGTCGGTAGCGCGGATTCGTCCGGCACCTTTACCGCAATCGGTGTGACCCACGCGGGTGCGTTGTCGCCGGGCATGCCGTACACCGACACCATATCACCGGCGGCGTTGCGCGCCGGTCCGGCTAATCGTGGAGCGCCCGGCAACGGCGATTCGGTCGCGTTCGTGTACAGGTAGCGCACGTTGAGCAGCTGCCACATACGCGGATTGCTCATCCGCTTGATGTAGTCCTGCGTGTCCCACCCAGTCAGTTCATCGTAGCGACCGAGTTCATTGCCGTGATAGCCAGCCACCGAGCGAATACCGTGCACCATGAAGCCGGTGCCTTTGCCCTCGCCGCTGCCAAGGAACGGATCACGGCGCGTGCCCGTCATCTCCTTCGCGGCGATGGCCCACACACGGCCCGTCGGCGCCGTCTTGAGATAGTCGATCACCGAGTCGCTGGCATACAGTTCGCTCGCCTTGGGTGCGAAACGCCAATACGAGCGCTCGATTGACCATAGATCCAGCGCAGCAATTGTAACAAGACTCCACGCCGCCATCGCTGGAGCCACGCGCTTGCGCGAAAGCGCGAACAGCACGCCGGCACTCAAGAGCAGCACGATGAACGAGCGCCACGCACCGATCACGATGTTCGACGCGTTTTCATCCACGCGTGCTTCGCGACCCGGCAACGCGAACGCCGCCGACAGATTGCCGATGCTGCCAACGCTGGCCAAGAGTGCGATCAATGCACCAACACCGAGCCACGCAAACAGGTAGCGCGGCTTGATGCCCTTGGTGAGCGCGCGGTCGGCACCGACACCCGCCAACACCGCCGTGCAAAACGACACGACATACAGCATGGTGCTGGGCGCGCGAAAGAATTTCGTGCCCGGCACCAACGCATACACGATGTTGAAGAACGGCGTATAGCCGCCGAGCGCCCAGAGCACCGACACGAGCAGCGCGCCGATCCAAAACCAGAGCATGCTACGACGCAACGTCACCGTGCCCCACGCGAGCCCGGCCAACAACAGCACCACGACGCCGATGTACTCGCTGTGCAGATGAATGCCGTTGCGTCCCGAGTACAGCGTGAGCAAGCCGGAGAACTGCGGGAGATACGTGTTGATCAGCTCTTCGGGCGGCATGGAATACGAGATCGCGTGATCCCATCCTTTGCCTCCGGCGCGCGGCGACCACGGCGTGTACTCGAGCAGCGGCAAAAACTGAATCGCGCCGCCAAGCATGCCCACGCCCACAGACACACCCGCCAACACTACGCGTGTCGCCGCCGTGGTCGTCGGCAGTTTTACGCCATTCGGGCCAGCCGTGAAGGCGAGAAATACCGCGTACGAACCACTGAGCAACAGCAGATATTGCAGTAGCTGCGGATGCGGTGTCAGCACAGCGAGGGTCACCGTCAGCGCCAGCGCACCCCACGCCCACGCTCGTCCGTCGCGGACCGCGCGATGGACGAAAAACAGCGCGAGCGGCAGCAACGCCGCGACGAAGATCTTGCCGTCATGCCCTGGCGACACGAGTCCGGCGACGTTGCCACCCATCTCGTACGCCAGGCCGCCAAGGAGCGCGCCATAGAAGCCGAGTCCGAGCGCGTTGCGCAGAAACTGGTAGGTGAATGCGCCGGCGAGAAAGACGTGCAGCGTCATCCCCCACGTCATCGCCGCATCGGTTGGCATCAGCATCCGCAGCAGGAACGTCGGATAGAAGATGTCGCCGTGCATCGCCGCTACGTACGGCATGCCGCCGAAGAGATACGGACTCCAGAGCGGGAACCCGGCGCCGTGCCGCAACGACTGCGCGGCGAAGTCGCGGAATGCGTACCCCGCGATGTACTGGTCGCTGTTCTCATTCAGCAGCGTCAGGCCACCAAGTGCGGGATAGCAGAGCAACAGGGTGCCGACGGCCAAAACCAGCAGCGCGATCAGTGTCTGCCGAAGCGGCGTCTGCCCGATCGATGCCTGCCCGATCGGTGACTCCTGGCGCGACGTCGTTTCAGTCATCAACAATCACCGGTGGGTGCGTGTGCTCGCGGGCGCATGAGCGCGCGTCCGGACGCGGACGACGGGACTAGCGCTTTTCCATCGCGTCGCGGACGTCGAGCAAGATTTCGAAATACAGCTGTTCGCGACGGTAGGCAAAATCGAGCGAGGTCATGGCCGCCGGATCACCCGTTTCCTTGGCGCGATCAAACGCTTCGCGATACATCTCTTCCAGGTTGGTCAGAATACGTTCGCGGGAGCGTGACATACGAAGGCCCTCGAGGGCTTTGAGTGTGAGACGAGGCGGGAGATCACCAGGCGTCGAGCGGCTCTCCTCTTGATCGAAGAGCTTCGACACCTGTTGGAACAGCATCCGTCGTGCGTTGTCAGGGACGTCCACGGAGGATTCAGAACGGATGAAACGCTCAGACGTCTTCGCTCGGGACGGCAACCGCTGCGTCTACTGCGGGCTCGTGCAGGAACCAGACATGCTGAGCGTGGATCACGTGCAGCCCAAGATGCGCGGCGGTGATGGCTCCGAGGGCAACGTAGTGACCGCCTGCATGGCCTGCAACACAGCCAAGGCCTCGCGCCCCCTGCCCCAGTTTCTGGCTGAGAACCCCGAGGCCCGTCGGAACTTCTTTCGGCACGCACGGTACGTATGGCCACGACATCTGCGAGCGGTGGCCGAGGAGCTCGCGCGCCGGGGCGTTGTGGAGCGTTCCGCGAATTTCGTGGAGGGGATTCGGGGGCAGCGCAGCTCCGAGGCCATCGCGCAGATGTTGGACCCGCGGTGCGGCGAAGCGCCCGACCTGCCGACGCCGGACCTGTCAGCGCCCGATTCGACGGCCTAGCGTGCCGAGGCCTGATCGTCCGCCGACGAGTTGGCAGACACCGCCAGCGTGACAGGAGGCGCCGCCAAAGGCGCACGGAGCACATCAGGCGCCGCCAGCCGATGAAACACCGCCTCGTCGATCACGCGCCCGTCACGCAAATGCTCGACCACGATGCGTTCGAGCAACGTCGGCGTCACCTGCGCGTACCAGACCCCTTCGGGATACACCACCACGATCGGGCCGCCGCCGCACACGCCAAGACACGGCGCCTCGCTGCG
>JBBQDB010000136.1:0-11513 GCA_038319245.1 Gemmatimonadales bacterium
TGGCCTGATCGAGACGCTCAAGGGCCCGGGCCCGTTCACGGTGTTCGCCCCGACGGACGAAGCGTTCGCGAAGGTGCCGAAGGCGACGCTCGAAGCGTTGGCCAAGGACAAGGCTGCTCTCAAGAACGTGCTCCTGTATCATGTCGTCGCTGGTAAGGTCATGGCTGCCGACGTCGTCAAGATGAACGGCAAGATGGCGAAGACGGCTGAAGGTCAGGACGTCACGGTGATGGTGATGGGCGACAAGGTCATGGTGAACAAGTCGAACGTCGTCAAGACGGACATCGTTGCGAAGAACGGCGTCATCCACGTCATCGACGCAGTGCTCCTCCCGCCCGCCAAGAAGTAATCACGGGTCGCTGTACTGAACCGCCTCCGCCGATTGCTCGGCGGGGGCGGTTTTTTGTTGCGGTTCACTCACTAAAACCGCAACAAACTGCAGGACGCGTGAACTCCAGCGGCTTCGCGAAACTTTGTGGCGTGCTGTTTATTGCTTGGGGAATGCGTCGGCGCTGCGGTCGCGCGCGGCGATGAGCCTATCCTTCCCTCGAGTTCCCGCCCGTGCGATCCCAATACATTTTCCGATTCGTGTCTCGATGCGCGGCCGCTGCCCTTCTTTGCGCGGCCCAGCAAGTCTCCGCGCAACGCGCCGCAGCTCCCGCAGACCTGATCGTCACCAACGCGCGCGTCTACACCGCCGACGAAGCGCGGCCGCTCGCCGAAGCGTTCGCGATTCGCGATGGACGCATCGTGTTTGTTGGCTCCAAGCAAGAGGCCAACGTACTCAAGGGCGCGTCAACGCGCGTGCTCGATGCCGCTGGGCGCACCGTCATTCCGGGCATGGTAGATGCGCACGCGCACTTTGGCGGATTAGCGCAGAAACTTCGCACTGTCGACCTGGTCGGCACGCACAGCTACGACGAAGTGATTGCGCGCGTCGTCGAGCGCGCGAAGACCGCACCCAAGGGCAGCTGGATCGAAGGGCGTGGCTGGGATCAGAACGCGTGGGGCGACACGCGCTTCCCGACGCACGAGAAGTTGTCAGCCGCAGTCCCCGATCATCCGGTGGAACTGACCCGCGTCGATGGCCACGCAACGCTGGTCAACGCCGCGGCAATGCGCATCGCCACGCTCACGTCGGCCAGTACCGACCCGAGCGGCGGCAAGATTCAGCGCGATGCGCAAGGCAATCCGACCGGCGTACTGGTCGACAACGCGAAAGAACTCGTCGGACGTAAAGTGCCTGAGCCGACGCCGGCCGAGTTTCATGATGCCGTCGGCGCCGCAATCAAGGAAATCCATCGCTGGGGCTTGGTCGGCATCCATGATGCCGGCGCGCCTCGCTCGGCGATCGACCTATACGAAAAAATGGCGCAGTCGGGCGAACTCAACCTGCGACTGTACGTGATGGTCGGCGACGATTCCGCCGCGGTCGCGCACTACCTGAGCATCGGCCCGCGCTCGGCGCTCTACAACAACCAGGTGTGGGTGCGCGCGATCAAGCTGTACGCTGATGGCGCAATGGGTTCACGAGGCGCTGCACTGCTCGAACCGTACAGCGACGATCCGAACAACTCCGGCCTGTTGCTCAGCGCGCCGGCGCACATTCGCGAAGTCGCCGAACGCGCGCTCAAGGGCGGATTTCAGGTCAACACGCACGCGATCGGTGATCGTGGCAATCGCGTCGTGCTCGATGCGTACGAGGCCGCGCTCAAAACGGTGCCGACGGCCGATCATCGCTTTCGCGTCGAACATGCGCAGATCCTCAACTACGATGACATTCCGCGCTTCGCGCAGCTTGGCGTGATCCCGTCGATGCAGGCGAGTCACCAGTCGAGTGATATGTACTGGATCGGAAAACGTCTCGGACCCACGCGACTGCTCGGTGCGTATGCGTGGCGCTCGCTGATCAACAGTGGCGTGGTCGTGCCAAACGGCAGCGATTTCCCCGTCGAATTAGTGAACCCGCTGATCTCGTTTCACGCCGCAATTGCACGCCAGGATGCGAACGACTGGCCAACAGGCGGCTGGTTCCCTGAGCAGAAAATGACGCGCGAAGAAGCGTTGCGCAGCATGACGCTCTGGCCGGCGTTCGCTGCGTTTCAGGAGAAGGACATGGGATCGATCACGGCCGGTAAACTCGCCGACTTTGTCGTCCTTGATCAGGACATCATGCGCGTACCTGTTGAGCTGGTGATGAAAACGAAGGTCGTGTCGACATACGTTGGTGGCAAAGAGGTCTACCACCAGTGAGAGTGGTTTCGCTTCTTCCGGCGGCGACGGAGATCGTCGCGTTTCTTGGCGCGTCGGAGTCGCTGGTCGGTGTGACGCACGAATGCGACTACCCCGATGTCGTCGCATCGCGAGCGCGTGTCACACGGAGCGCGATTCCGCACACGAGCGACCCCGCAGCGATCGACGCCGCGGTGAAGGCGTTGTCGGGTGACGGACATGCACTCTTCATGCTCGACGAATCCACGATTCGCGCGCTGCATCCCGATGTGCTGCTGACGCAAGCGCTCTGCGACGTGTGTGCGGTACGCGAGAGCGATGTACAGGCGCTCGCGACGCGACTGACGCCGTCGCCGAGTGTAGTGACGCTCGGTGGGACGACGCTCGACGGGATTTATGCCGACATCGCCGCCGTGGCGCACGTGCTTGATGCCGAGAGCGACGCGGAAGAGCTGGTGCTCGGCCTTCGCGATCGCGTGAAGCATGTGCACGATACGTTGTCAAAAGCGAAAGCGCCGCGACCGCGTGTCGCGCTCATCGAGTGGACAGCACCGGTCTACATCGCCGGTCATTGGGGACCGGAGCAGATCAAGCGCGCCGGTGGTGTCGATGTCATGGGCACCGCCGGATCGCATTCGGTCGCGGTCCCGATGGAGCTGCTGATCGCTGCCGAGCCAGAGTATGTGTTGATCGCACCGTGCGGCTACTCGCTCTCGGCCGCCGTCGCGGAAACTCGGCGCCTGCTGACCCTGCCCGAATGGAGTTGGCTACCGGGCCGTCAGGTGTGGGCGCTCGACGCCAACGGCTTGGTGAGTCGCCCCGGCCCGCGCGTGGTGGACGGAATCGAGACGATGGCGCGGATCTTCAACCCGATGCAGTTCAGTGCGCTCGATAAACGGCACGCGCAGCGCGTGTTGTAGGCTTCGTCTAAAACAGCAACTGCTACTGCGGGCCGCGAATGACGCGAATGTCGCGAATTGATTTCGTGGCGGAGGAGAAGGCCGGGCGCGGGGCCAAATCAAAGACTTTTTGGAGGGGTGCCGAAGCCGAGACGGATCTCCGCGCTACGTCGGACGATTCGCGACATTCGCGAAATTCGCGTCCAGCGGTTTGTTGTATTTGTAGTATTTCTGTCTCGTGTGCTGAGTCATGAAATCCACATTTTTACCGCGACGAGCGCGAGAAAGACCGCGAACGCGCGCCGCATTTGCGTTGCATCGACATGCTGCGCGATCGCTGCGCCGCCGGCGACGCCGATAAAGAGGCCGAGCGCGACCAGCATGGCTGGGCCCCACTCGAGCTGTCCAGCCTTGTGATAGGTGTAGGCGCCAAGGGCGCCGACCGGGAGCAGCAACGCGGCGAGTGAGGTGCCTGAGGCCTGCTGCGGGGTCATCTTCAGCACATACATCAGTGCTGGGACGATCAGGATCCCGCCACCGATGCCGAAGATGCCGGAGAGCACGCCGGCCGCGAGACCGATGACGAGTAGAATGACGGTGGTCATATGGGCGCGAGAGAATTGTCGAAGCGGTGAGAAAGTTTAGTCTATATTTTCCCTCCATGCTTACTGACTCTTCCATTGCCTTCCTGAAGCGCCTGCTCGATACGCCGGGGCCGTCCGGCTTTGAAGCTGCGCCCGCGCGAGTGTGGCGCGAAGAAGCGGCCACCTTTGCCTCCTCCGTGCGCGCCGACGTAGTGGGCAACAGTCTTGCGACCGTCGAGGGCTCGGGCGGGCCCACCATTCTGCTCGCCGGACACATCGACGAGATCGGCGTCATCGTGACGTACGTCGATGAGAATGGTTTCATCTATTTCGAGCCGATCGGTGGGTGGGACCCGCAGGTGCTGGTCGCGCAGCGGATGCGCTTTCTCGGGCGTAACGGCGATGTCTTCGGCGTGATTGGTAAAAAGCCGATTCACCTGATGAAGCCCGAGGAGCGCGAGAAAGCCTCCAAGATCACAGACCTGTGGGTGGACATCGGCGCGAAGACGAAAGCTGAAGCCCTCGAGTATCTCGAGATCGGCGATGCTGGCGTGATCGATACGCGACTGCTCGAATTACCGAACGGTCGGATTGTGTCGCGAGCGATTGACGATCGCATCGGTGCGTTCGTAGTGCTCGAAGCGTTGCGACGCTATGCCGCCAATCCCGGCGTAGCGCGTGTAGTAGCTGCCGCCACTGCGCAGGAGGAGATCGGCTATTCCGGTGGCGGCGCACGTGTGGCCGCGCAATCACTCGATGCGAAGATGGCCGTGGCCGTCGATGTCACGTTCGCGACCGATCATCCCGGCGTCGAAAAGAAGGAACTGGGCGAGCACACGGTCGGCGGTGGACCCGTGCTCACGCGCGGCTCGGTGGTGAGTCCGGTGGCCTATCGCCTGCTGCGCGATGCGGCGGTCCGTCTGTCGATTCCGTACAGCGTGCATGCAGCGGGACGTTTTACCAGCACCGATGCAGACGCGATGCATCTCACGCGTGAAGGTGTTGCGACGGCGCTGCTCTCCATCCCCAATCGCTACATGCACTCGCCGAACGAAATGGTCTCGCTCGACGATCTCGATCGTGCGGCCGATGTGATCGCGGAAGCGTGTCGCAGCGTCACCAACGAGACCGACTTTACCGCGCGCTGAACCTCGCCGGAAAAAGTTCGACAGTGGCGGTTCGTTAGTCCCAAATCGTTTGTGACAAATCGTTTTTCACAAATCGTTTGTCACAAATCGTTCGTCGCGGATCGCCAGTCGTGATGCTTCAACCACCGCCGCTAACCGTCGCTCGCAATCGCGTGGCGGCGGTGGCCACGTCACGATCGGCGTCGCTCATCAACACGTCGATGACGGGCACCATCGCATGGCCGCGCGCGCGGACCAGCGCTTCGAGTGCCGCAATGCGTCGCCACGGATCGCGAGCCGTCGCCGACCGGTCGCCAACCGCCTCACTGGTGGTGGGGACCGCGATGCGCACCAAACGCTGCACGGCGTCCGCGCTGCCTAATCGCCCAAGAGACGCCAGCATTTCAAGCGCTACGTCCTCGTCGGTCTCCCGATCGAGTGCCGCGGTCAGTCGCGCGGCGGGCGGTCGAATGCCACCGCCCGCGCCGCCAGCAAGCCCGAACGCCGCAGCGGCGAGTCGTCGCACCTCGGGTTGCGGGTCGTCGAGACATGCGTGCAGCGCCTGCAATGCCTTTGGCGTGCGGACACGAGTAAGCGCGCGCGCGACCGCGATACGAATGCGCTCGTCCTCGTGCTGCAACAACGGCAACAGCGCAACATCAGTGTGTTCGACGTTCATCTCGCCGAGCAGTGCGGCGGCGTTGCGTACCACGAACCACCGTGAATCGGCGAGCAGATCGAAGAGCAGCGTGGACGCAACATCAATCGCCACGATGCCATCGAAATACGCGCGCCGTGCCAGCGCGTCATCGGTGGTCATGAGTTGCGCAATTAACGTCTCGACGCCGACATCGCCGGCGCGCGAGAGCAGTTGCAACAAGGCGGCGCGGTCACTGCTGGTGGGCAATCGTTGCGCCAACAACGTCAGCAGCGCCGGACGCAGCAGGTACCGAATGGCGCGTTCGAGTGCAAGGCGACCACCACCGCTCCCCGTCGATTGCAGATGACTCACGCAAGCGCGCGCGATCCCTTCGATGACGGCGCCGTCGCCGCGTCGCTGCGCCTCGTCGAGCAGCTCGATCAATGTGGTGACCGCCGCCGAGGTAGCGGCATCCGTTCGCGCTGCGGCCAAGCGCGTCAGCGCGCTTCCTGCATCCTGCGTGGCCACGGCATCGCGGTCGTGCGCGGTCGCCGGCATGACCAGCACGCTCCAGGTGCGCAGCAGCTCGCGCGGTGCGTCGTCGACGGTGCCAAAGACGCGCACGGCAGTCGGCGTATCGTTCACCGCCGATGACGCCATGAACGGTGTGGCACCGGTCGCACCGGCACCGGTGGCGTTTGTACCTCTAGATGGCGCCAGTAGTCGGCCGAGCGTGAGCAGTTCGCCCGGTGCAGCACCCTCGCGCACGGTAAGCGAAGCGGCACCAATGGCGACGAGGCGATTGCGCAACACGTCGAGAAATGGCTCGTCACTCAATCCGTGCGAACTGACGGGCATGCCTTCGAGCACCAACACGCCGTCGAGGATTCGACAGAGCAGCGCGCCGTCACGTGAGCGCGCCGCGAGTTGTCGCAGCGCATCGCGTGCGTCGGTCGTGGCGCTATCCATGATCGCGGTGGAGTTGCCCGCACCGCCGCCGGTCGTGGAGACTCCCGTCGTGGAGACTCCCGTCGTGGAGACTCCATTCGTGGACACGCCCGTCGGGGAGGCTGCGGCAGACCCTGCGGCCGTGCTACCGCCCGCCGTGAAACGCATCGCGGCGTTGAGCACCTCCAAGCGCTCGACGAGCGTGACCAACGCGCGCGCGACGGCATGCGACGCGTGTCCTCCGCCGGACACGCGCATCGTGCCGCTGTCTGGCGTCCGCGCCGTCGGCGTGCCGCGCGACCAACCGAGCGGGGTCAGAGGCGTCCCTCACGCGCGGCGAGCGCGCTAATCTTCGACGATGGCCGCGCACTGCACGCTCGACGCATGCGCATTTCCTGAGTCTTTCGTGAGAGCATCGTGAGTCTGTCGCTCTGGTCGCCGGCGTCGTGGGACTATCCCCTGCCGCCGGGCCATCGCTTCCCTGCTACCAAGTATACGCTCCTCCGAGAGCGCGTGGTGTCGCAAGGCGTGGTGTCTGTCGTGCACGAACCGGAGGCCGCCTCCGACGAGGCACTTCGTCGGGTCCACGACGCGACCTACCTCGACGCCATGCGACACGGTACACTCGACGACTCGGCCATACGACGGCTCGGTTTTCCGTGGAGCGCTGCGCTTGTCGAGCGGGCGTCGCGCGCCGTCGGTGGGACGATCGCTGCCGCGCGACACGCATTGTCATCCGGCATTGCGATGAATCTGGCGGGCGGGACGCACCATGCATTCGCCGAGCACGGTGAGGGCTTTTGCGTGTTCAACGACGTGGCAGTCGCGATCCGCGCGCTACGCGCCGAGGGATTGATCAGGCGCGCCGTCGTGATCGACCTTGATGTGCATCAGGGCAACGGGACGCATGCGATTTTTGCAGGCGACGACGACGCCTACACGTTCAGCATGCACGGCGCGAAGAACTTTCCTTTTCGCAAAGTCCCGGGTACGCTCGACATCGAACTCGCCGATCGCACGACGGACGAGCCGTACCTTGCATTGCTGGCCGATGCGTTGCCACGCGTGCTGCACGAGGCGCGCGCCGATATCGTGTTTTACCTCGCAGGCGCTGACCCGCACGAAGGCGACGCATTGGGACGACTGGCGATGACGTTCGACGGGCTGCGCCGGCGCGATCGCATGGTGATTGAGCAGTGCCGAGAGATCGGACTGCCTATCGCGATCGTCATCGCAGGAGGGTACGGGCGCAACATCGACGACACGGTGGACGTACACCTCGGCACGGCCAAGATTGCCGCTGAGTTTGCGTAGCATTGCGTTGGCGAGGCGTGGGCAGCGGAAAACAGAACAACTGCAACTGCCGGACGCGAATTTCGCGAATGTTGCGAATTGGTCCCTTGGCCAAGGAGCACGCCGTGCACGGGGCCACACTAATAAACTTTTGGGTGTGTCGGAGGCGCGACAAATTTCCACCGCATGTCGGACGATTCGCATGATTCGTCTGATTCGCGAAATTCGCGTCCCGCAGTTGTTGTTGGCTGTTGCGAGGCGTACCTGCGCGGTCCAGCGAAATCCGCGGCTGGCTGTTTGTTTTGTGGCATGACAGCACCAATGCCAACGCCTGCACCACGCGCTGAAGGATTCACGACATCGACCGCCGTCCCGCTCTATTGGCGCGAAGACGGACCCGCAGACGCACCACCGCTGGTGTTGTTGCACGGTGGGCCGGGCGCGAGCCACGACTACCTCTACCCGCAGATGCTCGAGCTTGCGGCGACGCATCGCGTCATCACGTACGATCAGCGTGGCGGCGGACGCTCCAAGACCGATGATCCGACGCCGATCACGTGGCGCACGCAGGTAGAGGATTTAGCGATGCTGCTCGGCGAGTTTGCGCTAGAGACGCCAACGCTCGTCGGCTACTCGTGGGGCGCGTTGCTGGCCATGCTCTACAGCATCGAGAGCGCGACACCGGGGACGCACGGCGTCTCGCTACCGATTCCGTCTCGACTCGCCCTCATCTCGCCCGCGCCCATCACGCGTGCCTGGCGCGACGTGTTCGAGGCCGAGCTGCTCGAGCGGCAGCGCGGTGCCACGATTCGCGACCTTCGCGCTGCGCTCTCGGACTCTGGGCTGCGCGAGCAGGATCCGGTCGCCTATCGTCAGCGCAGCTTCGAGTTAAGCGTCGCGGGATACTTTGCCGATCCGCTGCTCGCGCACGCGTTGACCCCGTTTCGCGTCGTGGGACGAGTGCAACAATCCATCTGGGACAGTCTCGGCGACTTCGATCTGCGTGACAGTCTGCGCCAGTTCGGGCGTGCCGTTCCCCGCCCCGTGCTCGTCGTACACGGACTGGCGGATCCTATCCCGCTTGCATCGTCGCTGGCCGTATCCGACGCGCTCGGAGCGACCTACGTGGAATTGGCGCAGTGCGGCCACGTCCCGTACGTCGAACAGCCTGCGGCGCTGTTTGAAGCCATGGCGCGCTTCCTGTCGTCCTGACGTCGACCCGCACGATCTTTCGCGACTCAATGATCCCTTTTGGCGCTGTCTCACAAACAAGTCTCGCCACGATCGATGTGGACGGGCGACAGTTTCATGTCCGTGTGCGTACCTCGCACGACGGCATCGAATTCGTCGGCCGCTTGTGGTTTGCCGACGAGGCGTGGGACAATGCGGGCATCCCCGACCGCGGTATTTTTCCTGGGCGCACGGAAGGAGAAGTGCTTGCTCTGGCCGAGCGACTCACGTCCGACGAGATGCTGCATCGGTATCGTCGGGCGAAGGCGGAAAAGCGCCGCTTTCATGGACTGCGTACGTTGACGCTCGAAATTTTGGGGAAGATTCGCTACCAGAATCAGGTCGCGGTCAGCATGCGAACCGGACTGCTTGATCGCGCGGCCGCCGAGCATGAAATGGTGCTGACCGAGGAGCAGCTGGTCGTGCTTGTTCGGCAGGTGAAGGTGATGGCCGGCGTCGAGAGCTGAAAAGCGGCCCGTAGTTGCCGTTGCTGTTAGCTTTGGATGATGCAATGTCACGGCGCCGCCCACGTATTGACGCAGATCGCCACGCTGCTCGAGTTGCACGGCGAAGATCGATTCAGCGTGCGTGCCATGCAACTGGCCGCTCGTGCCGCCGCGAGTCTCGGCGAGCGCCTGCTGAGCGACGCGATGCGTGACGATGTGTTTGCGAGCCATGCGCTCGGACCGGCTGCGCTTGATGTGCTGCGCGATCTCGTCGAGTCGAACGGTTCGTCGTTGCTGGAGCGGTTGCAAGAGGAAACGCCGGAAGGGTTACTCGAAATGTTGCGCGTGCCAGGCCTTGGCCCTGCGCGCATCCGACAGATTCACGAAGGGCTGCACGTCGAGTCACTCCAAGAGCTCGAGCAAGCGGCGCGTGACGGACGGCTGGCATCGCTTCCACGCTTCGGTGATCGCACCGCACTCAAGATTCTCAAAGGGATCGCGGATCTGCGGGTGACCGGCGCATTCGTGCTCTGGCAGCATGGGCGCGCGGAAGCCGAACGCATTCGCCATGTACTCTCGCAGCATGCGGATGTATTGCAGCTGGAGATTGCCGGATCGATTCATCGTCGCAACGAAGTCGTTCGGGATATCGATCTCGTCGCTGCGGTGCGTGGGTCACCATCCATTGTCGCCGCATCGCTGGCGCAACTCCGCGGTGTACGATCGGTCGCGGGTGGTGGTACACGCCCCACAACGCTCTCGTTCGACGACGGCGTGCAGGTGGATGTGACGTGCGTGCGCCCCGAACATTTCGTGCTGGCGTATTGGCGGAGAACTGGGAACGCCGCGCACGTGCGTCAGGTGATCGAGCGCGCCGCAGCACGAGGGCTCACGCTCGCGGGCGATGAGTTGCGCGGAAGCGACGGCGCGCTGTTGCCGGTGCTGCACGAGCGCGATCTGTATGCGCACGTCGGCTTGGCGTATATCGCGCCGGAGCTGCGCGAAGCAAATGGAGAAGTCGACGCGGCGGCCACACGATCGTTCGACACGCTGCTCACTGAGCAAGAGTTGGTTGGCGCGTTGCACTGTCACTCGCAGTACAGTGACGGTGGTGCGACAATCGCCGACATGGCTGACGCAGCGCGCGGGCGCGGACTTCGCTACTTAGGCGTCTCCGATCATTCGCAAAGCAACACCTACGCTGGCGGACTCTCGCGCGATGCCATCGTCCAGCAACACGACGAGATCGACGCGCTGAATGCAGCATATCGCGTGCAGGGGATCGATTTTCGTCTGCTCAAGGGAATCGAAGCCGACATTTTGCCATGCGGTCGGCTCGACTACGATCAGACGTTTCTCGATCGCTTCGACTTCGTCATCGGGTCGGTGCACACGCGCTATGGCATGAACGAGCGACAGATGACCGATCGCGTACTCAAAGCCCTGGACGACCCGCATCTCACTATACTTGGCCATCCGACCGGGCGTTTGTTGCTCACCCGTGAGCCGTACGCCATCGATTTGGCGGCGGTCATCGCCAAGGCTGGTAATGTTGGCGTGGCCGTCGAACTCAACGCCGATCCGCATCGTCTCGATATCGATTGGCGCGCGTGCAAGCTCGCACACGATGCGGGCACGATGGTATCGATCGGCCCGGATGCGCATTCACCGCAAGGGCTCTCGCATCTCGAGATGGGCGTGGCCATCGCGCGTAAAGGCTGGCTTTCGGCAGGCGATGTCCTCAACAGCCGCTCGGCCGACGAAGTCCTCGCATTCGCAGAGGCACGTCGCGCCGGGTTCGGTCGTCGTCGGCCACAGCTCGTAGTCGAGACGAGCACCGCAATCGCATCCGGACGTTGAGCGATATCGTGGCACGTGGCAGTGGTGGAGCGCGGCAACCGGTCTCGATCAAGAAGCCGGGGAAACAGCAACGGCGGGACGCGAATGCCGCGAATGCCGCGAATTTGTCTGCGGAGCGCGTGGCAGGTACTGCGAGACGCAGTAATAAGAGTCGCGGGCAGAAGCTGTCGCAGAAGGCACCGCTGGTCGCCAAGTCGCCAAAGACGAAGGTAGAGAAATTAGAGGTCGCGGCTCTTGTGTTGGATCGACTGAAG
>JBBQDB010000137.1:0-11483 GCA_038319245.1 Gemmatimonadales bacterium
ACGCCTACGTAACTACGAAGTTACGCGGCGAGCGCCAGGTTGTTGTTGGCGATTGTGATTTTCCCGAGTGTTTAGCCAGGTTCTCGAGTACCTGAGCACGCAACCAAAGCTTCACCAACCCCGTCGAAGCCAGTCACCCCCGACGTACTGCCATTCGCTGCATCGCCAGACCCCGCGAATGGTCCACGCACCAGCACTTGCACCAGCGCCTGCATCTCCAACAGCACCTGCAACTATCAGCTAATACACTACACGCGCGACCCGCGTTCCAGCAACCAGCGCCGGCGTTATGCGATGTGGGAATGCGCTACGCCGCTTCACACGT
Organism: Gemmatimonadales bacterium; assembly: GCA_038319245.1. Lineage (GTDB taxonomy): Bacteria > Gemmatimonadota > Gemmatimonadetes > Gemmatimonadales > Gemmatimonadaceae > Gemmatimonas. The sequence goes on from JBBQDB010000137.1 coordinate 326, forward strand.
CAGCGACGACACGTCAGGATCTTCCGCCGCCGCGCCTCGCGCAACGAGCGCATCGTAGCCGTCCAGATAGCGTGAGAAGATCCCTTCGACTTCGACAAAATCTTTTACCTGATGCAACTGTTTGCGTAGGTCGGCCGAGTTGGGAAGCCCCTTTACGTACCACCCGAGATGCTTGCGGAACTCGAGCGCCGCACCGATCGCATCGACCTCGTATTGCTGCACCATGCGCGCATGATCGAGTGCCACGGCAAAGCGCTCCGCCACTGGAGGCGCGGGCGGCAGCGACTCTCCTCGAAGGAGGGCGCGTGTCTGTCGAAAAATCCACGGCTGACCGTAGCTGCCACGTCCGATCATGATGCCGTCGCACTTCGTGTGCTCGTACATGCGCAGGGCATCGTGGGCGGTCTTGATATCACCGTTGCCGAGCACCGGAATATCGAGCGCTTCGGTAACACGTGCGATCTCGTCCCAATTCGCACTCCCTGTGTACATCTGCGTCCGGGTGCGCGCGTGCAGCGCAAGCACGCGCGCACCCGCGTCCTGACAGCGAAGACCGATGCCGACCGGATCGCGCATCTCCTCGTTCCACCCGCTGCGAATCTTGCACGTCACAGGCAGGTGCGTTGCCTGCGACACCGCGCGAATGATCTGCTGCACGAGGTCGAGGTCGCGTAAACAGCCCGAGCCACCGTTACGACGCACCACCTTCTTCACGGGGCATCCGAAGTTGATGTCGACGAAATCCGGCTGAAAGAGATCGGTGACCATCGCCGCCGCTTCAGCCATCGCCTGCGGATCCGCACCGAAAATCTGCACCCCAATTGGGCGTTCGTCAGGCGAAAAGCGCAGTTTGTCGACGGTCGCCGGATTATCCCGCCGAATTCCCTCAGCAGACAGGAATTCAGTGACGACGACGTCCGCGCCGTGCTGGTGGCACAGTCGGCGAAACGGCGACTCCGACACGCCCGCCATCGGAGCCAAATAGATCGGCACCGTATGCGGTGTTTTGAAAGGGAACGTCCTGGTAGGCATCAACTTGGAACTTAGCAAGCCCCCCCAGACCGGGCAACGGACCGGTTTGACAGCGGCAGCACGGCGGTTATCATCGATGGCTATGGAACTGCGAGAATTCTTTTCAGAAGATGCCGTCCAACTCGAGCTGCAAGGCACGAGCAAGGACGAAGTGCTCAAGGAACTCATCGGGCTGCTCAAGCTCGACGATAAGTCCGAGGGCATGTTGTTCAAGATGCTCAAGCGTCGTGAAAATCTCGGCTCGACCGGCATCGGTCGGGGTATCGCGATTCCCCACTGTCGCTCGCTCGTCGTCAATCGCTTGCGAGTTGCGTTCGGTCGTAAGCGCGATGGACTGGATTTCAAAGCCATCGACGACAAGCCGGTGCATTTCTTCTTTCTGATCGTCGCGCCGCCACTGGAGGTCTCGAATCAGTACCTCCCCGTCCTTGGCAAGATCGCGCAGTTCAGCAAGGAAGCCGACGTACCGGGCCGATTGCTCGAGGTCGCGTCGCCCGCCGAATTCATGGCACTGCTCGAAGAAAAGCGCGTCTAGTGATGCAGTGAGCAGGCGTGGCGGTACGTGTGCTACGCCTGCTCCACGCGCAATCGCGTGATCGTACCGCGTAGTCGTTGTCTCGCGCGCCACGACTGAAGCAGCGCTGCGGCCGCCAGACCTGCCACCAAGCCGATCCAGAGTCCGCGCTCGCGCAGTGGCGTCCGGAAGCCAAGATACGCGCCCAGCGGTACGCCGACGCCCCAGAATGAGACGAGATGCAGCAATGCGGGGACTCGTGTGTCGCCGGTGCCGCGCAGTACGCCGCCGGTCACGGCCTGGAGTCCGTCGAACACCTGAAACATCCCAGCCAGCGGTATAAGCGCGACCGCCACGGCAACCGTCGCCTGCTCGTGCGTATAGCGCGTCGCCAACCATTCCGGCGCAAGCAAGAACACGGCGGCGCTGATGCACATAAATCCCGTTCCACAAATGATCGCGGCGATGGCATCGCGTCGGGCGGCCGGCATGTCACCACGACCGATCGCGCGGCCAACGACGGCACTCGCCGCGCCGGCGATCCCCAACGGTACCATGAACGTCAGCGACGCCATGTTGAGCGCAATTTCGTGACCAGCCAGCGAGGCGGTGCCCATCCAGCCCATCAAGAGCGCGGTGAGCCCGAACGCAAAGCTCTCGAAGAACCATTGCACCCCGATCGGTGCGCCGATGCGGATCGTACGCATGATCGGCAGCCAGCGAATCGTTTCTGCGCGCCATGGTCGCAGCGCTTCGCGCAATGTGCGCCAAGACAAGACGAGCAGTGTTGCCGCCATCACCCACATCGACGATGCGGTCGCGTAGCCCGATCCAACGACGCCAAGTTGTGGTGCGCCAAGGTTGCCGAAAATCAGCAGCCAATTCATGAAGACGTTCATCACGTTCGCAACCAATACCGCAATCACGACGGTTCGAACGGTTCCCATCGCCTGCAGCGTCTGCCGCATTACGTTGAACAACAAAAACGGCACGACCCCGAGGGCGCGCCGCCGCGTGTACATCGCCGTATCCGAAATAACCTCGATCGGTTGCCGAAACGCACGCAACAATGCCTCGCCGGGCAACAACGCGAGCGTCGTGATCACGGAGAGAATGAGCGCAATGAACAGTCCGCGCTGCACCGAGCGTGCGACGTCCTCGGTATCACCTGCACCAACCGCCTGCGCAACCACCGGGTCAATCGCGAGCAATAATCCAAGCCCGAACACGCTGACGTTGAAGAAATACAGATTCCCCAACGCCACGGACGCAATTGCCGAACCACCCAGCCTTCCCACCATCAGCGCATCGACAACACCCATTGCTTGCATGCCGACGTTAACCAACACGATCGGCGCGGCGAAACGCGCCATGTCGCGCAGATCGGGGCCGAACGCCAGCGCCCGCTTCAGCGCGATGCGGCCCCCTTCGCACGTGCAACCATCTCGCGCACCTCACGCATCATGCGCTGCGCATCGTACGGGATGCCGTCCTTGATCGTCCACTGTACGCCGCCACCGGCCCCCGCCGCCGCATCAGCGCGCGCCGGATAGAACGTTTTCAGGTCTTCGAGCGGATTACCGCTGAGCACCACAAGGTCCGCCAGAAAGCCAGGCCGCACGCGTCCGAGACGCGCACTTTCACCAAGAATCTGCGCGTTGTTGGCTGTGGCGTGCTGCAAAACTTTGAGCGGTTGAAATCCCGCTTCCTGCTGCAATTCGAGCTCGCGGATCAACCCGAAACCGTACACCTGATAGATGAAGCCCGCGTCCTCGCCAACGCCGATCACGCCGCCCAGTTTCTCAAAGTCGCGCACTGCCTGAAACCAGATGCGATAGTTCTCCTTCCAGTACGCCTCGTCGGAGCTGCTCCAATTGGCGAAGTACGAACCATGGTTGGACGGATCCGGCCGAAAGTACTTCTCAAGCGTCGGATGCAGGTACGACGCGAACCACGGCTGCGACTCGGCGCGCTGCAGGTCTCGGCTCGCTTCGTAAATGTCCAGCGTCGGATTCCACGCTACACCGCCCTTTACCATCGCCTTCAGCACATCCTGCAACCGCGTCGGATCAGCCTCACGCCACAAACGTCCAGCCCATCGAAAGCGCATGCCTTCGTCGGCGTAGTTGAAATTCGACGGGAAGTGCTGTCCACCATCGAGAATCGCCGCATCGGGCACGCCGTACCAGTGTTCGATACTCGTCAGCCCGCCAGCCGCGGCATCCCAGGCGTTGGTCTCGTCGACGGCCATATGATGTGCGGTGCGAAGCCCAAGCTTTTTCGCTTCGTCGAGCACGGGCATGTACACATCCTTGTCCATGCCGAACAACTTGAGTCCGTCAACGCCCATCGCTTTGAGATCACGCACGCGTTGCCGCGCTTCGGCTTCGTTGCGCGGAATGGGCATGTACGCATAGCGTGCATACACGTACAACCTCGGCGCGACGATGTCACCAGCCAAGCTCTTGGTACGCAGCTGCAACGTCTTCGCCGTCTCACTCGATACATCACGCACCGTTGTGATGCCGAGGCCAAGCCACAACTTCATCTGGTAATCGAGCGGCTGCGGAATACCGGCGCGCTCGTCTTGCACGTGCCCGTGAATGTTGATCAGTCCTGGCATCACGTACTTCCCGGTCGCGTCGATCTCGACGTCGCCAGCGGCTGGACGTCGCGCGGAACCGTCCTTCGCTGCAACTGGGTCGATTGCGACGATCTGCGTGATCTGATTCCCCTCAATCACGATATCCTTCGGACCTTCGGCGGGTGTTCCGTTTCCCTCAATGACGATCGCGCCGCGTATGACCATCCGCTTGGGGCGCACGCCATGTGTCGGTGCAGGCACGCCCCGTTGTACGGCGAGAGGCGCGGGCATCGCGGCCCGTGCTTGCGCGCGGAGGGGCGCGATGCAAACACCGCTCATGCACGCGGCGCCGAGTATGAGCGAGCGGCGTGACAGGAGGGACATGCAAACCATCGAAGGACTCCGGCGCTGCGTTACGGTGACATGGATTGCGGACGGACCGAGCGGGCTACTCCCACTCGATCGTCGCAGGGGGCTTGGAACTCACGTCGTACACAACGCGATTGACGCCGTCCACTTCATTGATAATGCGACTCGAGATGCGGCCGAGTACGTCGGTCGGAAACGGATACCAGTCGGCGGTCATACCGTCAGTGCTGGTCACGGCGCGCAGGGCAATCACATGTTCGTACGTACGACCGTCACCCATGACTCCCACTGAACGTACGGGCAGGAAGACAGCAAACGCTTGCCAGATGTCGTTGTACAAACCCGCCGAACGGATTTCTTCGAGGTAGATCGCATCGGCACGACGCAGAATATCCAGTGCGTATGACGTGACCTCACCAAGCACACGAATCGCGAGGCCCGGCCCTGGGAACGGATGACGTCCGACCATCTCCTCGGGAAGTCCGAGCTCACGTCCGACGTTTCGCACCTCATCCTTGAATAGTTCGCGCAGCGGTTCAATCAACGCGAACTTCATATCCTTCGGCAAACCACCAACGTTATGATGTGTCTTGATCGTCGCCGACGGTCCTCCCGTAGCGCTCACTGACTCGATCACGTCGGGATACAGCGTACCCTGCACGAGGAACGCAGCATTCTTCCCCGCCTCGGCCGACGCTTCCTCGAACACACGAATGAACTGTTCACCGATGACCTTACGTTTACGCTCGGGCTCACCGATGCCCGCAAGCGCCGTCAGAAAACGATCTTCGGCGCGAACGGTGATGAGCTTGATGCCTAGATGCATACCCATCGTACGTTCGACCTGCTCGCGCTCGTGCAATCGCAGCAGACCGGTGTCGACAAAAATGCAGGTCAATTGATCGCCGATCGCCTTGTGCACGAGCGCTGCGGCGACGCTTGAATCCACTCCGCCGGACAAGCCACAAATGACCTGCCGGTCGCCAACGAGTGCGCGAATCTTCGCGACTTCAAGATCGATGAAGTGACCTGGCGTCCAATCCGGCGAGCAGTTGCACACGCCAAAGAGAAAATTCTGCACGATCTCGGCGCCGCGCACCGTGTGCGCAACTTCTGAATGAAATTGTACCGCGTGAATCGGCTTCGATTCATGCCTGAAGCCCGCCACGACGTGCCCGCCACTCACGGTTGTTGCCGTCGTCACGTATCCCGGAGGGACAACTTCCACGTGATCGCCATGACTCATCCACACCGTCGTGCGTTCCTGCGGTGCGAAGCCGGCAAACATGCCCGCCGCCTCGATGACTTGAACTTCAGCCCGTCCGTATTCGCGTCGTCCGCCGCCGACAACTGCACCACCTTCCATGTGCGCGATGAGCTGCATCCCGTAGCACACACCGAGCACTGGCGCGATGTCCAGCACCTCGCGCGCGATGGTCGGTGCGCCCACATCGGTGACCGAGCTCGGACCGCCTGACAAGATGATTCCATCAGGTTTCCATGCACGAATCCAGTCTACCGACTTCATCGGTGAATGAATCTCCGAGTAGACACGCGCCTCGCGCACACGACGCGCAATAAGCTGGGTGAACTGCGAGCCGCAATCGAGAATCAAAATTCGGCCGCCCATCAGAACTTCCATTCCGGTCCGGAGAGCTTGAGAAACTCGACCGATTTCGTGTCGAGATCGAGAATCGCACCGGTCGGCGCACCGTGCAGCCACCCACACCCTTCACCAGGGTTGACCAACAGCGAGTCGCCACGCGCTTTCATCTCGGGCACGTGCGTCATGCCATGGACAATCACTTCATGTCCATCGATCGAGCGCTGGTGTACGTCGCCCAGGTCGTGAATGAGCAGCACCGACTTTCCGTTCAAATCGAAGCTATGCGGCGATTCATACAACTCCGCCGCACCAAACCCCGCCTTGGCTGCGGCCTGCAGCGCGTCGCGATCGCCATCGTTGCGCCCGAACACGCCGAGCACCGGCACAGAAAGATCCTGAAACGGTTGTAAAGAAAACGGCGAGCAAAAATCTCCCGCGTGCATTACCAACGACACGCCACCCGCGAGCATCTGCTCGAGCAAGGCGCGTACCGCGGGGATACGGTCATGCGTGTCCGACAACAAGCCGATGCGCATCAGGTGTTTCTCCACTGAAGGTGTGCGCGTTCGAGACGCACTAAATCTTCGTAACGCTCACGTTCCGTGATCACGGCAAATCGATCGCCTTCCACCAATACTTCGGCGGGACGCGGTCGAGAGTTGTAGTTCGACGACATCGTGTATCCGTAGGCACCGGACGTTCGCACCGCGAGCAGCTGGCCCGCTTGCACGTCAGGCAAAGCACGATCCTTCGCGTAAAAATCACCAGACTCGCAGATTGGCCCAACCACATCGGCGATCAGATGACCACTCGTCGGTTCGACTGGTTCAATCATGTGAAATGCCTGATACAGCGCCGGACGAATCAGATCGTTCATGCCCGCGTCGGTCACTACGAAGTCCTTCCCCGCCGCGTGCTTGCGATACAGCACCTCAGTGAGCAATACGCCCGAATCTGCCACGATAAACCGACCGGGCTCGAGCATCAGGGTCAACCCCGTCTCAGTCGCGGCCGCACGCACGAGCGTCGCGTAGTCATCTACATCTGCAAGCGCATCCGTGGGTTCGTACGGTACGGCAAGTCCCCCGCCGACATCCATGAACTCGAGCGCGTGCCCCTGCGCACGAACGACCGCGATGACGTCAAGCAGTCGCGGCAGCGCCTCACGCATCGGGTCCGCATTGCTGATTTGCGAACCCAAATGCATGCCGAGCCCTTTGAGTTGAACATGTGGTAAATCGAGTACTAACCGTGCAATGCGTTCGACATCATCACGCGGAATGCCGAATTTCTGGCCCTTCTCTCCGGTCTTGATGTACGCATGCGGCGTATCAACCGTGACTTCCGGATTCACGCGAATGGCCACGGACGCGATGACATCGCGCGCCGCCGCCACCGCTTCAATGGCCAACAGCTCCGCCTCCGATTCGATGTTGAGCAAGAGCACGCGATCATCGAGCGCCTGCTCGATTTCACGCACGGTCTTCCCTACTCCGCTGAACACCACATCGCGACCACCGAAGCCCGCTTCTCGTGCACGAAACAGTTCGCCGCCGGAAACAATGTCCACGCCAGCACCGAGTTCCTGCAGCATGCGAAGGATCGACAGGCTGGAATTCGCCTTCATCGCATAGTGAATGTGATGCGGCACCCCGTCGAACGCCTGCGTAAGCTGGAGAAAGCGCGCACGAATGGTAGAGGCGCTATAGACGTAGCACGGGGTGCCGACGGCGGCCGCAATGTCGCCGAGTGCCACGCCCTCGGCGCGCAATACACCGTCAACTCGCGTGAACGCTTCCTGTCGCGTGGTCTCCATGCTCAGTACGATCGAGCCCACAGCACTTCGTACTTGGCCGGCTCACCGGTCACCATGCATGTGGTCGGCGCCACCGGTGAACGAAACTCTTCATCCGGAATGCAACGAATCGTTGCCTTCGTCTCTTCTTTCACGCGGGCCTCGACGGCCGGATCACCATTCCAGCCGGCGTACACGAACGCGCCGTCACCCTGCATGATTTCCTTGAACTTTTCGTAACTAATCCGCTCGCGAATTGTGTTCGCTTCTAGCCGCGCGCGCGCTGCGGCCAGCATGTCCGACTGAATCTGTTCGAGTACAAGCGGCAGCTCGGTTCGCAGTGCGTCGATCGCAATGCTTCGCTTCTCACGTGTATCACGGCGTACGAGCATTCCGGACGATGATGCAAGGTCGCGCGGACCAATTTCCATCCGCAACGGAATTCCGCGTAACTCCCAGTGGTAGTACTTGGCACCCGGCTTAACGCCGATACGATTGTCGACATGGACACGAATGCGCTCGTGGTCCGGGCGCTTAAAACTTCCCAGATCTTCTGCAATACGCTGTGCCTCGGCGAACACCGCTTCGCGCTCCTCATCCGTTTTCCAGATAGGCACAATCACCATCTGAATAGGCGTGAGCTTGGGTGTGAGGCGAAGTCCCGCGTCGTCTCCATGCGTCATCACCAAGCCGCCGACCATGCGCGTTGAGACGCCCCAACTCGTATTCCACGCAAACGACTCGGTACCCTGTTCGTTCTGAAACTTGAGTTCGAATGCCTTCGCAAAATTCTGTCCGAGGTTGTGCGAAGTTCCCGCCTGCAACGCCTTGTTGTCTTGCATCATCGCTTCGCATGAGTATGTGCGCAGCGCGCCAGCAAACTTTTCCGAATCGGTCTTCTGGCCGGTGATCACTGGCATCGCCATGTACTCTTCCATGAACGTACGATACACGCCCAGCATTTTCCGCGTCTCGAACTCCGCTTCATCGTGTGTCGCATGCGCCGTGTGTCCCTCCTGCCACAGGAACTCCATCGTGCGCAGAAAAAGTCGAGTGCGCATTTCCCAACGCACCACGTTGGCCCACTGATTGTAGAGCAACGGCAAGTCGCGATAACTCTGCACCCACTTGGCGAACATCGAATAGATGATCGTCTCTGAGGTCGGGCGCACAACGAGCCGCTCTTCGAGCACTTTGCCGCCGCCCATGGTCACGACCGCGCACTCCGGCGCGAACCCCTCCACGTGCTCGGCTTCCTTCGATAGAAAACTCTCCGGAATGAACAGCGGGAAGTATGCGTTGACATGGCCAGTCGCCTTGAACATGTCGTCGAGCGCGCGCTGCATTCGCTCCCAGATGCCATAGCCGTGCGGCCGGATCACCATACACCCGCGCACCGGTGAGTAGTCTGCGAGCTCGGAGCGCAACACCAACTCGTTGTACCACTCGCTGAAATTCTCGGCGCGTGTCGGAAGCTTCTTATCGTCAGCCATTGCTCTGTAAGTCCTGGAGAAACTCGGAAACAGTCATCGTGCGCTCGCCCCGAGGCGCTAGCGTCATCACGCGAACCAGCAACTCATCGCTCGGCGTCTCGACCGCCTTGATCACTATCACCTGCGACGCGCCGGCTTTTTCGGCGGCTTCGAGTTGCTTCTTGAACGACATCGGCCGAAACGCGTACTCAACGGAGCGCCCAGCATCGCGCAACTCGTGTGTAAGCGACAACACGCGTGTCGTTGCATCCGGTGTGAGATCGGCCGACATGACCCAGAAATCGAGACCGGTCGTGAACGCTGGCATGAGACCGCGCTCCCGAATGAACTCGCCCAGTACGACGTCGCCCATACCGAAACCAAGTGCTGGCATGTCGGTACCACCGAGTGCGCCCAGCAAATTGTCGTAGCGCCCGCCGCCGCAGATCGCGCGAAACTCGCCGCGTGCGTCGAACAGTTCGAACACGATGCCCGTGTAGTACGCGAGACCACGAACGATCGTCAGATCGAACGAAATCCAGGATGCCACGCCCAACGCCTCAGCGTGTGCGACGTACTCAGCGAAGCGCGCCACATGCGCGGCCGCAGCAGGCGCCTCCGCATACGCTGCGCGCACCTGGTCGAAAGTCATCGCGCCCATGTCGAGCACCAGCGATACTTGCGACATGTTCAGCCCGGCTGCTGCGAGCTTTTCGCTCGAGACGTCGCGCGGTTGCCGCGCGAGTTTGTCGAGCACTGCATAGACCTCGGCCCACGCCGCCTCGTCGATGGCATGATGGGTCAACAACCCGTTCAACAATCGACGGTCCGAAACGCGCGCGCGGACGTCGTCGGCAGTCAGTCCAAATCCACGCATAATATCGATTGCAACTGCCAACAGCTCGGCGTCGGCCATAACGTCCGCTTCACCGACGATATCGACATTGAGCTGGTAATGCTCACGCAGGCGACCCTTCTGGGTGCGCTCGTAGCGGAAGAGCTGCGGAATCGTGAACCATCGGACCGGCTTACGCAGCGCCTGCGCACGAGCGCCCACCATTCGAGCAAAGGTCGGCGTCATTTCAGGACGCATCGCCACCGGACGGTCGCCCTTATCCACAAAATTGTAGAGCTGCGTGACGATCTCCTCTCCGCTCTTCTGCGTGTAGAGATCCAGCGGTTCGAGCGGCGGCCCGTCGTACTCTTGAAATGCGTAGCGCCGCACGATGCGGCGCCAAGTTTCAAAGATGTAGGCTCGCTCGGCGAACTGCTCCGGATAGAAGTCTCGAAAACCCGGAAGTGGCTTCGGTGTCATCGAAGTAACCTACCGGGCGAGAGGATCGACCTGCAAGCGTTCCATAGCGTCGCCGACCGTATGAAATGATCCTGTCACCAGAATCGTGGCTGCGCCTTCCGAGGCCGTCTGCAGTGCGTGGTCAAAATCGTCGTGGCGCTCGACGGCAATGCCTTCCTCGGACGACCACGCCGCCACCTCGTCGAGGCTCCATGCACGCGCCGTCGGCGCCGTCGGCGCCATAGTGACAATCACGCGATCGGCCACCTGCGCGACCGCTCGCACGATGCCTCGCCAATCCTTATCGCGCAGCACACACACCACCGCGACGATCGGACGCGGCATCCCAACAGCGAGCAGGTTTGCCGCAACCGTTGCCGCACCGTCGGGATTGTGCGCCACATCAAAAAGCCATCGACCAGCACGATGAAAGCGCCCGGCCAACCGCACACCGGCCAACGCGGTCTCTGCCGAGTCGCTGATAGCGCGCCA
>JBBQDB010000138.1:0-11481 GCA_038319245.1 Gemmatimonadales bacterium
AGCACCAGATCGTGCGTGCGCTACGCCGTCGCGGCGTGACGCGTGAAACGACGCGAAGCGTGGTGCAGCTGCTCGATCTTCTCGATGCCCATGCCTTTGCGCAGGCCGAGACACCGTCCGCAGAAGATGCGGGAAACGTGCTCGACACCGCCGCGCCCTTCGCGCCATGGTCAAGGCAGGCGACGGAGCTGTTCGCGAAGGTTGATGTCGAAGCCATTCGCGGTGGCGGTCCACTACCGCCCGATAGGTGGGTGATGCGCTCAGCGACCCTGCTCGTCGCGATCGGCGCGTTTACCGCACGGCCTTCCGTGGCGCACGCGATCTCCACGATGCCAATGACGGCGTCCTCGCGCGTGGCGACCACCGTGTCGACGAACGTCGCGCCACGCGAATCGAGTGTCGGCACGATCACCTCGACACGCACGGTTAGGGTCAAGGCGACGCTGGTCGCGGACTCTGTCGGCGCGCAGGTGCCGAAGGTCGTGACCGAGGTGCGTGAGCGCGCGGCAAGCGCCTACGCGCGTCATTCGTTCGCTGAGGCGACGGTGCTTTTTGCTGGCCTCGTGCGAGGGTCGCCGCGAGATCCGGCGTTGCTCGAAGACTGGGGTACGGCGGCGTGGGCCGCCGGCGACACGGTGCACGCGGTCATTGCGTGGCAGCGAGCCGCGCGTCTCGAACCGCTCGACGCAGAGCTGCAGGAGCGGCTCTCGCTGCTGCCGTCGGGCGCGCGCGGCGGTTTGGCGGATGTTCCACTCGTGTCGGTGCCGCTGCTGCTGCTCGTGGCGGTCGCGGGCTGGGTGGTCGGATGGCTACTGCTTGCACTCCACCTGCGACGCTCGAACAACAGCGCGACTCCGCTGACATCGCGCTGGATCAAGCACGCAGCTGTCGCGCTGTTACTGGTTGCCGCATCCACATCGGGCGTGGCGTGGTGGGGGTTCGTCACCCTGGATGCGACCGACTTGGCCGTTATCGTGCGGCCGGAGACACTGCATGTCGCCCCCGGTGCGGACGCGGATGCGATGGGCGGCGTGGCTACCGGAGACATCGTACGCACCCTCGAGCTTCGCGAAGGGTGGCGTCGCGTGCGTCACGCCGATGGCCGCGAGGGTTGGCTCCCACAGAACCGACTCGTCGCATTGCTTGACGACGCGCCGAGTCGATAGCGTTCGGTATGGGACGCATTGCAATTCTGCCGAACGCTGTCGCTGATCAGATCGCCGCCGGTGAGGTGGTCGAGCGACCGTCGTCGGTCGTCAAGGAGTTGGTCGAAAACGCCATCGACGCCGGTGCCACCACCGTCGACATCACGATCGAGCAGGGCGGCTGCGTGCTCATTCGCATCGCGGACGACGGCACAGGTATGGACGCGGCCGACGCCGTGCTCTCGCTCGAGCGGCACGCCACATCCAAGATCACGAGCGCAGAACAGCTGGTCGGCGTGCGTAGTTTTGGCTTTCGTGGTGAAGCGCTTCCGGCGATCGCGTCGGTCAGTGATGTCGAGATTGAAACAGCGGCGAGTGATGGGGTGGGAACGAACGTGCACGCGGCGGCCGGTGCGGTGTTGGACACGCACGCCATCACGCGACGCCGTGGCACGACGGTCTCGGTCTCACGCCTCTTCTACAACACGCCGGCGCGACAGAAATTCCTCCGTAGTCCGCGCGCGGAATGGCGCAGCATTCTCGAGCTGATGCAGCAGATCGCCGCGCTTCGACGCGATGTCCACTTCACGGTGCGACACGACGGGAAGCTCGCGCTTGACGTACCCGCGGCCGACAGTCTGCGGACCCGTCTCGGTGCGCTCTGGGGCCATCGCGAAATCGAAAAGTTCGTCGCCGTCGATGACGTGCAGGGGCCGATTCACGTCAGCGGTTTGATCGAACGTCCCGCCGACGTGGGGACTGGCACACGCCGTATTCTGCTCATCATCAATGGTCGCGTGGTACGTGACCACGGCCTGGTGCGCGCTGCCGAAGCCGCATATCGCTCGACGTTACCAGCGGGGCTACGTCCATCGTTGGTACTCCAAGTGCATGTGCCAGCCGACACCGTCGACGTCAACGTGCACCCTGCGAAAACCGAAGTACGTCTGCGCGAACGGTGGCCGGTCGAGCGCGCGGTCGAGCAAGCGGTGCTTCGCGCACTCGGCGTCTTCGATGCGAGCGCCGGGATCGGCTGGCGCACGTATACGCCCGCCGCCGCACCGGCATGGAATAGCATCGATCACGGCGTCGATGCGTCCGTGCTGCGGCCGACGCCGATGCACGATGGCCTCTTCGCGCGTGCTGAACCAAACACCACGTCGTGGGAACGTGACGCGGAAGTGGATGCTCACGCGCATCCTGACGCACACACGGACGCACCTAGTGATGCGCACGCAGCGGCGATGGCGACAACGACCGAATGGAGCGCCGCCGCGCTCGCCGATGCGGCGGGAGAGCGCGTCGCCGAGCCTATCTCGGTACCGCCGCTAACGCAGCTGCGTCGCACGTATCTGATGTTCGAACACGACGAAGGCGTAGTGCTCATCGATCAGCATTCGGCACACGAGCGTGTGCTGTATGAACAGTTTCTCGGCGTGCTGCATCGCGGCGACGCACCCTCGCAGCGACTCCTCTTCCCGATGACGTTGCACCTCGGACCCGACGAAGCCGACGCGTTCGAAGCGCATCAGGCGTCGTTCGCCGCGTTGGGCTTCGAAATCGATGGATTTGGTGGCCACACGCTGCTCGTCAACGCGGTACCGATGCCACATCCACGCTTCGACGCGGAGCGCTGCTTGCGCGAGACGCTTGCGGCGTTGACCGGCGACCGCTCGCCCAGCGAAGCCAAACGGCACGAGCGCCTCGCGGCGACCTTCGCCTGCAAGGCCGCGATCAAAGCGGGCGATGCGATGTCGCCGGGAGAAATGCGCGCACTTTATATCGCACTCGCCGACACACGCCTACCCGCGCATGACGTGCATGGTCGCAACACGATTGTCCGATTGTCGTGGGACGAAGTTGATCGGCGCTTCGGACGCAAATGAACGCGACGTTGCGCGTTATCACCGGCCCGACGGCGGCCGGAAAGTCGGCAATCGCGTTGCATTTGGCACGTGTGCAGGATCTGACGCTCATTAGCGCCGACTCGCGTCAGATCTATCGACAGTTTGATATCGGGACGGCCAAGCCCAGCGCGGCCGATTTAGCAGCGGTGCCACATCACGGGGTCGATATCCTCGAGCCAACGGAACGCTATTCCGCACATGCGTTCGCACGCGACGCGACGGCGTGGATCGGCGTGGCGAGTGCGGAGCTGCGTGAAGCACTCGTGGTCGGTGGCACCGGGTTCTACATTCGCGCACTCGTGTCCCCGTTCGATGCGGCTCCGGAGATCGATCCCGCGCGACGGCTGGCGCTCGAGCCGTGGCTGGCGTCACTCGATGCGGAGGAGGTCGCGCGTTGGGCACAGCGCCTCGATCCGGCGCGCGCGCATCTCGGGCGAACGCAGCGATTGCGCGCGATTGAAACGGCGCTGCTCACCGGCGTGCGACTCGGCGATACGCACAGTGCGGCGAGCACTCCAGTGAACGCGACGCCAATCGGCACCGACGCTGCCGCAGCAGCAGCGCAAGTTCGCTATCTTGTCGTGGATCCCGGACCAGTCCTCGCCGCCCGGATTCAACATCGCGTGGAGGCGATGGCGGCCGCTGGATGGTTCGAAGAAGTCGACGCGTTGATTCGTAGCATCCCTCCCGACGCTCCTGCCTGGAATGCCTGTGGGTACGGTACCATTCGCTCCTGTCTCGAGGGTCGTATGACGCGCGAGAAAGCACTCGAGCAGATCGTCATCGAGACGCGCCAATATGCCAAACGGCAGCGCACCTGGTGTCGGCATCAACTACAGGGAGGTCCAGTGACATGGCTCAACCCGGACGCACCTGATGCGATGGCGCGTGCCGTCGAGTGGTTTCATGGTCACGATGGAGTCGTCGCATGAAGATCGGGATTACCTGCTATCCGACGTATGGCGGGTCGGGAGTCGTCGCGACCGAGTTGGGGATCGCGCTCGCGGCGCGCGGCCACGAAGTGCACTTCATCACCTATCAGCAGCCATTTCGGTTGCCCAGCTTTTTGCCGCGTGTGTGGTTCCACGAGGTAGATGTCGGGCGGTATCCGCTGTTCGAATATCCACCCTACGATCTGGCGCTTGCGGTTCGTATGCACGAAGTCGTGCGCGACCATCAGCTGGATATCCTTCACTGTCACTACGCGATTCCGCATGCAACCAGCGCGTGGATCGCGCGCGAGATGTTGCGGAAAGAATCGAGCGATGTGAAAGTCGTGACGACGTTGCATGGCACCGACATCACCATCGTCGGGCAGGATCGCTCCTTTTACACAATCACCCGCTTCTCCATCGAGCGCTCGGACTCGGTGACGGCGGTGTCAGATTACCTGCGCGACGAGACCTATCGCGCGTTTGGGTGCGTTGGCTGCGACGTCCAGGTGATTCATAATTTTATCGAACCCGCCACCTTCGATCGCGCGGCGCAGACGTTTCCGATTCCGGATACAATCGTACGCGGACGGAAGGTCTTGATGCACATCTCGAACTTCCGACCAGTCAAGCGCGTACGCGACGTGGTTCGCATTTTTGCGGGGATCAGCGCGGCCGTCCCATCGATGCTGGTGATGGTCGGCGACGGCCCGGAACGCGTCGAGGCCGAAGACGAAGCGCGGCTGCTCGGCGTCAGCGAGCACGTGTTGTTCCTTGGGAAGATCGAGGCCATCGCGCCGTTGCTGGCCGGCGCGCATCTGTTCCTGTTGACCAGCGACAAGGAATCATTTGGCCTCAGTGCGCTCGAAGCATTGGCCAGCGGCGTTCCGGTCATTGGCTACCGTGCTGGCGGACTACCCGAAGTCGTCCTCGACGGCGTTACCGGCGTGCTGCACGAGGTTGGTGACATTGCCGGGGCGGTTGCGTCCGGGATTGCGATCCTGTCCGACGAGAACCGGTGGTCGACGATGAGTGCCGCTGCAACCGCAGATGCCAGTCGGCGATTTGCGCAGGACGGCATTGTCGCCCAGTACGAAGCACTCTATGAACGCACCCTGTCCTCTACACCCGCCACGTGACTCTCTTTCAGGCCATCGTACTCGGCATCGTGCAAGGACTCGCCGAGTTCTTACCGGTGTCCAGCTCCGCGCATCTCACGTTGACGCCCTACTTCTTGGGGTGGACGGACCCCGGGCTCGCCTTCGACGTCGCACTGCATTTCGGCACCTTGGTCGCCTTGGTCTGGTACTTTCGCGCTGAATGGGTTGAGCTGACCGCGAGCGCGTTTCGCATGCTTCGTACACGGCGCATCGACAGCGTGCATGACAAGCGCTTGATATTTCTGATCGTTGCAACGATCCCCGGCGGCATCGCGGGTAAGCTGCTCAACGACTACGCCGAGTCCACGTTTCGCTCGCCGTTGTTGATCGCGTCAGCGCTGGCAATTATGGGCGTGTTGTTGTGGGCAGCGGACCGCTTCGCACCGCGCTCGCGTTCAATCGACGAAATTACAATGCGCGATGCAATTCTCGTTGGGCTCGCGCAGTGCATGGCGCTGATCCCCGGTGTATCGCGGTCGGGGGCGACGATCACGGCCGGTCGTGCGCTGAACCTGGATCGTCCAAGCGCGGCGCGCTTCAGCTTTCTCATGAGTATGCCTATCACCTTCGCGGCGGTCGTGCTCAAGGTACCAGAAGCCATTCGGGCCGAAGGGTTCTCGACACCACTGATTGCAGGCGTATTGGCCGCGTTCATCAGCAGTTGGTTCGCCATTACCGTGCTGCTCCGCTACATCAGCAAGCACAGTTTCGGTGTCTTCGCGTTGTATCGTCTGGTGCTGGCGGGTGTCGTCGTCGCCACGGTCTTTGCCCGGCGGTAGTCTTATGGCTGTCTTGCCGAGCGCGTCGACGCTCGGCCTCGCGGCGCTGCATCATCGTGCAACCACTACATCCACGATGGACGATGCGCACCGACTCGCCGCCGCAGGCGCCCCCGCTGGCACGCTGGTCGTTGCCGACCGGCAGGAAACCGGTCGAGGACGCGCGGGGCGCGTGTGGGCGTCGGCACCTGGCGCGGGGCTATGGATGACGCTTATCGAACGACCGCGAGACCGCGACATGCTCGAGGTGCTGGCGTTGCGATTGGGGCTCGCACTCGCAGTGGCGCTTGACCCATTTGTCGCGAGCAGCGTGCGGCTCAAATGGCCGAACGACTTGTTCGTCGGCTACGGCAAGCTGGCGGGCATTCTCGTGGAGGCGCGCTGGCGTGAGGAGCTCGTCGAATGGGTGGCTATTGGCGTCGGCGTGAACATGCGTCCACCCGTGGACTTCGTAGACGCGGCGTCGGTGCGCGGCGATGTCTCGCGTGCCGAACTGTTGACGGCCATGATGCCGGTGATGCGCGCCGCGTCGACCGGCACCGGTGCGTTATCGAGCGACGAACTCCTCGCGTGGCGTGCGCGCGACCTCAGTGTCGGGCGGCACGTCAGTGCACCGATTGCCGGTGTGGTGCAGGGCATTACGGCCGACGGCTCGCTGATGGTGCGGTCCGATGTCTCGGGCGCGATCAAGTCGGCTCGTTCCGGCTCGCTGGTCTTCTCGGCTGCACCATCCTCGTAACTCGCGCCGCCGATTCGGCATGCCAATCGGCCGATTTGGCGTTTTCGTCGGTCGTATCGGCAGCTTTTGTTGCGTCTTAAAGCGTTCCTGACAATACACTTACGTGACTTTTGCGCTTGGCTTCGTCGCTTGACGCGCCCAGTATGTCCCGCTAGTTTTATCTCGTTAGCACTCGGTACTGGTGAGTGCTAACATCGAGCTTGGAACAGTTCGATTCCCTGACACACCAGCAGGAGATCAGCAATCATGGCCACTCAGAGTGCCGCGAAGGTTTCGCCGCTCGCCGACCGCGTTGTCGTCAAGCCGCTCGAAGAGACGGAGCAGATGCGCGGTGGGCTGTACATCCCCGACACCGCGAAGGAGAAGCCGCAGCAGGGCTCCGTCGTCGCCGTCGGTCCGGGACGCTTCGAGAAGGAAACGCGCGTGCCGATGGACGTGAAGGTCGGCGACAAGATTCTGTACGGGAAGTACAGCGGCACCGAAGTCACGATCGAAGGTGAGCAGTTGCTCATCCTGCGCGAGTCCGATGTGCTTGCCGTTATCGCCTAACACGTTTTTCGTCGCACCACTAACCGTAGAGAGCAATCATGGCAGCCAAAGAACTGCATTTTAACGTGGAAGCGCGCGCGGCTTTGAAGCGCGGCGTCGACCAGCTGGCCGAGGCGGTCAAGGTGACCCTCGGACCGAAGGGCCGGAATGTCGTCATCGACAAGAAGTTCGGCGCTCCGACGATTACCAAGGACGGCGTCACCGTCGCTAAGGAAATCGAACTCGCGGATCCGATCGAGAACATGGGCGCGCAGATGGTGAAGGAAGTCGCGACCAAGACGTCCGATCTGGCCGGCGACGGCACGACGACCGCCACGGTCCTCGCGCAAGCGATTTTCCGTGAAGGCCTCAAGAACGTCACCGCTGGCTCGAACCCAATGGCGCTCAAGCGCGGCATCGACAAGGCCGTCGCGACGATCGTCGAAGAGTTGAAGCGTATCTCCGTGCCGACCAGCGGTCGCAAGGAAATCGCGCAGGTCGGTTCCATCTCGGCGAACAACGATCCCGAGATCGGTAACCTGATCGCCGAAGCGATGGAGAAGGTCGGTAAGGACGGCGTCATCACCGTCGAAGAGGCCAAGGGTCTCGAGACGACGTTGGAGACGGTCGAAGGCATGCAGTTCGATCGCGGCTATCTCTCCCCGTACTTCGTGACGGACCCGGAGAAGATGGAAGTCGCGCTCGAGAACGCGATGATCCTCATTCACGACAAGAAGATTTCGTCGATGAAGGATCTCCTCCCGGTGCTCGAGAAGGTGGCCCAGCTGTCGAAGCCCCTCCTTATCATCGCGGAAGACATCGAAGGCGAAGCCCTCGCGACGCTCGTCGTGAACAAGCTCCGTGGCACGCTCCGCGTCTGCGCCGTCAAGGCGCCAGGCTTCGGCGATCGTCGGAAGGCGATGTTGCAGGACATCGCGACGCTGACCAAGGGTCAGGTCATCTCTGACGAAGTCGGCTTCAAGCTCGAGAACGCGACGCTGACCGACCTCGGTACCGCCAAGCGCATCGTGATCGACAAGGACAACACGACGATCATCGACGGTGGCGGCGACTCGAAGGACATCGAAGGCCGCGTGAAGGAAATCCGCTCGGCGATCGACAAGAGCACGTCGGACTACGATCGTGAGAAGCTGCAGGAGCGTCTCGCGAAGCTCGCTGGTGGCGTAGCTGTCATCAACGTCGGCGCTGCGACCGAAGCGGAAATGAAGCAAAAGAACGCCCGCGTTGAAGACGCGCTGCACGCCACGCGTGCCGCCGTCGAAGAGGGCATCGTCCCGGGCGGCGGCGTCGCGCTGATCCGCGCGCGGCATTCGCTCAAGGACGTCAAGGTGTCTGAGCGTGACGAGCAGATCGGCGTTGACATCGTGCGTCGCGCGATCGAAGAGCCGCTTCGCATGATCGTGCAGAATGCCGGCGGTGAAGGCTCCATCGTGATCGAAAAGATCCGCACCGCGAAGGAGACGAGCTTCGGCTACAACGCCCTGACCGACGTCTACGAAGACCTCGTGCAGGCCGGTGTTATCGATCCGACGAAGGTGACGCGGACTGCATTGCAGAACGCGGCGTCCATCGCTGGGCTCCTGCTCACGACCGAAGCACTGATCGTCGAGAAGAAGGAAAAGTCGGAAGGCAGCGGCCATAGCCATGGCGGCGGCCAGGGCGGCGGCATGGGCGGGATGTACTAAGCCGTTCTCGCAGCACCGATACACAAACGGGGGCGCCAGATCATGGCGCCCCCGTTTGCTGTGTGTATGCCGTTGTGCCCTCCGCGAGTCCGCGCTCAGCGCGGGGCGGCCACGTGCAGCGACGCAGGAACGGTCACGTAGTCACCCGCGACAGCGGTTCGTAGTTCGAGCGCGCGATCTTCGCCGTCGACACCGCTCACCAGTTCCTTGAGCAGTCCGTCATTGATGTCGTACACGAGTCCATGAAGAATCGGACGCCGACCCTTGGCCCACGAGTGACGAACGATCGGTGTACGAGACAGTTGGAATACCTGCTCGAGCACGTTGAGTTCGACGAGACGATTGAAGCGAGCGCGATCGTCGATGATCGCGTCGAGATCGGGCCTGTGGCGCAGCTGAATGTCGCGCACCTCTTGCAGCCAATGATCAACGAGTAAATGTCCTGGTGGATCCATCGCCGCCTTAACGCCACCGCACCCGAAGTGGCCGCACACCATAATGTGCTTCACGTCGAGGATTTCGACCGCGTATTCCAGTGCAGACTGGAAATTCATGTCAGTCGGATGCACCTGATTGGCGATGTTGCGATGCGTAAAAATCTCACCCGGCTTCGAGCCGGTGAGCATCTCAGCCGGCACGCGTGAATCGCAGCAGCCGACAAACAGAAAGTGCGGCTGCTGTCCTTCTGCGCGGCGTTTGAAATATTCGGCGTCCGACGCGCGCATCTTGTCGGCCCACGCGCGGTTGTTCTCGAAAAGTCGCTCGTAATTTTCCATGGATCGGTGCGATTGAGTCGGAGAAGCAGACGCGACGGGCTACGAGCAGGATGCGGTGCTCAGATAAACTGAGCGAATGGCGGGCACCGCGCACGTGCAATCGTGTGGCTGCGCGTTGCGCTACAAACCGAACGACAGCTGGACGGGAGTCGATGCGGTGGTAATACCGTGCAGGCCAATCGGGCCGCACGCATCGCGCTGTTGCGCCGCCCAGAGCGAATCGCTGCGCCAGCTGGCACGTCGGAGTGCGTCACGCATGCGCGTCAGTGCGTGCTCGGGTGTGTTGTTCGTCTCACTCAAATGCGCGAGCATCACGCCGCGCAACCCGCGATGGACGCAGGACGCCGCGAAGGCCGCGGCCGCATCATTCGAGAGATGACCGAGCGCTCCGCCAATCCGCTGCTTGAGCGACCACGGATACGGACCGTTAACCAAAAGCTGTTCGTCATGATTCGATTCGACGACCAATAGATCGAGCTTGGCGAAGGCGTCGGGGAGGGCCGACGGAACGTGCCCGAGATCGAGCGCAACGCCCAGTCGCGCGCCGCTTCGGCGATCGGTGATCACCAACGCTGCGCATTCACGTGCATCATGAGGTACGGGAATGGCACGCACATCGAAGCCGTCAATTCGCGCGCTCACATTGGCGGCGAGCGCGGTCGCGTTTGCAGTGATTCCATCGGCGGACTCGCGAAGCGCCTCGATCGTGCCCTGCGTCGCATGCAGCGGCAGCTTCCATTTCGAGCACATCGCCGCGGCCCCGCACGAGTGGTCGGTGTGTTCATGGGTCAGCACGAGTGAGGTGAGTTGCTCTGCTCGACGGCCTGCCGCCAGCAGCCGCTTAACGATCGATCGCGCAGAAAATCCCGCGTCGATGAGCAACGTCCCTTCGGTTCCATCCACGATGATGGCGTTCCCGCGACTGCCACTGCCCAGTACCGTCACGCGGAGCATGAGTCTTACGCTGCTCCACTCGCGACGCGGCGCAGCTCGCGTCGCTGCATCAACCGAACCCACCGCACGCGCGTCTGCGCAGATGACGCCGCACAATCGAGGGCGCAGCAGGCGACGCTCGACGAGGTACGCCGCGTCGTTCTGTCTTGCCTCATCGCGCGGGCCAACGCGAATCCACGATCGCGGCGTCGTACACGGCCGCCAGATGGTCGCGCTGAACCTCGTCGAGCCTGACATGCCGACGCGTCATCATACGTTCGGCTGTTTCCAGAAACTTGTCTTGCGCAAAGAGCGCATACGGTGCCTTGCTCCCCCAAGAAAACGGTGGTACCGCTTTCGGAGGCATCGCATCCATCACGTTCGCTCCCGCGCCAACGACACAGCCCGTCGTCAGACGCAAGCCGATGCCGGTTTTGGCGTGATCACCGAAGAGCGTGCCGAGAAACTGCAGTCCGGTGTCGCGCACGCCATCGGGGGTCCAGAGCGCGACGGTACCGTACGTGTTCTTCAGATTACTCGTGACAGTGTTCGCGCCAAGATTGACCCACCGACCGAGAATGGAATGCCCCACAAATCCGTCGTGCCCCTTGTTCGCATGTCCAAGAAAAACCGACGTCGACAATTCGCCGTGCACACGACAGGTGTCACCGATCGCCGAGCCCGCGATGCGATCGGCCATGACGATCGAGTCTCGCCCGACGTAGCATGGGCCGACTACGCGTGTGAACGCATGCACCGCGGCGCCGCGGCGCAACAGCACGGGGCCGAGTGTCGTGTCGATGAACGCAAACGGTTCGATGGATGCCCCGTCTTCGAGCCAAACGGGATGACCGCCGTGCAGCACGGGTCCGCGCG
>JBBQDB010000139.1:0-11432 GCA_038319245.1 Gemmatimonadales bacterium
TACCGGTTACTGCTCGCGCAGCACGGCGATGACGCGCTTGAGGTGATGCGACAGCATGGACATGAAGTGTCGCTCGTCCTGAGCGATGTCATGATGCCCAAAATGGGCGGCGTGTCGCTCGTCGCGGCACTCCGCGAGCACTATCCATCGGTGCCGGTAATGCTGATGTCGGGGTTCGGTGAAACGGACTTGGTGCAGCAACAACTCACGCGACACGACGTCACGTTCGTCCAAAAGCCATTCAACGCTCGTGAGCTGCTCGAGCAAGTGCGTGCAGCAATGGCATCCCGCGTGACGGTAAACGTGGCGACGTAGCGCGCGTCTGCCGCCGGTTGTCAGTTGCGTAGCTGATATTCGACGGTGGTGACCACCCGCACGCGCTTCATCACCTGGCTCTCCTCGGAGATGCCCTGTGCCTGGTCGCGCGGCAGAATCTCGAACGTGCCTTGATTCGCGTGTCGAATACCGGCCAGTGAGCTCTTGGCGTCGTGCGCGAATTGTTCGGCCGCTTCTCGTGCGCGTGCCGTCGCTTCGGCGATCATTGGCGGTTTAATCGCGTTGAGCCCCGTGAACACAAACGTCGGTCCCCCGCCGCCGTATTCCTGCCCCGACGACAGCACGACGCCATTGCGCACCAGATCAGGTACGTGCTGACTGGCTGCCTGCACGAGATCGACATGCGATGATCGGACGACGAGCGTCTGGTGGATGATGTAGCGACTTCCTGCCTGATAGTTGCCGGTCGTCCGTTGATCCTGTACGGCGAAATCCTGTACCGTGACGTCGGTACCCGCCGAGTCGAGCCCCTGTGTTTTGAGAAATCCGCGCACGGTGGCCACGCTGCGATCGAGCGCGAGACTCGCTTTCGTCAGATCGTCGTCTGCCGCGATCAGTCGGAGCGGCCAAATTGCCAGATCGGCCTTGGCTTCCCGCTCGGACACACCCTTGACCGACACGCCGCGGTCGTCGGTGCGGATGCGCGCAACACCCACGCCGGCGAGAAACCCGCCGGCAGCAACGCCAATGCCAAGCAGAAGCGCCGGTAGAAGCGCGGAGCGTGCTGTGACGTTCGAATCAGCCATACGATCTCGGAGGGATTGTAATAGGGGGAGGGGGTATATAAGCTTCGACCACTACCACCTCGGACGGAGCGAGCATGACGGAAATGTCGATGGAGATCAACGGGATGACCTGCGGGCACTGCGTCAAAGCGGTTCGCGAGGCGCTCCTTGCGGTACCCGGTGTCGAGGTTGAAGCGGTCGCCATCGGCTCGGCGACGGTCCGCTTCGACGAGCAGCTGCTGGATCGGGCGCGCATTACGCAGGCCGTCGTCGATGAAGGCTACACCGTGACCGCTTCGCACTGACCGGCCCGATGGCGACGGCGGGCAGCGATGCGGAGCACGGCGACCATGCAGTGGCGGTTGACCCGGACATCAAGCGACGAAACCTCACGCGGCTTCGTCGGATTGAAGGGCAGGTGCGCGGCATTCAGCGGATGGTCGAAGAAGATCGCTACTGTGCCGACATCCTCACGCAGGTGTCGTCCGTACACGAAGCGTTGCGTGCGGTAGCACGCGAACTGATGCGCAATCATCTCAAGCACTGCGCCACCGCAGCAATTCGCTCAAGTGACGCGGACGCCGACGCGATGTATGACGAACTGTTGGCGTTGATGTTCGCACACAGTCGCTGAGATTGCGCCGACTAGTCGCGCGGTGGGATAACGACTGCTTGTCCGCTCGTGACCCATGCGGTCCACCAGATGTCTCGTAGCATCTCTGCGCCAGCGGCCAAGCGCGCCGAGGCGAACGCCTTTTGCTCCGCGGTGCTGGTCTCTGCCTGAAATGGCGTTGCCTTGTCGATCTCGTACAGCCGATCAAGCTGTGCGAAGCTGGTGTTGAGATACGTGAGGATGGCCTCGCGCACATTCGGAAAGACGCGCGGCGTGCCCGTCATACCGGCCAGCACATCGGGCAGCTTGATGTTGCCTTGCACGTATGCCGATTCGAAGCGTCCGTGAAAGCGATTATCGCTCGTGTAGGCCTTCGGATTATCGCCGACCCAGCCGTTGTGATGCTTTGTCGTGTGATGCGGATTGGAGCCGTCGGCGACGTAGTGGCCGAGGATGCCGGCGTCGTCGATGATGCGCGCTTCTATCCAGCTGCGAACCGTGCTGTCGGGCGCGATGCGCCAGAGACGGAAATCACCGCGTAGCTTCTGCGTCAGCTCCAGCATCTCGAATGGGAGCAGGCCAACCGTACCGACCGCAGCGCCATCGGTGCGCAGTGAGTCGGCGAAGGCAAAGCGGTTCGCGGCCTTGAGCGCGCCGGCCAGCACCGCCGGCTTCACCATGTCCATGTCGATGTAGTGCTCGGGCGACGTCCCCCCATTGAGCGCTGGATCGAGCGTGGTTTCGGCGCGGTCCTTCCACCGATCCGGTTCCGGATTCAGATACGATAACTGCTGACTGGCGGCGCGGAAAAACGCCGGCATCTCGACTGGCAGCTGTTGCGCCGCCGCGAGGCCAATCATGCGGTGCCCTGCGTCGCCCCACGCGAGCAGGTTCGTGGGCGTGACTGCAGCGACGCCGGCCAGTGCGGCGGCAATCAGAGCGCGGCGACGTGTGGCGAAACGGCCACGTGCGAAGGACAGCGTCATAGTGGGTTTGGGTCGTGGGTGCGGCGACAACGGCACGCTGAACAATACACCCGCTCCTCGCGGTCGCACGGCTGCCGCGTATCAATCCAGCGGCAGTCGTATCTCGACGCGACAGCCGCCGTTGTTCTGGTTGCTCATGCGAAACGCATACCGGTCGCCGTACAGCATGGTCAGCCGCGAGCGCGTGTTCGTGAGACCGATCCCCAGCCCGTCTACCGACGGACGCGCGGCCATGAATCGCCCACTGGTGGTGAGGAGTCCATCAAGTCCCTTGCCGTTGTCGTCCACGATCAGTTCGAGCACGTTGCCGGCGCGTCGCGCCGTGACGGTGATACACTGATCCTTGTGCCCCGGGGCGAGTCCGTGCTTGAGGGCGTTTTCGACGAGCGGCTGCAAAAGAAAGCTCGGCACCAGGAGATCTACCGCCGAGGAATCAACTTCAATATCCACTTCGAGCCCCTGGCCATATCGAACGCGGGCGATTTGCAGATACAGCTCGACGAGTTCGATCTCTTGCCAGAGCGGAATCGTGCTCGAGCCTGCGCTGCGCAGCGACAACCGCAAAAGGTCGCTGACACGCGTCAACGTTTTTTGCGCGGTCTTGACGTCCATCTCCATCAGCTCGACGACGGAGTTGAGTGCGTTGAAGAGGAAGTGCGGATTGAGCTGCATGCGGAGCGCGTCGAGCTGCGTCATCGCGAGTTTCTGCTCGAGCTGCGCCGCCGCGCGGTCGCGTTCCTGGTAGCGGCGGACAAACTCGACCATGTACGCGGCGCCAAGCACGGCCCAGTAGAGCACGACCTGAAAATCAAAGTGATTCACGAGGACGACGCGGAGTGCGTAGGCGTACGTCTGCAGTTGTCCATCGTGAAAAAATCGATGATCGAGCCAGGCGATGGCCAGCACGTTGATGCTGCTGATGACGACCGTGGCCACGACATGAATTGCGACCCATCCCGCGAGCCTGCCCGTCCCCAGCTTGACACGGTCCACCAACGTGAGAATCACTTGGGACCATACGGACCAGAGGAGCCAGGAGGCGCTCTGCCAAACAAACGCGTGCAGCAAGCCGTAGTGCGTTCCGGTGGCATCGCCGACGACGGTGAGTTGCAGCGCGGCGAGGATGCTCGGAATCAGCCAGACGACGGCAAACAGAACGCGGGTGACGCGTTTGAAGCGTGCGCCCTCGTCGGCGATGGTGAGTGGCTGCGTGGATGCGGTCATGACAAATGATACGGACGTATGGATCCGAACAAATACGTGCAGCCGAACGACGGCACGTGACGATGATCTTACATGGTTTTACGATACTCATGTGTGGCTAACCGGGCTGACATTCCGCCAGCGTCGGAGCGTGAAGTTTCGGTGGTGTGCGTGGCGGTGTGCCGATCCTCCCGGCATCCCCCGCAAACGCGACCACCGGTCCGCATGAGAGGACGGAGAGATCGAGCGTGCGTGTATTGATCGTAGATGACGAAGCGCTCGCGCGGCAGCGCGTGCGGCGTCTGCTCCAAAACGAAGCCGACGTCGACGTCGTTGGTGAGGCGGAGACGGGACGTGGCGCGGTGGACATGATCCGCTCGTTGCGCCCGGATTTGGTCTGTCTGGATGTCCAAATGCCCGAACTCGATGGGTTTGGCGTCTTGCGCGAGCTCGAAGGCGATCTCGTTCCCATGGTGCTGTTCATCACGGCGTATGACGAACATGCGCAGCGCGCGTTCGATGTGCACGCTGTGGATTATGTGCTCAAGCCGGTAGACGAAGAACGTTTCCGCGCCGCCTTCGATCGCGCACGCAAGCAGCGCGCGCACGCCGTCGCCGCCGAACGGCTGGGTGAGCTGCTCGAAACCGTGCGTCGACTCGCCGATGGCACGGCGCCGGCCAGTGAAGCGAAGTCCGACGCCGTCGCGACCAATGGCGCGAGTGGGAATGGGAATTTCGCCAGCCGCATTCTGGTCAAGCATGACGGTCGCATGTTCTTCGTGAAGACGACGGAGATCGATTGGATCGAAGCCGACCGCAACTATGTCCGCCTGCATGTGGGGCCGGTGGCCCATTCGATTCGTGAACGGATCAGCCATCTCGAGGAGACACTCGACCCGCGCCTCTTCGCCCGCATTCATCGCTCCACGATTGTCAACCTCAATCGTGTGCGCGAAATGCAGCAGTGGTTCTCCGGTGACTACGTGGTGATTCTCGAGGACGGCACCAAGCTTCGCCTGAGCCGCCACTACCGAGATCGAGTGGAGAAGCAAGTCGGCGTCTGATGCAGCGCGGCTGGTCGTGCGTGGCGCGTCGCAAGCGGCGCTAATCTCCGACAAGCCTGCAACCGGTCGCTAAGTTTCTGCTATGCGCCCGCTTCCGATTCATCAAGTCCGCGGCAGTTGGCAGTCACGGTTGGTTCATTTGCTGGTGCGCGTGCGGATGCGTCCGTACGCCTATCGCGACATCGACCCTGCGTGGGTGCGTCGCAACATGGGACGCCCGCGCGGGGCGCGTCGTTTTATGGCGCGATCGACGGGTGCGCTGCACGACGCACTCGCACCAACGGGCCTCTGGCCTGGTGGCGAAGTGGTACGCTGGCCGACCGCTCGGCCCGATGCACCGGTGGTGCTCTACCTGCATGGCGGCGGATTCATTGCCTGCAGTCCGGAGACGCATCGCTCGTTAGTCGGGTCCATTGTGCGACGACTCGGCGGCAGCGCTTACGTGCCGGCCTACCGCCTTGCTCCGGAGTATCCGTTCCCCGCAGCGCTGCACGACGCACGCGATGCGTACCGGTACATCGTGCACAATTTGGGCGTGGCGCCGTCTCGCCTCGTCATTGCCGGCGATTCGGCCGGCGGCGGACTCGCGCTGGCGTTGGCGCTATTACTGCGGGACAGCGGACAACCGCTGCCGGCCGCGATCGTCGCGTTCAGCCCGTGGACAGATCTCGCCGCAACCGGAGTGTCGCTCGAAGAGAACAGCGAGCGGTGCGCGATGTTTGCCGGCGAGACGATACGTCGTGCCGCACGATTCTATGCGGGCGACCAGGACCCGACGCAGCCGCTCCTCTCGCCCCTGTATGGCGATTACCACGGGTTGCCGCCGTTGCTCGTGCACGCCAGCGACGATGAAGTGCTCCGTGATGATGGCGTCCGCGTTGCTGATCGGGCGCGTGCCGCCGGCGTGGACGTGGAGCTGCGACTTTGGCATCATCTGCCGCACGTCTGGCAATTCTTCGCGGCGGTATTGCCCGAGGCGCGCGAGTCGCTCGATGCGATGGCGACCTTCGTGCGCCGTCATGTACCCGCGTCCGCGCCGTTGTCGGTTCCCACGTCGGAACGACGTTCGTAGCCGTCCGTGCGCGAGTGGTTGTTTGTCCGTTCGATCTGTACGGCACGCACACAACGGGAGAGCATCATCCGCTGCTGTGACGAATCGTGACTGGCGTAATCGCAGGGCGTCCAGCACATGACTCCCGTGAATATGCCGACCATGTATCGTCCTCCTGATTTTCAGCCGCTCGAGCGCGCGCTCGCCGCGCACTTTGGCGATGCCGCAGGCAGCATCACGCCGGCCTTCTGGTTCATTGGCTACGCGGCCGGCCCTGATGATGTCGGCGAGCTGCGGATTTACGAACACAGCGTGACACACGCGCGCGTCGCGCTCGACCGACATGGGCGGGCATTTTGCTGGTATGCCGAGGTGTGCGCATTCGGTCGGTTGCCGGTCGATGACGCGTGGATCGACGCGCTGTTGGAGCCGTCGATGGCGTAGCGGGTGTCGTTCGGCGGTCGCACGAACCGGTTCAGCTTTCGCGTCATGCTGCCGATACCGCTCAGGAGAACGTGGCGTCATCGCGCACCGCGTTACGGAACTATCTCGTCTCCCGATCCTCTCGCGTGCCGTCTGACGTACCGGGCATTCGCCCGTCTGGATCCTCCGGTCTGTCCCCCGCCGCGCCCGTAGGCCCGGTGGTACCGACGCGTGCATTGACGCGCGTCGCTCCGGTCGCGCCGCGCGCCGTCTCGCCCACCGCTGGCTTTCCGCTCGGCCGCAGCGGCGTCGAACTAAACGGGCTGCTTGGAACAATCGATCAGGTGACGGCCCGGCGCCCAACGCCGGCGATCACGATGGAAGTTGGGCTCGAACAGGCTCGCGGTTCAATACTCCGAAATCTGGGTGGCGACGCGCTGGCCGCGCTGGACAGTGTCTGGGAAGGCGCGCGCCGCACCGAAGAAGGCTGGTATCTGCGCAGCGGCGCGCTCACGTTGCTCGGTCTGCCGGGCGAAAGCGATCGCGTGGCCGACGAAGGGCTCGCGTCGCGACCGGACTCGCTCGCACTCCGCTTCATGCAAAGTTGCGCGCGACTCGCCTTGGGCGATCTGCCTGGCGCACGCGCAGCGCTCAATCCGGCGCTGAGCGACGCACCCACCGATCCGCTACTGCTCGTGCAACATGCAATCGTCATGGCGCGGCAGGGCGACCAGGCAGGCGCCGAAACATTGCTGCAGCGCGTGGCGCGCTTCTCGCCCGATCATCCGGCGGTCGAGTACGGGCGTGCCGCCGTGCGACTCGCGATGGCCGACGCCGCGCGCAGCGTGTCGCGCGCCACGCCGCCATTCAGCGATGTCGCGCATGCAGCGTCCGAGTCAGCGCTCGCTGGCAGCCTCGCCGAGTCGCCACAGGTGCCTCTATCCATCGAGGAGCTTTTCGCCGCCGACAACAGCGATGCGGCCTCCGCGACGACCGATGTCGACGACGGGGCGTTACGCTCGTCGGATGTGGTCGATTCCGCCATGCGACGGATCGGCGCTCGGCTTGCGTCGGGTGCGTCGTCCGACGTGGCGCGAGAAGTCCGCGTACTCGTCCGGGCGTTCAGTGCCGGCGGTACGATGGTCACCATGGGTAGCGCCGAACAGGCGCACTCCGCGCGCGTGCTGCTCACGACACTGCTCGGGGTGTTCACCGGCGAATCCACCGACGCATCGGCGCCACTGCGCACCTTGCTGCAACAGCTGGCGGTGTGTGTCCGTGAAGGCCGCGCGGCCGATGCAGAACGGCTCTCGCGAAAGGCGGGCACCGTGGTACGCGAGCCTGTGGTTCGCCTGCTGCAAAGTCTGGTGCGCGGCGCGGTGGATGAGCTCACACGACGCGGCCGCACGCCGGATCGCGTGCCCTCGTTCACGCCAAGTCCGACCGGCATGGTCGTGCGGGGACTCGCCGATCCGGGCGCGGTCGTCCCGGTGCGTCTCGGGCTCGCGCTTCTTGGCGAGACGCCTACGTCGCGAGCCGCGGCGCTCCTGGCAGCGAACGGCGGCGTGCTTCCACGCGATGCGCAGGGCGTCGATGCCTACGACCGCGTCTACGTCCCCGGCCTCGAAGCGACCGGACGCCATCGGCGCATCACTCCGCAAGACGGGCTGCGCGACGGCGTGCGAGATGCCAACGGGTACGAACTGCGCGACGTGACCATCGATCCTCGAACCGGGCTGCCCTGGCGCGTCGCGGAAGGGTGGGGTGGTTGGACGACCGCAGGGCATGATGCGACGGCAACAGCCGAGCCGCAAAACGAGACGCACGACGATATGCGCCACGGGGCGGGGGCGCGTATCGCGGCTGTGTTGTGCGTCGCAGCGGCCGCCGGCGCCATGGCAACGGGTCACAATGCGCTGGCCGTGGCCATGGGTGCAGGCGCCGCCTGGATGGCGCTCCGGCGCAGCGGACGCGACGGCGCGCGCGATACCGGGGCCCGCCGCAGCGGCTCGATGGGTTCTGTGGCAGACCGAGTCGCGGTGCAAGTCAACACGAGAGCGTCAGACCACCAGAGCGACCAGCAGCGATAGATTCCGCCTGTCGGTTGGACGTGAACGGCGACGTGTCGCCCGTTCGCTCGATCGGCGGTCGTGGCTGCGCCGTCGGGCGCGCCGAATCCTGTCGCCTTTTCTCCGAGTGAGCCTTATGACCCCGACGTCGTCCGCGCCGGTATCGGCGTTTCTACGCCACCACTATCGTCATTTCAACTCCGCGGCCCTCATCGATGCGGCGGATGCGTACATCGCGCACCTCGACAAGGGTGGCAAGATGATGGTGACGCTCGCGGGTGCGATGAGCTCTGCTGAACTGGGGCTCTCGCTGGCTGAGATGATTCGGCAGGACAAAGTGCACGCGATCACCTGCACAGGTGCGAATCTCGAGGAAGACGTCTACAATCTCGTCGCGCACGACCACTACGAGCGCGTCCCGAATTACCGCGACCTGACGCCGCAGGACGAGCAGGCGTTGCTCGAGAAGCACATGAATCGCGTGACTGACACGTGCATTCCCGAAGCGGAAGCGATTCGTCGCATCGAGCACGCGATTCTCGACGAGTGGACCAACGCCGACAAGGCGGGCGAGCGCTACTTCCCGCACGAGTTCATGTACCGCATTCTGCTCAGCGGCAAGCTCGAACAGCACTACCAGATCGATCCCAAAGACTCGTGGCTGCTCGCCGCGGCGCAGAAAAACCTCCCGATCATTGTTCCGGGATGGGAAGACTCGACCACCGGCAACATCTTCGCGGCGCATGTGATTGAAGGCGACGTGAAAAACGTGCACACGGTGCGCAGCGGCATCGAATACATGATGTATCTTGCCGAGTGGTACACGAAGACCGCGAAGGACGAGTCGACGATCGGCTTTTTCCAGATTGGCGGCGGTATCGCGGGCGATTTTCCGATCTGCGTTGTGCCGATGCTGCATCAGGATCTCAAGCGCAGCGAAGTCCCGTTGTGGGGGTACTTCTGCCAGATCAGCGACTCGACGACGAGCTACGGGTCCTACTCGGGTGCCGTACCCAACGAGAAGATCACGTGGGGCAAGTTGGGTATCGACACGCCCAAGTTCATCATCGAGTCGGACGCGTCGATCGTCGCGCCGCTGGTGTTCGCGTTAGTGCTTGGCCAGTAGCGCCTGTCGCCGACGCACGGGCGGTTAACCGTTTGACGGCGCGCGGGGTAGCACCCACGCAATGACTCGTCATGTCTTTGCTGATCCGACCGGCCGTCGGTGGCGTGCGCTGCGGCGCGCGGCGCTGGCGGTTGGCGTAGTCACGACGCTGCTCACCTTGGCGTTGGTGGTGTACCTGCTGATTCCGCCCGCGCTGCCCGCATTTGCGCCGGGTGTGCGCGCGTCACGCGGCCTTTCCGATTTGCCGACGCTGCGCGCGACGAAGAAGGCGCGAGAGCGCGAAGCGGCGCGTCGTCGATTGCTGGCGTCGCTCGAGCGTCGTCCAAGCGTACCAGCGTTGCGACCGGCGCTGATTCCGATTCAGGCCATACCGAGTTCGCGGCCCGCGGCCAACCCGGAAGTCGAATTCTCGGCGTTCTACGTCAATTGGGACGACAATTCGTTCTCGGCGCTCAAGGCGCATTCGAGCGACATCGATCTGTTGGTTGCCGAATGGGCGTTTGTCGTACCCAGCGGTGATTCGCTGCGGCTCGCCGTCGATCGTCGTGTGCCGTTCCTGCTGTCGACGTTACCGGCGGATGATCGGCCGCGCGTGCTGGTCATGATCAGCAACATTGATTCGGCAACGCAGCGTTTTGACTCGAAGCGCTTGGCGGCGTTGGTCAGTCGACCGAGCGTGCGGCTGGCGGCAGCGCAACAAGTCGCGCAAGTCGTGAAGCAGTGGGGGCTAGGCGGTGTGACGGTGGATTTCGAAGAAATCCCGGACAAGCTGCACCCGATGGTCCGTGCGTTTCTCACTGATCTGCGCACAACGCTGAGCGCGGTGCAAGGCGCTGGGCCGCCGTTGTTGGTGACGCAAGCGATCGCGGCGGACATCGCGCCGTCGCTGCTCACGCAGTACGCCGCGCTCAATGATCGTATTTACCTGATGCTCTACGACGAGCACTACGGGTCCGGTGATCCCGGTCCGGTGGCAAGTCAGGCGTGGTACGAAAATCGCGCCAAGGTGCTGCTCAAGTCGGTGCCAGCCGAGAAGGCGGTGTTGGCGATCGGCGCGTACGGTTACGACTGGAACGATGCCGGACCCAAGGAGTCGGGCTCGGCGCTGACCTTCCAGGACGTCATGCAGAAGTCGCGCGAGAACGACGCGAAAGTGCGCTTCGACAGCGTTTCGCTCAATCCATACATCACGTGGACCGACGAAGATTCTACCGATCACGTCGCGTGGTATCTCGACGGTGTCACCGCGTACAATGAACTGATTGCGGCGCGTCGGCTTCGCGCGCGCGGTAACGCCCTGTGGCGACTGGGCGCGGAAGATCCGTCGATCTGGCGCGCACTGCGCCCGAATGGGTTGAATAGGCCGGGCGATGCGCTCGATACGATAGCGCCGGGCTATGATGTGGAGTTCAACGGAATCGGCGAGCTGCTGCGCATCACCGCGCGACCGACCTCTGGCTTGCGCAAAATCGGGTATGACTCGACGCGTGCGATGGTCACCTCGCAGGACGTGACACGTACCCCCACGCCGTGGATTGTCGAACGCTTTGGCGCGCAGGCACATCGCGTCGCGCTGACCTTCGACGATGGCCCCGACAAGCGCTGGACGCCAGCGATTCTGGATACGCTCGCCGCCCGCAAAGCGCCTGCGACGTTCTTCATGATCGGCACGGCGGTCGAGTCGAATTTACGATTGACGAAACGCGTGCTGGCCGAAGGGCATGAGATCGGCAACCACACGTTTACGCATCCTAACCTGTCGTTGCTGCCGAACACGATCGTCAAGTTCGAACTCGACTTTAATCAGCGCTTGCTCGAAGCGACGCTCGATCGCCG
>JBBQDB010000140.1:0-11118 GCA_038319245.1 Gemmatimonadales bacterium
GTGAAAGTCATCAGTCAAGGTCCTCCAGTTGTCCAGCAGACCTGTGCTACGACGCGATTGACGATCGTGGTCTCGTGTCCGGATAAGCCGGCATCTACCAGTACGTACACCGCGATGTCATGCAGCTAATTCGGTATGCCTTCCTCGCAGTCGCGACGTTTGTCGCGACTGCGGGGTGCGCGCGGGACACTGACCGAGCGCCGAAGCCAATTGTGCCGGCTGAGCACATGTCAAACGTGTTTCAGCTGGGCGGCGAAGGGTCAACGTCGAAGATCGACAACCCGGTGGCAGTGCTACCAATGCCGGACGGAAGGTTCGCTTCGATAGACGGGACGATGTTCGAGCTTGAAGTGTTTGCGCCAGATGGACGGGTACTCTTTCGAGACGGTGGTCGAGGCGACGGACCGGGTGAGTTCCGTGCGGTCTCAACGTTTTTCCCGATCGGCTCGGACTCCCTTGGCGTGTGGGATCCTCAGCTCAAGCGGCTGAGCATTTTCAGCAAAGTGTTGAATCTCGCCTCGAGTAAGACCGTTGATACGTGGCCGACCAACGGACGGCTCCGGATCATCGGTCGCTTGTCGTCCGGCGACTTTGTAGGGCTGTTCGCCAAAACACAGTTGATTGCTGGCTCTGCGGGTCAATTCGTTCGAGACAACGTCACGGTCATTGTGGGACGACTCGACTCCGTGCCGCACCCTGTTGTCCAGTTCAACGGATCGCGTAGTCTGCGTCAGCACACTGGTGAGATCACAAACTACATCGCGCTGCCCGACGACAATCCGAGAGCAATTGCGGTGTGCGGCGATTCCATAGTGACGCTGGAGGCCGCGACGTTCAAACACTTCGCACTGTCTGACGGTGGAAAAGTGCAGAGCTCCGACACCTACGATTTCAGCGTTCCGGTAACAGTCGCCGATGCAGCCGGTCGGAAGGCGCTGCTGTCGTCGCTTGCCGAGGGAGCGAAGGTGGGCGATACTCGGAATCAGCTGATCGAAACACTGAGCAAAGTCGTAGCCGAACCACTCAAAATTCCACGTCGTCCGATCATCGCATCCAGCGATGAGATCTGGTTTCTGTCGGGTCGCGATCCGATCAGTCTGGAACAACGCGACAGCCGAGGCGAGGTACGCCAGCGAATCCTGTGGAGCTCCAACACAATTCCGTTGCGGATCGATCCGGATCGAGTGATCGGAATGACCGTCGATTCATTAGGAGTGCAGACTATTCGAGTGCACGCGCGACAACGAACCGCAGACAAACCTACCCGCGGCAGCGCCGATCGATGTGGCCCAACCTTCGTGTACTAGACGGACGCATCGCTGGTCACGCAAAAGCACACCCGAAACGCAACGACGGAGCGAAGTAGTCAGAGACGCAGCTACCGCAGGCCAAGCCGTGTGCTCGGCCTGCGCAGTGCTAGGTGCCACGCTGCGCATTGACTTGCGCCTGCTATCGCGTTCGTCGTGCTACTGATGCCGGAGCAGAACCAATCACGCCGTCGCGCCCTGCAAGCCCCGCCGCGACGCGAAGACATGGTCGCGCGTGACAATGGTATCACCCAAGTCGCGGGCGTCCTTCTCCGCCAGATCACGCAGTCGCTTGGCCGCCGAGATGCGAATCAGCACGGGATACGCCTCTACCGTTTCGTCGAGCGCGCTCTTCGCGTCGTCTTCCCACGGCAGCTCCTTGTGCAGGCGCGACGGCGTGGCGTCGATCTTGTCCATGTCCGTGCCAAGCGGCAGGATGTGGAAGAGCATGTCGAAGAGCGCGTTGCACACTTCCTGCACAAGATACGTGGCGCCGGAGTAGCCCATGAACGGCGTGCCGGTATGCCGACGAATGATCGCGCCCGGGAAGCTGGCCGGGATGTACATCGAACGTGCGCCGTTTTCCGCGAGATACATGCGCTCGTTGTAGCTGCCGAACATGATCAGCGGCGGCGTGGCTTTGATGGCGGCGCGCACGGCTTCGTTATCGGGTTTAACCCCCGGACGACGCGAGAACGCGAAGGCGCAGGGCAGCCCCATCTCCGTCTCGAGAAAGTTTCTTACTCCACGCGCATACGTCTCGTTAGCAACGATGGCGAAGCTGGCCGTACCGAAAAAGTCCTGCGTGACGCTGCGCCACAGATCCCACAGCGGCTTGATGGTGGTGTGCTTCTCCTTCTCGATGAACGGCTCGGGGTCGAGCCCGAGCATCTCACCCAACATGCGCAAAAACTTGGTCGTGCTGTGCAAGCCGATCGGCGCCTGCAGGTACGGGCGATCGAGCGCTTCGCACAGCAGGCGTCCAAACTCGCGATACATGCACACGTTCACATCGGCGTCGACCAAACGCGGAACGTTTTCGAGATGACTGCCGAGTGGGAAGACCATATTGACTTCCGCACCGATGCCTTCGATCAGTCGGCGAATTTCGGCCAGATCACTCGGCGAATTAAAGTAGCCGTAAATGGTACCGACGATGTTTACGCGCGGCTTGTCGCCTTCTTTCTTCTCGCGACGCTTGGGCGCGATGCCCTTCTTGAGCCCGTACTCGGTCCAGAGCCAGTACAACGCTCGTTCAGCAGCCTGCCACTGATCTTCGTCGATCGTTCGCGGCAGGAAGCGCTGAATGTTCGTGCCCTCGGGCGTCACACCGCCACCGATCATTTCGGCGATGGAGCCAGTCACGACTACCGCGGGGAGCTCGGGATCGAGCGTGCGATGGGCGCGACGCATCGCGCCTTCGGTGCCGTTGCGGCCAAGTTCATCTTCGCCTAAGCCCGTCACGACAATCGGTAGCTCGTGCGGCGGCAATGCGTCGGTGTAGTGCAGCACAGACGTCACTGGCAGGTTCTCGCACCCCACCGGTCCGTCGATGACGACCTGCAATCCTTTAATGGCGGTGAAGACGTACACCGCACCCCAGTAGCCACCAGCGCGATCATGATCGAGAACGAGCATTATACCGGCTCCTCGGTCTTGCGCGCCTTGGCCAACTTCGCGAGATGCCGTTTGTAGTGCTCGCGGAATTCAGGATGATCTTTGGGCACGTCTTCCCACACGCCAGCGGAAAAGCCGGTGCCGACGCCCTCAAAGAATCCGCTCATCTCGTCGAAGCGCGCCTTGTTGCCAAGCGCGGCGTTGACGACTGTTGCAAGCGAGCCCGCGCCTGCGGGACCCATGAG
This sequence comes from Gemmatimonadales bacterium, assembly GCA_038319245.1. GTDB lineage: Bacteria > Gemmatimonadota > Gemmatimonadetes > Gemmatimonadales > Gemmatimonadaceae > Gemmatimonas. Next base: position 3,170 of record JBBQDB010000140.1, read on the forward strand.
CGGACGTGCGGAGATGAGGTTCGTGAAATAGAGCGCCGGCACCGACATCTCTTTCGCCTTTTGCACCACCGGCGTAGTACCGATCGCCAGGTCGGGCTTGAACTCATGCAGTGCGGCGAGGTCCTGTTCGAGCGACGCGCGATACTGCACGTGAATGCCGCGCGCCTCGAGCCATTCGCGATCGACTTCACTGTAGGGTGTGCGCGGGCAAGCCGTTCCGACATACCGCAAATCGGCGCCGCTTTCGACGAGCAAGCGCGCGACGATCAGTTCAGAGCCTTCGTAGCCGGACATCGTGATGCGGCCCTTGATCGGCTTGGCCGAGAGCGCGCTCTTGATGGCGGGAAGGAACTTGTTCTTCGCGGCATCGATCTTGTCGCGCGACACGTTGGCCATCTGGCCGATGGACTCAAGCCAGCCTTCAGTGCCGTCGTAACCAACCGGCGCAGAACCCACGATTGGGCGACCCGCCGCAGTGAATTCGCGAAACGACGCCGTGTAAAACGGATGAATCGCGGCAACACCCACACAATCGAGCGCTGCGTACAGTTCGCGCCATTCGCGCGTGGGCACCACCGGTCCTGCGGCCAAGCCGAGCGGCTCGAGCATCATCGCGATGCCCATCGGATCGACGGGAAACATCTCGCCGACGAGGGTGACGGTGGGTTTGTCGCTCTTACCCGCGCGTGGCGCTGCGACCGGCCCCTGTTCGGCCTCGGTACGCGCATAGCGCAACATCGCGCCCGCGAGCACGTCCTTGGCTTCGGCGTGCGTTGGTACACCAAAGCCCGGCACGTCGATACCGATGATGCGCACACCGTTGATTTCTTTCGGCAGCAATTGCAGCGGCACACCAGATGCCGTCGGTACGCAGAGATTCGTGATCACGATCGCGTCGTACAGCGCCGGATCGGCCATCTTGTACACGGCGTCGCGAATGTCTTCGAACAGTTGTCCGGTAACGAGCGACTCTGAATTGAACGGCACGTAGCCAACGGTGCGACGCGCGCCGTAAAAGTGCGACGTGAACGTCAGGCCGTACACGCAGCACGCGGAGCCCGAAAGAATTGTTGCCGTGCGACGCATGCGCAGTCCCACGCGCAGCGAGCCGAACGCGGGGCACATGCTCTGCGGCTGATCGTGCGGTCCCTTCGGATAGTCGGCCGCGTAGCGATCGAGCGTCTCGCTTTTGCCGGCAGCTTTCGCGGCAGCAAGCATCTCGTTGGCGCCAGCGTGGCACCCGAGTCCATCGGCTTCGGTTGCGGCCGTGTTGATCGCACCCGCATCGATGATCGGCAATGCGCGACTCGTCGGCATGTCCGCATCGTTCGCGGTGGGTGTGATGCCGGCGTCGTCGTAGACAACTTCGCCGTTCGCGTTTTTGATCATGACAGCCTCGACGTCAAACGGTGTCGTACACGACTTCGAGCGACGGCTTCGTCACGTCTTCGCGCCCGACGAGATCGAACATGGTCGCCGGTTCGAGGACGACGTTGCCACCGACCTGACTCGCGGCGAAGAGACCGAGCAATTCATCCTGTGTCAGCGGCTTCGGGCGGACCGGCGGCGCATCGGCCACGGCCTGCGCAAGTTCGCCAAATAGCGGGCCCCACTCGCCACCGGGAAAGCCGATGATCTCGTAGTTGGCGCTCTTTTTTCGGATGTCGTCGTTGGCAGGCACCTTGGCGAGAATCGGGATGCCTACCTTTTCGGCGAACGCCGCCGCTTCACCGGTGCCGTCGTCCTTGTTGATGAGGATTCCGGCGACGCCCACATTGCCGCCGAGCTTGCGGAAATATTCCACCGCGGAGCAAACGTTATTGGCGACGTAGAGCGACTGCAGATCGTTCGAGCCTACGACGATGACCTTCTGACACATGTCGCGCGCGATCGGCAAGCCGAAGCCGCCGCAGACCACGTCGCCCAGAAAGTCGAGCAGCACGAAGTCGAATCCCCATTCGTGGAATCCAAGCTTTTCGAGAATCTCGAAGCCGTGAATGATGCCGCGTCCGCCGCAACCGCGACCGACTTCGGGGCCACCGAGTTCCATAGCGAAGACGCCGTCACGCTTGAAGCAGACGTCGGAGATCGTGACCTGCTGACCGGCGAGCTTGAGGCGCGACGACACCTCGATGATCGTGGGGCAGGCGCGTCCCCCGAAGAGCAGCGACGTCGTGTCACTCTTGGGGTCGCAGCCGATGAGCAGCACCTTCTTGCCCTGCTGCGCCATCATGTACGACAGGTTGGCGAGCGAGAAGCTCTTGCCGATCCCACCCTTACCGTAGATTGCAATGATCTGCGTTTCCTTGGTGACAGGTCCGGTGTGGACTTCGTCCGGCGCCATCGCCGCTTCATCACGAACGCTGGCGTGCAATTGCTGCAGGGCGCTGTCGGACGCGTGCGAACCGTTGTCGCTCATGCTGCTGTTCTCCAGTCGAGGATCATCTTGACACAATGGGGATCGCCGAACGCGGTGGTATACGCGTTGGCGGCACGTGTTACGGGTTCGCGATGCGTGATGAGGCCGTCGAGTGCGAGCGCGCCCGAATTCGCCAACGTCGCGATCGCCTGCAGGTCCGATTCCTTCCACTGCGCCGCGATGCGAAAGCGCAGGTGCCGCATGAAGGCAGGCGGGAAGATGAACGATACTGGTGCACTGTAGAATCCAGCGAGGCACAGTTCGCCGCCGGGCGCCATGCGCGCGACCAGCGAGTCGAAAATGCCGTTCGCACCGCTTACCTCGCAGACGGTGCGATAATCGCGACGCGGATCGTTGTCGGGGTGAACAACGGTGTATCCGCGCGCGCCATCCATGCGCACGGGATCGATCTCCCACACGGTTGGCGTCTTGCCGCCATAGAGCACCACGAGACGGGCGATGAGTCGCCCTAACGCGCCATGTCCGACAATCAACTCCGGTAGCTGCTCCGGCACGTCGCGCGGGGACACGCCAGCCGCGGTGAGGCAGAGGGCGTTGTGCGCGGTCGCGGCCAGCGCAAACAGAACGCCCTGCTCGCCGAGTGTCGGATTGAGCACGACCGTTTTGACGCCGGGCACCACGACCAGTGACGCCTGACCACCAAAGAGGCCGAGCGCGTCGGTGAAACCGCGTGATCCGGCGATGTAGACGAGCTGCCCGACTTCGCGCCCAGAATCGCTGCCCGCGTCGATGATTTCGCCGACGCCCTCGTAGCCGGGGACGAGGGGATATCCGAGTCCAGGGAAGGGGGGCATCGTCCCGGTCCACAGCATGCGTTCGGTACCGGTGCTGATGCCCGACCAGTGCATCGCGACCAGCACATCGGCATCCGTTGCGTCCACCAAGGTGAGCGGCCGAACCGAGAGCTGTTGGGGCTGTTCAAAGACGACGGCGAGCGTTTCCACGGACTCCACGCAATGCATGCGAACGAACGGTCCGCAACGCTCAGGCGCTACGGTAGGAAGATCGAGTGTAAGGTTGTGTTGACACCACAGACTGTCAAGAATCCCGAGCAACTGAATCGGGATGCATGTGCAGCGCGGCAGGTCGGGTCGCGGTCAGGCGGTCGCGACGATCAAACCGGTCTGGATCGGAAAGCGCGTCGGGAGCTCTTTGCTCTTCCGAAACCCGGCGGTTTTGAGCATCTCGTGCAGCTCAGCCGGGCGGCGGGCGCGACCCTTACCCATCGCCATCAGGTAGAACGCGAAGTAGGCATCGCCGACGGTTTCGGCACCAGGCGCACCGGCCATCGCTTCAGCGATCAGCAATACGCCGCCGGGCTTGAGCGCCGCACGGGCGCGAATCAGCAGCTGCTGGACAGACGCATCGTCGTGGTCGAGGAGCACCCGCACCAGCGACAGGACATCCGCTCCTTGCGGGAGCGGGTCTGCGTGGAAGTTGCCGCCGTCGCAATGCGACCGGTCGCCAAACCCCGCATGTTCCAGTCGCGTGCGGGCACGTGCCGCGACGGCCGGGAGATCGAAAAGGCGCAGTTGAAGGTTCGCATGTCGTTTGCCGACCAGCGACAGGAACGCGCCCTCGCCGCCGCCTACGTCGAGGAGGCACTTATGCTGCGACAGGTCGTACGCGTCAAGCACGTCATTGGCGACCGGCGGCAACGTAGCGGCCATGATCTCCGAGTACGCCGCGACCCGCGTTTCGTCGATAGCCTGTGGTTTTGGCGCGTCGGCATACGACCAGTAGCGCGACAACTCGGTGCGGAAATCGGCGCCACGGCGCAACAGTCCAACGGGATCTTCGAGGTCCTGATACGCCATGCGGTGATGCCGCACCAGCGCGAGGACGCCGGTATTGCCCACCAGCGGTGCGCCGAGGGCACCGACGGCATAGCGCCCGTGGCGCCGACGCATGAGCAGTCGCAGCGAGACGGCGGCGTTGAGCAAGCGTTCGGTACTCGAGAGCGAGAGATTCGTGTGTGTCGCAATCTCTTGCACGGTACGTGCGCCCTGGGCCAGAAACTCAAACAGCTCGAGCTCGACGCAGGCCAACAACGTCTGCGTATATACGAAACCGGAGACGATGTCGAAGAGCGCTCGCGAGCGCCGCATCGTGATCGGGCGCGTCAGCGGAAAGCGGGCGGACCATCGCTGGAAGTCGTCGGTCGCGACCAATGCGTTCCAACGATCCCGAATGCGTTCGAACCACGTTGGTGGCGGCAGCAGCACAGGATCGCTCGCGGCCAGCGGCGAAGCGGTCGGCGTGGCAGGGACCGAACCGGCGGTGCGGGAGCGTTCAGACGTCGCGGGAGGCGTCGCCGAGAGGACATGCTCTGGAGGGTTCACGCGCCGAGGATACCGAACGCACTCGTGAGTGTCAAGAAATGTGTACACTTGAGCTGAGCGACTCTTGCAACGCCTCGTGTCCACTTCTAACGTGGCTCGGGTAACGATGCGCTTGCGGAGCCGTTCACCGCCGTCGGCGCGAACCCTTTCAGTGACTGCATGCGACCGGTCTTTCCGTTTAGCGCGATCGTTGGCCAGGACGAGATGAAGCTGGCGCTGTTGCTCGTGGCCATCGATCCATCGATCGGCGGCGTGATGGTGTTTGGCGATCGTGGGACGGGCAAATCGACCGCCGTCCGTGCGTTGGCCGGTCTACTTCCGTCAATGAAGGTCGTTGCGGGCTGCCGTTACGGTTGCGATCCGACGGCCAACGGCGCGCGGTGTGACGAGTGCCGAGCCAAGGTACTGCGTGGCGAGCCGATGAAGTCCGTGACCGCGGCCGTACCTGTCGTTGATTTGCCACTCGGCGCCACCGAGGATCGATTGGTGGGTGCGCTCGATCTGGAGAAGGCGCTGACGACCGGGGAGAAGGCGTTTGAGCCCGGCCTCCTGGCACGAGCCCATCGCGGATTCTTGTATGTGGATGAAGTCAATCTGCTCGAAGACCATCTCGTCGATCTGTTACTCGACGCGGCAGCAACGGGTGAAAATGTTGTCGAGCGCGAAGGCGTCAGCGTCCGGCATCCCGCGCGGTTCGTGCTCGTGGGGAGCGGCAATCCGGAAGAGGGCGAGCTGCGTCCGCAGTTGCTCGACCGCTTTGGGCTCGCCGTGGATGTAAAAACACCGAAAGAGATCGCGGTGCGTATCGACGTCATCAAGCGACGCGATGCGTTTGACCGTGATCCCGTCACCTTCTTGGCGCATTGGTCCAAGGCCGACGTCAAAGTGCGGAAAGCACTGGAGAAGGCGCGCGCTCGGCTCGACGAACTCGAGGTCGGTGACGATGTCCTGCAGCGTGCTGCGGAACTGTGTGCGAAGCTCGGTACCGACGGGCTGCGTGGCGAACTGACGTTGCTCCGCACCTCGCGCGCCTTCGCGGCGTATGAGCACGACAGCACGGTGACGCTCGATCACCTGCGGCGCATCGCCCCAATGGCGCTTCGGCATCGGCTACGTCGCAATGTGCTGGACGATGCCGGTTCGACCACGCGCGTTGAGCGGGCGATCGCTGAGCTATGGGGCGACGCGCCAGTCCGCGCGTAGCTCCGGACGACGATGACGATGGCACTTTCGACGGTACTTTCGACGGTACGATCGACCAGGATGGCGGACCCTGGATCGCCGACGATGTCTGCGGTCGAGGCTCCGAATCCGGCGATCGCGGACGTTGAGCTCGCGGAGTCGGAGCTCGCCGAACTGTTCGCCGCAGACGACGCGTTGCTCATCGCCGCCTTGCTGGCCGTCGATCCGTCGACACTGGGCGGCGTCGTGCTCGATCATCCGGTCCATGAGCAGGCGCGCGCGTTCACCGATGCCCTGCAAGCGTTCCTCCCGACAGGCGCACCGATGCGTCGCGTGCCGATCGGTGTCAGCGCGGATCGTTTGATTGGCGGCGTTGATCTCCCCGCAACGTTGCGGACTGGTCGTCTCGTGTCTGAGCGTGGTGTGCTCGCTGCTGCCGATGGTGGGTTGGTGGTCGTTCCGATGGCGGAACGCGCATCGGTGTCGGTGCGCACGACGCTCTGTGAAGTGCTTGATCGCGAATGCGTGCAGGTCGCGCGCGATGGCATCGCGACGACACACGACGTGCGCATCGTCGCGGTATTGCTCGATGAAGCGGTCGACGACGAAGCAATTCATGCGGCGCTGATCGATCGGGTGGCATTTCGGTTGGTGTTGCGGGAATCGGTAGACCGCGATGCCGTGCTCGCCGTGCGAAGCGCGGTGGTGCAGGCGCGTGCGACGCTGCACGACGTGCAGGTCGAGGACACGTGGGTCACGGCGTTGTGCGAGACAACTGACGCCTTCGGCATCGATTCGTTGCGCGCGCCGCTGATGGCGTTGCGCTGCGCATGCGCACACGCCGCGTTGCATGGACGTGCGTCTGTGTCTGACGCCGATGCAGAGACGGCTGCACGGTTGGTGCTGACACCGCGCGCCACACGATTGCCTGCGCCGCCAGAGCCGCCGGCAGACGAGCAATCGCCGCCGCCGCCGGAGTCGAGCGACGACGAGCAGGCGCCACCGCCGGACGCGCAACAGGACGAGCCGCCTCCACCGGACACGGACGACGGCGAGTCGCCCGACGATGATTCCGCGGACGAACAGCCGTTGCCGAGTGCCGCCGATTTGCTGCGTGCCGCAGTGGCCGCCGCGTTACCGCCTGGACTGCTCGCTCAGCTGATGGCGCGTGCGAACTCGGGCTCGGTGCAGGGCAGAGTTGGTGCGGAAGAGCAAAGCTTTTTGCGCGGGCGTCCGCGCGGCGCGCGCGCGGGTTTGCCTCGTGGTGGCGCGCGCCTGCATCTGCTCGAGACGCTGCGCACGGCTGCTCCGTGGCAGCGCGTGCGCGGGCGTGTGCCGGGCGAAGCCGTCGATGCGTCGGTGCGTGGTCCGCGCGTCGCGATTCGCCGCGAGGATTTTCGCATCCGACGATTTGTTGAGAAGACCGGAACGACGGTAATTTTTCTGGTTGATGCGTCGGGGTCGGCGGCGTTGCAGCGGCTGTCGGAAGCGAAGGGTGCGATCGAACTATTGTTGGCGGAGAGTTATGCACGACGCGATCGCGTGTGCTTGATTGCGTTTCGCGGCACAGGTACTGATATGCTGCTGCCCCCGACACGGGCGTTGGCGCGGGCGAAGAAGGTGCTGGCGGCATTGCCGGGCGGCGGCGGCACGCCGATCGCCACGGCCATTGATGTGGGACTGCAGCAAGCGCTGGCCACACGACGTGATGGGAGTTCGCCGTTGGTCGTTGTGTTAAGCGATGGTCGAGCGAATATCGCGCGCGACGGCACGCCGGGTCGTCCGGGAGCAGAGCGCGACGCACTCGCCGCAGGCGCGGTCTTCGCGCAGTTTGGCATCTCGACACTGTTCGTCGATACGTCGCCGCGCGGTGAAGCCGTTGCGCGTCGCATTGCCGACTCCATGCGTGCGCGCTACGTGTTTCTGCCATATGCCGATGCGAGCGCGCTGGGTGGGTTGGTCAAGACGGCGATGCAGCTATGAGT
>JBBQDB010000141.1:0-11096 GCA_038319245.1 Gemmatimonadales bacterium
CTAAATATTTCGCGCAAGCGAGGGGCGTCGCGAATAGACGACGCCCCTCGTGTCACCAACGTTGATCGTCCATCGGCGGCGGCCGACCGATGCGGCCCGCGTAGCTTACTGCCCGACGGCAGCCCCATCGCGCCGAGTGTCGGCCAATCCGATACGACGTCCGTCCTTGCGCACGTAGACCGCGTGCACGCCGCCGAAGGTGATGTCAGCGACTCGACTGACCGGCTTGTAGCCGCGAGTTACCAGCGCTTGGTAGACGCTCGACGCGAAGCCTGGCTCGACTTCGACGTCCTTGAGCGCGGCGCTGGCGTGAATACGCGGCGCGGCCACGGCGGCGCCCGGATCTTCGCCGAACGCGAGGATACGGATCGTCACCTGCGTGATCGCCGGCTGGATGTACTGTGACCCTGCCGCACCGACAACGAGTCGCACCTGCGATCCGTCCAGCACCATCGTCGGCGACATCGTCGAGTTGGCGTAGCGATTCACACCGCGCGTACGTGCGTCGAAGTTGGCGCCTGCCGAATTGAGGAAAAACCCATCGGTGTAGACGCCTGATCCGAATAACACACCGACCGTCGTCGTCGCCGAGACCGCGCTGCCATCCGCATCGACGACGGCGAGGTGTGACGTGAGGCTCGTACCTTCCTCGGGTTCGTTCGGGCTCCGCACGGCGGCTTCAGAACCGTTCGCGCTCGACGACGGGCGCTTGGCGACGGGATACGGTTCACTCGCGCAGCCACCCGTCGGCGCGATCGAATCGAACGCCCACGCGTCGCCCGCGACCGACGTATCCGGAAACGCCGTGGCAACGAGACCGGCGCGCTGCTTTGCAAATGACGCGCTGCTTGCGCCACGCGCCGGCACATTTTGCGCGAACGGATCGCCGCGCCAACGATTTCCGTCGGCCGCACCGAGTCGCATGATATCGGCCATCTTGCTCACGGCTTCTGGCTTGTCGGTAAAACCGCCGGCATTCGTCACACCGGTATACTCGGCCATCTGCAGCATTTCGAGCACCGACGCGCCACCCATTGGCGGCGGCGCACTGAGCACCGTGTATCCGCGCCACGTTGCGCAGAGCGGTCGCATCATTGCGACCGGGTACGACGCCAAGTCGTGTACAGTGATCAAGCCGCCCAGCGCCTTGACCTTGGCCGTCAGATGCTCGGCGACGACGCCGGTGTAAAACGCGTTCTTACCTTCCGTTGCAATGCGCTGCAGTGTCGCCGCCAACTCGGGCTGTACCAATCGCTCACCCGGACGAAGCGCCTCGCCCTTTGGCATGAACCGCAGCATCGCCAAGGTATCAGCAGACAGCTTGGCTTTTGACGACGTGATCGTACGCGACAGCAACGGTGTCACGATGAATCCATCGCGCGCGAGCGCGATCGCCGGCGCCATGACTTGCGCGCGGGTCAGCTTTCCAAATTTTCCATGCGCTTCGAGCAGCCCGGCCACCATCCCAGGGGTCGCCGCAGCGCGACCGGCGCCTCGCGCACCGCGCGTAGTGTCGGGCATTCCCCACGCTGGATCTTCACCTGAGCGCGGATAGAACGAGATATGTTCGGCGTGCTTGGTCTTGGCGTCGTAGTACGTCATCGCACCACCGCCGCCCAAACCAGTTTGCGAGACGTCCACGACCGAGAGTGCAAACGCCGTTGCCACGGCTGCGTCGACTGCATTTCCACCAAGACGTAGCGCAGTTGCGCCTGCCGCCGCTGCTTCCGGCTGCGATGCAGCCACCATGCCGCGATCACCTTCCACGCGCTTCCCCGACATCGGCGACGGCGGGACCGACGCATTTGATGGTGGCGTGCAGGCGCTCAGCGCGCAGGCGATGACAACGGATGGTACGGACAGTCGACGCATGGGCAGTGGCACGGTCAAGGTTCGAGCAGCGACAGCAGCTGGCGCACGATGCGCTCAGTCAGGCCCCACACCACATGTTCGTTCACACGATACGCCGGAAATCGTGCGCGCGCTCCGTTGATCTCCATCACGTGCTCCGCTGCGGCAGCCTCGTCGCGCAACATTGACAGCGGTATCCAGAACGCCGACGCGACTTCGTCGCTTGGCACACACACGACATCGGGCGCGACCACCGCCACGAACGGGCGGACGATGATCGGCGGCAGCACGGGCGATCGCGGTGCAAGATCATCCAGTCGGCCGAGTATACGTCCGAGTCGCAGATCGATACTCAACTCCTCAAACGTCTCACGCATCGCCGTCGCTTCCAGCGTGGAATCGGCCGTCTCCGCTCGTCCGCCAGGAAACGCGACGTGCCCGCTCCACGGGTCGCGCGCGAGTTCGGCGCGTTTGATGAACAGCATCTCCGGTTCGTTCACTACGCGAAACACTGCCGCGACCGCCGCCATACGGCTCTCGGGGAGTACGGCGGCATCAATCGCCTCGCGCGAAGCAAGCCGCGATCGAAGGCGCGCAAGGCTTACGTCCGCCATCGCTTCCGACAGCGCCTCCGCCGTCGTTTCGGCATCTCGTTCGCGCGAGATCTTGGCCTCGTTTGACGCCTCCCGTCGCACCGACTCGGACGACGGCAGCCGTGCACCCTCTCGCGACGCCTCGCCGGGGATCAGTCCGCCACCTCGCCACCCGATGCGACCCAGTCGCGGAATCCACCCGCCATCGACGCGACGTTGCTATAACCCATCTCGGTCAGAACGCGCGCGGCCAGCGCCGAGCGATTGCCGCTTGCGCAGAGGAGCACGACGCGTGCGTCACGCGGAACACGCGCTTCGATCTGACTTTCGAGAACACCACGACCGATGTAAATCGCCGGTGCTGCATGTCCGAGATTCCATTCGTTCTGTTCGCGGATATCGATCAACGTGATCTCCTCGCCGCGCGCCAACTGGTCTTGCACTTCACGTGCGGTCACCTGCGTGATCACCGCTTTCGCTTCGGCGAAAAGTTGTTGAGCCGTCTTGAATGCAGTCATGGATCGGAATGAGATTAGGAATACGTTAAACGCCAGTCAGCGACGGTCGGTGGACCGTGAGGCTGCGTGAGTCTGTGTCGAGCGTTGCCAGCGCGCCGAGCGGCATGGTCCACTGATCAGCAATGTGGCCGAGCGGAATACCGAGCAGCGTAGGAACGTCGAGAGTATCTGCGCACTCGCGAACGACGGCGTCGAGGGTGCGTGCACCATCATCCGTCGTTTCGACGCAATCGGTACAATGGCCGAAGGCGATCGCGACACAACCGTCGAAGGCGCCGGCCAGCCTGAGCTGTGTCAACATGCGATCGATGCGATAGGTGGCCTCGTTGATGTCTTCGAGCACGACGATCGCGTCACGAAAATCCATCGCCCACGGTGTACCGCAGAGTGAAGCAATGAGCGACAAGTTGCCACCAGCCAATCGTCCCGCCGCCTGCCCGTCGCGCAGCACCTGGCTCTCGGGAGCGTCGCCACAGCCATCGACGCCCTCGATCACGGTTTGCACGAGCGATGCGCGTGTAAATGCGCTCAGCGCGGAACGTGCGGTCGGCGCATGAAACGAGACAAGGCCGGCCTGCTGCCACGCCGAATGCAGCGCGGTAATGTCTGAGTAACCGAGCAGCGCTTTCGGTCGCGCGCGTATCGCGTCGATGGACAACGACGGCAACAATCGCGCCGCGCCGTATCCCCCGCGAAGGCACCAAATGCCGTCGATGCGACGGTCGTCGATAGCCCAAGCCAAGTCGGCTGCGCGCTGCGCGTCAGTCCCCGCGAAATATCCCTCACGCGAGAGCGCGTGCGGTCCGACCACAGGGTCCCAACCAAGGGCCAGCGCGGAGTCGACGGCATGGGCGAGTTCATGCTCAGACCGCAAAGGCCCCGACGGCGAGACAAGTGCGACCCGTGCGCCGGGCGCGAGGCGCGGCGGTTCGGACAGCGCGGAGCGGGAGACCTCTACCATGCCGCAACGTAGTCGTTCCGTACCGACCCTGCCACGACCGAGCATTAATCCCGGCGTGGACTGTCACTGGACTGATGCATTGTTGAACTTAGTGTGCGTGCTGACGACTGCTTCCCCGCTCCTGCTGGCCCTGTTGGCCGCGCTCCCTTGGTGGATTGCCCCGGCGATCCTGTACGCCCGCCTTCGGTCGTCGCCGTCGCTCGACGACTTCGACGCCACGCCTCCTGCATTGGGCGCGCCGAGGGTGTCGGTGATCCTGCCGGCACGCAACGAGGCGGTGCATATCGGCGAATGCGTGCGCTCGATTCTGCGTAGTAGCTGGCCCGATCTCGAACTTATCGTCGTTGATGACCATTCCACCGACGGGACAGCAGCACTCGCGCGTGCTGCAGCCAACGGCGACGTACGATTGACGCTTGTTTCTGCGCCCGACTTGCCGCAAGGTTGGTTTGGCAAGCAGTGGGCGTGCGAGAGCGGCGCAGCACAAGCGACCGGCTCGCTGTTGCTCTTTACCGACGCCGATACGCGACACGCGCCAGACCTGGTCACACGCTTCGTACGTGCTCGCGCGGAGCGTGGCGCTGAACTCATGTCGGTCGCGGGCCGACAGGAGATGGAGACTGTGTGGGAGCGCGCGGTGCAGCCGTGCGTCTTCGCGCTCATTTTGCTTCGCTACGGCGGTACGTCCGCAGTCGAGCGCGCGCGCAGTGCGAGCGATGTGGTGGCCAATGGTCAGTGCTTCATGATCTCGCGCGAAGGGTATGACAAAGTCGGACGGCATCAAGCAGTCCGCGATTTCGTCGCGGAAGACCTAATGATGGCGCAGGCGGTCTGGTCGTCTGGTGGCCGAGTGTCGATGGTGCTCGGCGTCGCGCAACTCAGCACGCGCATGTACGATGGTCTCGCCTCGCTGATCAAAGGCTGGGGCAAAAATGTGTACGCCGGCGGTCGTTTCGCGATGCGTGGTGGTGCAGCGGGTCGTGCGATCTATCCACTGCTGTTACTGACATTCCCAAGCGGAATTTTGTTGCCGTTCGTTGCGTTGCTGCTGGCACTCGTATTCGGGAACGCAGGCTGGGCAACGTGGGGTGCGCTGACGAGCGTCGGCACCCTGCTCACTTTTGCGTTTGCCAATCGACTCAATCGTGACGCCATTTGGCGTTCGGTCTATGCACCGCTCGGTGGCGCCGTCTTGTTGTTCATTGTCATCTTTGCGATCGTCCGCGGCCGCAACGTCAGCTGGAAGGGTCGCGGCTATCTAACGCGCTGACCCGTTGGCAAACCTATGACGCTACCGTCGTCGTCAGGCGAGTGGCCCGAGCGAAGTACGCCGTGCGCAGCGACAACGTGATGGCGCCAGGCTGTCCGTTACTGATTACGTGATCGTCGACTTTCGTCACCGGCAGCACGAAGCTGGTCGCGCTGCTGAGGAAGCATTCGTCAGCCGTCATCACTTCGTCGAGTGTAAACGTGCGCTCAACGACCGTGACACCAGCTTCGCGCGCCAGCAACAGGATGATGTCGCGCGTGATGCCGGCTAAAATCGCGTTCGATAACGGGCGCGTGACAATCGTTCCGTTGTGCACGATCCAGAACGTGCTCGCGCCGCCTTCGGTGATTTCGCCATCTTCGTGCATGAGCGCTTCGAAGGCGCCAGCCGCGCGTGCCGTCTGCTTGGCTAACACCTGCGCCAGCAGTGATGTGCTCTTGATGTCGCGTCGAGCCCAGCGAATATCCGGTACCGACAGGACACGCACTCCACTCGCATTGGCGTCGAGCGTAATCGGCTTGGGGCGCGCATACGCAAACATTGTCGGCGTGATCTGTGCTGGGAACGGGAAATCACGTTCGGCGACACCGCGGGTCACTTGCAAGTACACGAGCCCTTCGCGAATCTCGTTTGACTCGGCAAGCTGTTGCATCACCGCGAGCCACTGTACGCTCGTCATCGTCATCGGAATTTCGATCGCTGCAAGCGACCGTTCGAGTCGAGCAAGATGCAAGTCGGCGTCGAGCAGTCGACCGTTCAGAACCGCCGCGACTTCGTAGACGCCGTCGCCGAAGAGCAGTCCCCGATCAAAGATGGAGACGTGCGCCTGATCTTCCGGAACGAACGTGTCATTGAGCCAGCAGGAGCGCATCGGCTACTCGCGTGACGAGAAAGTGGGTTGCTACTTCAAGTAATGACGACGCGCGCTGGCGCGACCGATCTGAATGAAAGTTATGGTGCGCGCGACCATCACGACGCGATCAGCAGCCGCAAGAAACCTGTCAGCGCTCCACCGAGCAATATCCAGCCGCTGGAAATGCGCGTGAATTGTAAGATGGCGAGCGACAGCGTCGCGATAGCGACACTCGTAACGCTGGTCAGCGCGTCGCGGCCGAGCAGCAGGCCTGTGGACGCCATCAAAGCCAGCGACGCTGCATTGATGCTATCGAGCGCCGCGCCTGCGCGACGAGAACGACGGACCGCGGGTACGACCAGTCCGCTCACGGCGGCGAACACGAATGCGGGAAGGAACATGCCGATCGTTGCCGACAGCGCGCCAAGGTGCCCGGCGAGTTGGTAGCCGATGAACGTTGCTGTTGAGAATACTGGTCCCGGTGTCACCTGCCCGATCGCGATCGCGTCGAAAAGTTGCGGCATCGTGAGCCAGTGACGCTGCTCGACGAGTTCGCTGCGCAGGAACGCGAGGAGGACGTAGCCACTGCCGAAAATCAGGCAGCCGATTTTGAGAAATGTCGCGAAGATGCCGCTGAGACTGACGGTATTTATAGCAACGATTGGTGTGAGCGCGAGTGCGCCGAGGGTAGAGCGATTCGCTGTTGGCGAGTCAGATACTGTGTGTTGCGCGTCCGCATCGTTGAGCGGCGGATCATCCTCGCGTCGAGTTTCGCTGCGACGTTCGCGCACCGGTCGGCGTAACAGTGCGCCGGTGGCAGCCGCGAACCCAAGGACCCAAAGCGCGTGTACGCCGAACAGTGTCGCGCAGAGGCAAGTGATCGCGATTGCGATCGCGACACGTGTGCGCAACGCCGTTCGACCTAACCGCCAGAGCGCGTGTGCGACAACGGCGACCACGACCGGCTGCATGCCGACCAACATGGCCGACAGCGCAGGCCGACCGCTGGAGCGACCGTACCACCACGCGATTGTCCACACGATCAGCGTCGCGGGCAGGATGAACGCGACGCCGGCGACGACCAGCCCAACCGGTCCGGCCCGTCGCGCGCCAAGCATCATCGCCAGTTCGGTGGAGCTCGGGCCGGGAAGCAGGTTGGCCGCGCTCAGGAGATCAGTAAACTGTTCGCGCGTGAGCCACTGTCGGACGCGCACACATTCGTCGTCCATCGCCGCAATGTGCGCAACCGGTCCACCGAAGGCGGTGGCTCCAAGTCGCAGAAAGAGCCCCGCGACCTCGCGGAGGTGCACGCTACGCACTGCATGCAAGCTTCGCACGGGTGCACCCTGCTCGACTCCTCCGTCACCGACATTCATCCGCGGAAGATATCCCGCAACGTTTCGCTACAACACACACGATTTCGGTGAAGCACCCCACGACCAGCGTGCGCACCTTGTACCCGTGCTCACTCTCCGCGCCGCCGCCTCGCTGCTCGCCAACGCCGACTCCCTCACTGCGCTCCGGCCCATCGCCCGCGCACTCGGCTTCCATGACGCCCCACACTCCGTGTCCGAGAACGCGCTCAAAACGATCGGCGTACATGAGCTGGTCGACTCGGTCGACATTACCCGCGGCCCGGGTGCATTGCGCCTGCTCGCCGCAGTCCTCGCGCCACACGCCGGCGGCGCCACCACCACACACGCACGAGAACTCGTCCGTCGACTCTGCACAACCGTCGCACGCAACGCACCCACACGCCGCTGGTGCATCATCACGCTCGACGATACGAGAAGTACGATTTCGCTCGCCACCGTCACCCCGCATCCAACCGGCCCACGTATCGCCGTACTGCGACTCGACCGCACTCACGTCGTCGACTCCGATGCCGACACACTCCGCGCCCTCGCCGCAGTCACCGACCTCGATGACCATCTGCGACACGCACGTTTCACCGACATCCTCAAGCGCGACGCACTTTCCACTCGCTTCTATCACGCCCTCGAGCGTACCGTCACCGCGCTCGCACAAACAGCCACTGGCACAGCATCGCGCGCAGAACGCATAGAGCTATCACTCCTGTGCACCTCGCGCTGCCTCTTCCTCGCCTTTCTCGAAGCGAAAGGCTGGCTCGATCACGATCGCAACTTTCTGCTCCATCGTGCCACGTCCATTCTCGAACAACAACGCTCGCTCCACACCCATCTCCTTCGCCCACTCTTTTTCGGCACACTCAACACACCGATCGCCCACCGCGCGCCCGCGGCACTCGCGTTCGGCGCCATCCCGTTTCTCAACGGCGGACTGTTCGCGCCCACACCGCTAGAACGGAAACGACACACACTCCGCTTCGCCGATGATGCACTCGCCAGCCTGATTGGTGAACTCCTCGATCGCTATCGCTTCACCGCCCACGAAGACTCGACCGCGTGGTCCGAAGCCGCGGTCGATCCGGAAATGCTCGGCCGCGCCTTCGAATGCCTCATGGCCCAAGACGAACGCCGACGCTCGGGAAGCTTTTACACGCCACCCTCCCTGGTAAATCAAGTCGTCGAAGATGCCCTCCACGCCGCGCTCCCCACGCTGCCACACGACGCCTTCGACCAACACACGACGCCACTCCACCTCGACGAGACCACGCGCGCGCAACTCCTCGCCATGCGCGTCCTCGACCCCGCGTGCGGCTCGGGCGCATTCCTCGTTCACACGCTCGAAAGCGTCGCACGCATCCTCCAACGCGGCGGTGACCCGCGCCCGCAACACCAACTCCGACGCGATCTCCTCACGAGCTCCATCTTCGGCGTCGATCGCAATCCGATCGCGGTCTGGCTCTGCGAACTTCGCCTCTGGCTCTCCGTCGTAATCGAGTGCCCGGAAACACGCCCAACGCTGGTTCCGCCGCTCCCAAACCTCGATCACCACATCCGCGTCGGTGACGCACTGGCCGGCGGCGACTTTCGCTTCGCCCCGCCAAGCGCACGCAAACTCACGACGCTTCGCGAACGGTACACGCGCGCCTCCGGGCCACGCAAACACACACTCGCCACCGCCCTCGATCTCGAAGAGCGCTCACGCGCGATCGGCGAAGCAACCCAACACCTGGCCCAAATCACACACCAACGGTGCGCCCTCATCGAGTCGCTCCGCACCCCCGATCTCTTCGGAGAAAAACGGCGCCGCACACCACTCGACACGCTCCGCCTGCGCGAACTACGCACGCACTCCCGCGACATCGCACGCCGACGCACCTCCCTCCAACTCGGCGCTGCCCTCCCCTTCCGGTTCGCCGCCCACTTCGCCGACGTCGCTGCCGCCGGCGGCTTTCAACTCATACTCGGTAACCCACCCTGGGTCCGACCACACGCGCTCCCCATCGCCGAACGTCAGCGACTGCGCAAAGACTTTCAAACGTTTCACCGCGCGACATGGACGATCGGCGCCAAACGCGCCGGTGCCACGACGGGCTTTGCCGCGCAAGCCGATCTCTCCGCAGCCTTCATCGAACGCGGCACACAACTGCTCGCCCCAGACGGCACCCTCGCCATGCTCGTACCAGCCAAACTCTGGCGCGCATTGGCTGGAGGCGGCACACGCGCGTTCCTCGCCCAACACACACGCATCCAGCGGATCCGCGATTGGAGCGAGGCGCCACCCCTCTTCGACGCCGCCACCTATCCGTCACTCATCGTCGCCTCACGAGACGGTCGACGCGTCGCCACGCACGAACCGCGCATGACGCCTCCATCGGACTGGCCGCAATCGGACTCGCCGCATTTAAACCCGCAGCCGTCAACGACCACCGCACCCCCACGCTCGCTGAACCGCTCGCTGATCGCCTCACGCCCCACGACGATCGCGTCCGCTCACCGCGACACCCTGGTCAAACGTTCGCCGCACCCGGTCGTACACATCTCCGTCGCGCGACGCCGACACACCCACCAGTTCACCACCGCGCCACATCAACTCGCACTCGGCGCCGACCCATCCGCACCGTGGCTGCTCCTCCCGCCCGCTGTCCACGATGCCTTCGAACGACTCCGACTCGCTGGACCACCACTCGGCGATTCCACCCTCGGACGACCGCTGCTCGGCGTCAAATGCGGACTGAATGCCGCATTTCTGGTGACGGCGGTCGAACACGACGACGACACCGCCACCGTCACAGCAGACAACCGCTCCGCCCTCGTCGAACGCCAACTCCTGCGACCGATGCTGCGCGGTGAACACATCGCCGACGCACACCGGCGACTCGTTGACAACAGACGCACACGAGGCAGCGATCCAGACACGCGCATCCTCTGGACTCACGACACGGACGGCAAACCGCTCCGCACACTGCCGCCACGCGCCGCACGATGGCTCGCGCATTGGCGTCGCCAACTCGAAGCGCGACGCGACGCGCGATCGCAGACGCCCTGGTGGAGCCTCTTCCGCACCGAAGCCGCACGACACGAAGTCGCTCGACTCGTCTGGGCCGACATCGGCAAGACCCTGCGCACCCGCGTACTCCCCGCCGGCGACCCGACGGTCCCACTCAACTCCTGTTACGTGCTCCGCACCCCCGCGCTCGACGACGCATTCGCGCTCAATGCCCTACTCACCGCGCCAGTCTGTCGCGCTTGGCTCGACTGCCTCGCCGAACCCGCACGCGGCGGCTTTCGACGGTACTTGGGATGGACGGTCGCATCGCTACCGCTACCGCCAGACTGGCCCACTGCACGAGCCGCACTTGCCGACGTCGGACGACGACTCGACCACGGTCAACTCTCGCCGGACGAACACACCGACCTCGTCGCAGACGCCTACGGAATTCCGGTCACGCGACTCCAACCGTTGCTCGATTGGGCCAACGAATGACACACACGCCACGCTCCACTTCGCGTAGCTCCGTACCCGTTTGGCAGGTCGCCAACGTCGATCTCGTCAAAGCACACCTCGCCAACGCCATACTTCACCACGAACCCACCCGCACCATCGGTGACATCACCTTAATGCCGCATCAACAACACGCCCTCACGCGCGTCCGCAACACGATTCGACGCTTCCACGGCGC
>JBBQDB010000142.1:0-10810 GCA_038319245.1 Gemmatimonadales bacterium
AGCCACACGGATCACCGGAACTGGTAGTCGTACCCTTCCAACTGGCTCAGCAAGTCCTGCGGTGCATCGGTGGCCGTGATGCGACCCTCGACGGTGGGTGCCACGGGCGAGTGCTCCGCGAAATATTCGCGCAGGATGTTGTGCATCGTGGCGTTCGCACGGCGCGGGTTCTTCACCTTCTCCATGCGACACAACGTGTCGTCGGGATCACCTTCGCGTTCGCACGCGGCGATGAGATACGTGCGCGCACGATCAACGGGCGTCCCGCCGATCCGCATCCAGTTCACGCGCTTACCCTTCTCTGCCCGCATCGTGAAGTTGGCCGTCATGCCCTTGAAGCGCACCACCCAGCCGCCGAAGCGTTTGGCCGGATCCTGCGCAAAGACGTTGTGCAACTCCTGTTCCAGCCAGTCCCACATTTGTTGCCCTGACGCCTCCCCGTACTTGGCCTCGCTGTCCACCGGGACCATGCTCCAGATGTGATCGTTGGTGATCGGCGTGGGCGTTTTCCCGTCGGCGGTGATCGGTGGACAGAAGCGGAAGCCGTTGCTGATGGCGACGTCGGGCCGAAGCTTCCACATGATGGCATCAGTGATCAGGTTATCCATCGGGTTCTCGAGCACATAGTATCGCAGCAAGGTTTTACTGGTGCTGCCGACCACTTTGCCGAGCTGCGTTTTGTACGGCGCGCTCACGTCATCGATAAGTCGCAGCATGCCTTGGTCCGCAGGGTACTTCTCCGGATCCACATCCAGCAGTTCGTAGTGTCGGTCTTTCACCTGGCCATTCTCTACGATCACATCGAGGCGTGCGATGAATGAACCGAACGCGCCAGGTTCCGTCACGCTGCTGTACTTGCCGGCGATCGGCGTGCGAACGCGCTCGTGCGTATCGGCACCGAGAATGAGATCCGCGCCGTCCACTTCGGGTGCATTGGCCAGTGCGACCTGCTGTGCGAGACCCATGTGGGTGACGAGGAACACCATGGCACACCGCTCGTAGTCGCGCAGAATCCGGATGTACTGTGCGACGTTGAGCTCCGGCTTGGCGAACCTGATACCGCAACTGTATGCGGGGCTCTGTCGCTTCCCCGTGAGGGGATCGTTGTAGCCGATGAATCCGATCTTGACGCCGGCGATAAGCCGCGTCCAATAGGGTTGAAAAATTATTTCGCCAACGAGCGCGGCGTTCGGGTCCTTTCTGTCGCCGCAATATTTCGCCTCTGGCTCGTGGTACATGTTGGCGCAGATCTTGGCCGCGCTGTAGCCACCGAGATCCTTGAGCATATTCTCTTTGCCGTACGCCACTTCCCAATTGCCAGGTAGAATCAGGTCGTAGCCGATGCGGTTCATCAGCGGCACGAGCGCGCGGCCTTCGCTTAGGGCCGCCACGCCGCCGCCCTGAAAGCAATCGCCGCCATCGATCACCAGCGTGTTTTCAGGATCCTCGGCGCGCAACGAGTCGATCATCGTCTTGAGCACACCGAAGCCGCCGCGCCGCTTGTACACCGCCTGCTTATTCTCGTAGAAGAATTCGTCGTGTGTGTGTAGCTGCGCGTGGATGTCGCTGGTGTGCAGGATGGTGAACTTTCGCGCCTTCCCCGCTCGCACCGCACGGGCCTGCACCAGTTCATGGCGCCGGTCGCTCGACGCACCCATGGCCACGGCGGGCCCGACCGCCAAGCCTGCGCCGATCGCACCGAGGGACCGCAGCAGCTGTCGGCGCGAAAGACTGCTGGTCGATTCATCATGCGCGCCGCAGCTGCAACCTTCAGGGTGTTGGAGCTCAATCATGTTTCATTTCGCTCGGTGACGATGGGTCGGTCGATCTCGTTGGCTACAGGATCGCACGGAGATCCGCTACCCTAAACGCCAATGCAGGCGTTGTGGGCCAGTGTGGTTTGTCACACGTACTGCGACGTTGCATACCCGAATTGGATGCATCCTGCCGCATGCTGACGGCAGTAGATCTCCTCATGGCGCGAACATGACAGACGCCCCGCAATTCATGCTGCCGCGACGACCTCGACTCGGAAATCTTTCCCTTCCCACCGCACGTCGTCATCCCAACGCATGGTGAAATCAATCATCGCGCCCGGCGGCAACGCCTGCGTGGGTAGATCGACGAAGTGCACACCGACGGTCGAGTCGATCGATTGCACGTCGTGCGACGTCTTCCATCCATCATTCGTCCAATGCACCATGGCCGCGGCCGACGTCTCTACCCGCAGAAACTGACCCGCTTGAACGTCCCGACGCATCATCGTTGGACGCCAGCAGGCAAACGGCACCGGATTCGACTGCGCGATGTAGCGCGCCACGGTCTGCGGCGGACAATCGAACACATGCCCGTCACGCAGCGAACGCCACAACTTGATGTACTCGGCGTGCGCCCACACGAGTGGCATCGCTGATCCCGCCGCGCGTCCGTTAAACAGTTCACGCTCCGGAATATCCGCAGCGTCCCACACTTGCTCAGGTAACAAGCCACCGTCGCTGGCCTGCGCGCGCATCACCGCTGCCAAACGCTCGGCCTCTTCGTGATTGCCCGCCGCTAACTCGTAGTGGGCACGCTCACCCGCAAGCAGTGGCCAGCCACGTCCGATTCCTGTTCCGTCAAAGGGTGACCCATCTTCCTGCTCACCGTAGCCATCACCGTTGTAGCGATGCCACGTCGGCCCAGTCTCTGTTTCGATGCGCAAGAGTGCATCAATCATCGTGACGGTATCGCGAATCCGCACGTCGTGCGGCGCGCGCAAGCCGAATCGGACCAGCGCAAGCGCGTCGGTCGCAACCACATCATACGCAGACGCCTCAGTCGGTGATGTGCGGTTCTTGATGACCACCGCGCCCTCCACCGGAGCGGCGACATCGAGTTCGGCACTGCTGCCGATACGCACGTAATAACCGCGAACCCCATACTGCTGTGCGAGCGGCGTGTGTTCGGCAAACGTCCAGCGTTCGATGCTCGCATTCCACGCGTCAGCCGTTTCGCGCAAGTACGCTGCAGCCTTCGTGTCTCCGTGAAGATCAGCGATATCCGCGGCACCAAGCAGCGACGCAATCACCACAGCGAGCGTGAACGGTGAAAAGCCGGCGTCTTCCTCCCACCGGTCCTGCTCGGTCGCCGGTCCGTTGCGCACGATGAACAACGCGGCCTTTCGCACCATCGGCCACCACAACGCGAGCATATCGGCATCGAGCAGATCTGCACGACGCGCGAGGTCGACGAGCAAGATCGGAAACGCCGTCTCGTCGAGTTGTACACCATGCCAGTACGCGCCGCCGTTGAGCCACAAATTTTGCGACCAATGACCATCGGCTTCCTGCACCGCGGCAAGAAAGCGGATCGTATCCAGCACCTCGTGCTGCGCGCCCGCCGCAAGCAGTCCACCCGCAGATGACACCATGTCGCGCGGCCAGACCAGATGATAGCCGCCCAGATCACCGTCGCCTTTCGAGTTTCCCCACGGCACGGACAGCGATGCAATCATTCCGCCATCGCTGTTCATCGATCCGTGCGCCTTGATCACCGCCGCGCTTGTACGATACAGATGCGGCGCATTTGCTGATGCTGGTTCATCGAGTGGCAACAGCTTGTGCTGAAAGCGATGCCAAGCGGCGGCGTACTGCGACTCCTGCGTGTCGTAGGGAACGAGCTGCGACGCGCGCGCGTGCAGCGCGGCGGTCGACGCATCAACGCCAAACGCAATCACGATCGTGAACTCACCTGCGCACCCGACCAGATCGATTTCACCGGCGAGCGACACGTTACCATTGTCTGCGCGATCGTAGGTTTGCCGCATCTTGCCGTCGCGTTGCACATCGTTCCAGGCGTCGAGCGGTCCAACGAAATTCGCCGAGCGCGCTAACCACGGCGCCGTGCAACTCACCGCCATTGCCAGCGCATCGCGCGACGCGAACAGCATCGGCTCACCTTTGAACTCGCCCGTCCACGCACTGTTGCCGGCGCCGTGATTGCCCAAGTGCGGGCTGATGAGCCACGTGAGGTGGTAGTCGCTGAGCGTGCCGACGAGTGGCGTAAAGCGAACGTGCTGCAGCACCGCGTCGAAATCCGGCGAACAACAGACACGTTTCTCGATCAGATATCGCCCTTCGTGGCAACTGTTGATCAGTCGAAACGCCGGCACGCCCGGCGCCAGCCACTCGACCGCATGCGAGCAGTGCCGTTTCTCTTCGGAAAAGTATCCGCCTTGCGCAGACACGAGAAATCCGGCGTCGCGTGTGCAAGCGGTGTCCACTTCCGGATAGTAGATCTCATTGAGAATGCCGTGGCTTGCCGTGAACCATACCCGCGCGCCAGCGTTGTTTGCGGTACCGACCGCGCTCTTCGCACTCGTCGTCCACCGTGGTTCGATACCGGGCCATCCCGGCGCGAAGCGAAGCGCATCAGTCATGATTGCGGTACTCAGCGTGCGAAGTGTCAGACGGCGACGAACAGGCAACAGCGCGATCAACGTACAGGCAACTTACGCGACACTTTCCCCGGGATAGCGCAATGCGGATTCTTATCGTGGACGTGGGCGGTACACATGTGAAGGTCGCAGGATCCTGGAATCGTGTGCCAGAAGAGTTGGACTCCGGGCCCACGATGACTGCGGTGCAGATGGTGCAACAGGTGAAGGCACTCGCGCACGACTGGAATTATGATGTGGTGTCGATCGGCTATCCTGGCCCCGTCCGTAACGGGAAGCCGGCGAAGGAACCGCACAATCTTGGCGGCGGATGGAAGGGCATGGACTTTGAGCAAGCATTCGGGAAACCCGTTCGCCTGGTTAACGACGCGGCCATGCAGGCGTTGGGCAGCTATGAACACGGCCGCATGCTATTCCTGGGACTCGGCACCGGACTCGGCACTGCCATCGTTTCACAGGGTCAGCTGGAGCCGCTCGAACTGGCACACCTGCCCTACCGCAAGGATCGCAGCTACGAGGAGTATGTCGGCGATGCAGGGCGCAAGCGACTCGGCCGCAAGCGATGGGAGCATCACGTGGCGACAGTAAGTGCGCTGCTGCAGGAAGCGCTGCTCTGCGACTACGTCGTACTTGGTGGCGGGAATGTCACCAAAATCGCCACACTACCCGCCCACTGTCGTCGCGGATCAAACGAGCACGCGATTGACGGCGGCGTCCGGTTGTGGGATTCGAGCAGCCTGCCATTGGCCATCGGAAAAGCGTAGCCCCGATCGTATTGGTGTCGCGGGATACGCCATGTACGCACACCGGCGCATCCCATTCGCATTGTTGGCGAACGCCGGTCAACGGCCGGTACGTACCAGGCATCAACCGCGTTCGGTTGCCATCAACGCTCGGTTAAACCGACGTCACTTGACGACGCCGTGCGGCCATCCCCATAGCCAACAGTCCGGCGGCCATCAACGCGTACGTGCCGGGTTCGGGTACGACAGACGACCCAAACGTCACAGCGCCTTGAAGCTTTTTGCAATGAGGTTCACCGCAGTTCCATCACGTTCCGCACGTCCGTATACCGCCAGAAACTTCGCATGACGAATCCGCTCGCGATACTTCGCATCGAACGATCGCCACCCACGACATTCGCCGCGCCCATCTCGCCTTCAAGCAAATACACACAGTGCCCTTCGCTGTTGATGGTGGCTGGCGCACCGTGACTAACTCCGCAGAGATTTCGGCTCCCGGAATGGTGATCTCTTTCATCCAAGCTGAAGCTCGACAATGCCGTATCCCGCGTACACCACCTCGCCCCGTCCTACGACTCGATCTCTCTGCTGCCCCGATCTCACGGTGTCTATGCTTATAGTTCGCTACGTGTTTGACGACAGCCTTCGTGGCGAACGCGGCCCACGACTACTTCGCTATCTCCTCAAGCAGGGCGCCGATGAGTTCTCGATCACGGTGATGGCCTTGCAGGACACGCAGGCGCCGTTTGTCGACGCATTCGAAGACGAGCTTGGACCATACGAACGTCCGATTGCGGCTCGGCGTGTGCTCTCGGGCGCTGAGGAGAAGGAGCTAACGCGCCCTGTTCGCCTGTGGACGTTCAGTGAAGTGACGCTTACACGACTCCTGAGTTTCACTGACGCTGGATTATTTCATTGGCCAGCCGGACCCGACGGATGGTTCGAGGATCTCACGATTTACCGACGCACCGAATTGACGCTCGGCCTGGTGTCACACGAACGTGAAGGCGTGTTACGCTTGACGCGCCAGGAGCACAACGCTGTTGCGGCGTTGGAGATACCGTCGCAGACTTCGGCCGAGTCGATCTGCTTCTGAGCGCCAGGAAGATTCGTGCTTCGCGAATGACCCATGGTGCCGTCTATCGCGACATGCACAGCGAAGATGCGCGTGCAACCGGCGAGACCTAGCAGCACCGGTAAACACTTTCGGCGTGGCGCGAGACACCGTTTTCAGTGAACGTGAGCGCGCCGCACTGGTATGGACCGAGGCGCTGACCAACGTCGCCGTATCACGCGTTCCTGACGATGTGGCTGTCGTGTTCGACGTTGAGCCGCAATTGCGCATGGCAGGCGACGCAATTGCGCATAATCGTCCCTAACCGACCGACAGTTTGTCCGGTCGGCACGCGGCGACTTACATCCGCTGCGAGTGAATCCCACGCGGCGTGCATACTCATCCCAAGACGCAGGAAGTCCGCAGGGGCGCGCTGCTGCATCGCCGGATCCAGGTCGCGTGCCGCCGCCATCCCGGACGCCTGCGCCGCGGCCCGCATCCCAGCCGTGTCGCCTCGCGCCGCCGCGTCGACGTATCCCTGAACAGTCGTCAGCATGCCGCGCATTTCGGTGAGCACCAAATGTCGCCCGTGCACGGGCGGCACAATGGCAATCCGAACATCGGGATCCGTCGCAACAGACGCCGACGGACGTGCGCCGGCATTGGTGTCCCGAACCGATATGTCCTGCTTGCCGCCACAGCCTGATGCGGAGGCAGCACGCCATGTGACCAACGCAACGCGGCTTAGGTAGATGACGGAAACCGGGCGAGCCTGCGGTTCTGCATTGAAGCGCTTCGTCATGAACGGACTCAGTCTTGGGTGATACGCCGAAACATGCTACTGCTGCTTGGAGAAGCAGCGAGAAACGTTAAGCGCCTCGCTCACGGACGAGGCACCGCTCGTCTGCTCTCCTCTGGCGTAGGCACTTGGACCCATCGGAGCCGCCAAAGCTTTCGCGTCGCTTCGGGACGTGCATGGTGCGTATCTCCCTTGAATTCGACGTCCTTCGAATGCACGCGTGTGATATGACCTTGAACGCGCCCAGCCTCAGAGTTCCACCACACCTGATCCCCAACCTTGAATGGTTTCATCATGTGCCGGACCTCCTGGTGAGCTTCGTGTTTCCCGGTGCGTCAGGAGCGGGAGTGATGCGCTCGCAACGAAGCAACTGCGCGCCGCTGCAGCGTCGCCGATGACGAACAGCTCCGGACGACCGGCGACGCGCTGGTGGAGTTCACCAGCAGTCGGCCAGCCTTGTCGAGCGAGAGTCCAAGCGTTCGCGTGAGCAAGGACGCGGTGACCACGGCTGCCCACAGCACAGTCTCCGCCGCCAGTCGCTAGCAATCGTGACGTGGCCAGGCTCGATGTGCTCGACCTTCGCATTCGCGCGCATCTCAACGCTGCGACGACGGAGCGCCGTCGCGGCGCGCGCAGACAAGGCGTGCTCGAACGCATCTTCGACGGATGTCAGTCCCGGCGCCTCGTCTTCCCATGCGGGGTGACCGAAATAGGAGTGGCGTGCGTTGACGGCGACGATCAGGTAGTCGTACGAGACAGTCGTAGTGCCGACGTGTACACGCTTGCCATCCACGTCTACACTGGTGACCTCGCCGAGCATCACGCGGATATTGTGCCGCTTTCGGAGAATCGCGCGAATCGGGTAGGCGATCTCGGACGGCCAGAGACCGGCCGTCGCCACCTGGTAGAGCAGCGGCTGGAATAAGTGATAGTTGTGCTGGTCGATCACGGTCACGTCGATGTCCGCGCTGGCGCGTCCCTGCGCCGCGCTCAGTCCACCGAAACCCGCGCCGACGATCACGACGTGCGGTCGCGGTCGCATTCGCGGTCGCATTCGCGGTCGCGATGCGGAGGACGGCGAACTGCCCGACGTATCACGAAGCTCATCCGTGTCCATTCCCGTCGACTCCGTTTGAGGATTGCCGACTGCCGCAGCGGCGTTCACTGCGTCGATCGCCTCGTCCACGCGCGCATCCGTTACCCGAGTGTACAGGTCAACTTGTAGGCCAGCCACTTCACCGTGTAGTCGACCACCCTGCTCCGCCTTTGTCGTAAAGGCGATAGGTTGCTAGTGCGCACTTTCGTGGGGCGCGACGTCAGCGCATCGCAGGTGTGCACGGAGCCCGCGGATGATCGGAGTGGTTAAACACTGCTGATTTCGGAGACGCAGTTCATGTCATCGATGCAACGCACGGTGGAAGGCGATGTGCTGCTGCACCACCTGACGCACGACGAATCGACACTCGACGACGACCTCCTCACACGCAGCGGACGCACCGCGCGTACGCTGGTGAAAGAGGGACCGCTGCGATTGACGATGCTGGCGCTGGCACCGGGTGGAGACTTACCGGAGCACGGCACGGACGGCCCCGTGAGCATTCATATCCTCAAGGGAAGCGTGGTTTTTCACGCGATGGGAATCGAATACGCGCTGGCCACCAATGACATCCTGGTATTGGCACCGGGCGTGCGCCATTCGGCGCGCTCTGCGCAGGGCTGCACCTTCCTGTTGACCGTCGTTCACGCGCCGTCGGCCGGTTCGCCAGAAGCAGCAGCGTGATGCAGCGTGATGCAGCGTGACACTGCAGAACGCGATGCCTATTGCTGCGGTGACGGATAGCGCACGGTACCGTCTGGCTGAACGTGCGCGCCGGGTGTGAGCAGGGCTGGCGTGATCGTGCCTTGTGCCATGATGTGCCCAACGGCGATGCCGCGCACGAGCAGATAGTCTGCAATGATGCGGCGATGACACCGCCACCACACGGCTTCGGCGCACATGATGGCACAGCGCGTTTCCGCCGCCAGCGCGAGTAGCTCATTCAGCCCAGCGCGAAACGGCGCCGTTTCCGCGTAGTCGGCGTAGTAACGGAACGCCATCACACGCCAGAACGTGTTCGCCGAGGGCGGCGTCCCTTTCGGATGATGACGCCGACCGCCCAGCGCGCTCAGGTGCCGGTAGGCGATCCCATCCGCGGCCAACGTTTCCGGTAGCGTGTCGGCGTTGAACTGCGGCACCGCGCGCGAGCGAGGAATTGAACGTACGTCGACCAGCAGCCGGACATCGACCTGCCGCAACAACGCAACCAGTTCGGTGACCGTGCGCGTTGAATGACCGATCGTGAACACTGGAGGCGCAGCGCTCCCTTCGGTCATCTGGCTGACTCCGCTGACGTCCACCGGCGAAAAGTCGTGCCGCACCTCAGCACTCGCTCCACGTGAGATCGCATCGCATGCTTGCAGCTTGCCGATTGAGTTGCGCTCCCGATTCAGTTCCAAATAACCAGGAGGCTTTGTCATGAGCTCGTTTGCCCGCCCACGATCCGGCATGCTCCTCCGCATCAACGGTTCCGACGAGGAAGCGTCGTTGATACAAACCGTTGTGTTGTGCACCATGGCAGACTGACGCCATGTACACCTTGGTACGACGCTTCATCAAGACCGGCATCGTCTTCCTGTTCATCGGTCTCGCCATCGGTGCCTGGATGCAAGTCCAGCGGGATGTATTCCACGTATGGCCCAACCCCTATCTCCAGTCGGCACACATCCACGCGCTGCTGGTCGGGTTCGTCCTGTTCCTCATCCTCGGCGTTGCGCTCTGGCTATTCCCGCGCCCCGCGCAGGATGATCAACGCTACACGCCCGCTCGGATCTCGGCGGCCTATTGGGTCCTGACCTCGGCCACGGCCGCTCGCGTTCTTGCAGAGGCGGGAAATGCGTATGGTCAATCCCGAGGGTTCGAATGGCTGGCGCTCGCAGGCGGTTTCGGTCAGGTACTGGGGCTGGCCGTCTACTTCTGGTCCATGTGGGGCCGAATCCGACCCACGGGCAGTAAGATCCGCGAGGCCAGCGGCGAGCGGTTCTGATACGTTCGACACGCAAGCGCGACGGTACGCTCCCGGCGCTATGGCATCGCCGCGGTCAAGCGCGTTCTCCACCGTATGTTCGCTGTGATTCGCACGCGCTTCGGCGACGCCGCCAGAGTCGGAACGCCGCCGTCCAGTCCTCGTCTAACCAACGGTTGCCACCATCTGGGCGGCGTCGCGCCGGCGACGCGCGCTCATTTCTGTCGTAGACGATCGGCGGTACCCGACCTCGCCGCACGCATGACCGCCCCAACGAGCGCTGGGCGATCAACCGGGACACGCTCCGATTGAAACTGCTGCACGCCGTCGGCATCGAGCACGGTGATAATGTTCGAGTGTTCGAAGTCGCCGTTCGGCAGCGCGCGATAGCGCACGCCGAGTAAGACCGCCAACTGTCGAACGTCCGCAGCCGGTGCGCGCAACGCCAGCCATCGTTCGTCGAGCGACATCTTCGTCGCATACGCACGGAGCACGGCCACCGAATCACGCGCAGGATCGAACGATGCCAACACAAAACGCACATGACTGCGAATCGTGGGCGGCAGCGCGCGTTGCACAGCGAGCATTTCGTTGGTGATCAGCGGGCAGGTCATCGTGCAAGACGTGTACACCATGGCCAGCACGACCACGTCGCCACGCAAGTCGGCGAGCCGCATGCCATGCCCCTCCTGCGTCGTCCACTGTGCATCAAGCGCG
>JBBQDB010000143.1:0-10689 GCA_038319245.1 Gemmatimonadales bacterium
AAGATCTCGGAATTTTCACGACGCGTGCCCGGAGTCGACTCGACATAGGACCAGCGAACGATTCCTGCCTTGTCAATCAGAAAGTAGGCCCGATTCGAGAAGTACGTGTCCTCGCGCAATACGCCGTAGGCACGCGATGCATCACGTCGAAAGTCCGACAGGAGGTCGACTTTCATCGAGAATTTCGACTTGAACTCACCGAGTGACGGAACCGCATCCACGCTGATCGGCAGGACTTGGACCGACGCACCGGTGAACGCGTCGAAATCTTCGCTGAAGGCGCACACTTCGGTCGTGCAGACGCCAGTGAAGGCCAACGGGAAGAACGCCAGCAAGACGTTGGTTTGGCCACGCAGCGAGGATAGCGTGACCGTGCTGCCAGACGTGGAAGCAAGGGCAAAGTCGGGGGCAGTTTCGCCGACTTCGGGGACGTGCGTTGAAACGGTGGTCATAGGAGTCCGGTTAGAAACGATGAATTCGCGACAAACTCGTGGCGCATACACGACAAGCTGGTGTGGACATAGGCATCATTACTGCAGTGCACGGTACTCCATGGTCAGACCAGCTGCACGCTCACGCCCACGTGGCGAACGCGCGAAGGTCCCGATGGTGTCACGCTCCCGGCAATTTGTATCACAGATCACGGATGCTCTCTGGTCGGCGACGATTCAGGCGGTATCGTTGCCGTTAATACCAGATCAACGTTCCTCGCGAACGAGAGGTGCCGCATGATACGCCCACGCTACACCCCGCTGCCTCTCGACCGCGCCCTTCGCGTGCTACTGGTTGAGAACGATAGCGACGATGCGATGCGCTCCGAAACGGCACTCCGCGCCGAAGTTCAAGGCCCGCTGGCCTTGATTCGGGTCGAGACGCTGGCGGACGCCGTGCGCACGTTGATGGAGGTCCCGTTCGATGTAGTAGTCGTCGAACTCGATGTGTCCGATGCGTCCGGCGTGTCGGCGGTGGCTGGTATCCGTGCGGCGTCCTCGTCGGTGCCCGTCGTGGTCTACACGCGAACGCTGGACGATTCACTCATGCTCCGCGCGATCCGCGCCGGCGCGCACGAGTGCTTTGCCAAACATCAGCTCCTTACGAGCGGACTTGCCCACGTGCTGGGCGTCGCGATCGAGCGGCAGCGTCGGCTCAGCACGCTGGAAGAGGCGCGCAGCGAAGCCGCCCATCGCGCCACGCACGATCCGCTCACCGGCCTTGCGAATCGTGATCTGTTTCTCGATCAACTCGAACGCGCGCTCGCGTTCGGCGCCCGGTACGCGAGAAAGACGGGCATCCTCTTTGTCGACCTGGACGGATTCAAAGCGATCAACGATACCCTCGGTCACGCACGCGGCGATGCCCTCCTGCAAAACGTTGCCCGACGTCTGACCGAATGTGTGCGACGCTCCGACACCGTGGCACGGCTTGGCGGCGACGAATTTGTCATCCTGCTGCCGGACGTGACCAGTCGTCGCGACATCGCCTTCGTGCGCAACACGATTCTCGATTGCTTGCGCGAGCCGATCGACGTTGGCGGTGGCCACCGTGCGCAAATCGAAGCGAGTGTTGGCGGCGCGATGTCGCCACTCGATGGCGAAGACGCGCAACAGCTGATGGATGTCGCCGACGCCGAGATGTATCGCGAAAAAGAAACCGCGCGCCGCGGACGATCGGCATCGACTGAGGCGGAGCGTCAGTCAGCCAAGGAGCGTGCAGTCGAGACCTCTACGACATCCAACGCTCCGCCTGCGACTGCAACGCTCGGCCGTGAAGCGCGTCTACGCGCGGCGCTCGACGCCGATGAGTTCGAGGTTCACTTTCAGCCAATCGTCGACACGATCAGTGGACGCGTTGTGGCCGCTGAGGCGCTGTTGCGGTGGCGCGACCCGGTCATGGGCCTGCAACTACCGGCGAGCTTTCTGCCGCTAGCCGAAGACACGGGATTGATCGTACCGATCGGCGAACGCGTCTTACATAGGGCATGCGAATCCCTGGTCGAGTGGCGCAAACTCGGCGCCGCTGGAGACATCCGCATGTCCGTCAACTTGTCGGCCGTCCAGCTTCGTGATCACGGTTTTGATCGGCGCGTCGCCGATATTCTCGCGCAGACAAACTGCCCACCAGAATCGATCGTGCTCGAGCTGAGCGAAAACAGCACGATGGTCGACGGCGAAGTCGCAATCGAAACACTACGCGCGCTCAAGGATCTCGGGCTACGGCTTTTGGTCGATGACTTCGGCGTTGGCTTCGCATCGCTGACGTTTCTACGTCAGGCTCCGCTCGACGGCATTAAGATCGATCGCCGCTTCATCGCGCAGATGCTGCTCGACCAACGTGACCTCGCCATCGTCGCCTCGTTGGTGCAGCTGGCGCGCGGGCTCGGACTCGACGTCATCGCCGAAGGGGTGGAGACCGCGGAGCAATCACAGCGCCTGACGCGCCTGCAGTGCTTCACGCAGCAAGGGCGGCACTTTTCGGATGCGGTACTATCGACGCCGATGGCTCGGATGTTGTCGCAGCGGCCAATTCCGGCCAGCGATGGCTCTCTCTGGAGCCCCCGCATGCTGGTGGCGAACGGCGGCTGACGATTTGCTATCCGCCGCCGCGCGCGTTGCACTTGGTCGCGCGCATGGTGCTCACTGCTTACCAACCGAAGCGACGACCAACGATCAGCTTGAAGACGTTGCGGTCACCTGTCCCGGCTACACGCAGGCCATAACCGATGTTCGTCTCCCAGTCTTCCGAAAGGAACAGATCGATCGACGGGTAGACGACATGCTCTTGCTGCTTCAGTGGCGCGAGTCGCGTGATCGAGCCTGTGGCGCCGTAGTACTCGAAGCCCACGGCGATGCGCTTCTCTAGTGAATACGCGATCTTCACATTGGGCTCGAAGCCCATCCCAGCGGTGCCCTTCCCCGCATCCGGTCCTTTCACTGACCAACCGACGGTCGGGTTGACCGCCCAGTAGAACTTGCCGAGTGTCTGGTCGATGATCGGACGGAACTCGACGCTTACGTTGTTGGCGTCGTACTTGGTACTGACCGGACCGATCTCTGTCGATAGACTCAAGCCGACCGGCAGCTTCCACGACTCGGGCACCATGACGCGCGGTCGGATGTGCGTGCCGACGAACTCCGATGCTCTACCAGGTTCGCGCGCGCCGAACAGGTATAAGCCGACTTCGAAAATGTCACCGAAGCCGTGCGTGATCTCGAGCGTCTCATGGACCGCGTGCTGTGATGGCAGCACTGTCCCTTCGGTCAACCAGCTGCCGCTACCGGTGAAATTGCTGTGGAGCTCGAAGAGTGTCGTGTGATTCTCTGCCGTCTTCGAGGGATACACCTGAATCTCGAAGTTTGGCTGCGCGGTGAGTTCGCGCGCAGGGAGCGCCGCCGTAACAAGGCCCACGAGCACGACGACTGTGGTGCGGAACATGTTTTGGTCGCGTAAGAATGGAGCGTGTCGGGATCGAACCGACGACCCCCGCCTTGCAAAGGCGGTGCTCTCCCAGCTGAGCTAACGCCCCGGAAGGCGACACCGTTGTGCGGTGCCGCCCGGGTCCTACAATACTACTCGTGCGCGGGCAACGGTTCCATGGTGCGTGCGTCAACCGGTACCTGCACCTCGTCCCGATACGGAGAGGTCATCATGAAGACGCGCATGACCGGAAAGCCGTTCATGAACGCGGTATAGCAAAAACCCCACAAGCCGAGCATACCGAGCGTGATGCCGATCTCCCAAATGCCGAACGGGAGCGACGTCTGCGTATCGCCGAAGATCGAAGGGTAGATCTCGATGTAGCGATGCAAGTACAGCCCGATGATGCTGCACACCGCGAAGAGTACAAACGTTGGTAGATACATCTTCGCGGCCTTTGAAATCAGACCGAAGAACGGCAGGATGAAGATGAAGATCGGTACCAATTGCGTGACTTGCGTCCAGACACCTGTGAGCCGCAGACGATAGAAGAACGTCTCTTCCGGCATGTTGGCGTACCAGATCACCAAGTACTGGCTGAAGCTGATGTAGCCGAAGAATGCGGTGAACGCGAAGCAGAGTTTGCCCAAGTCCCACAGTTGATCCATCGTCACGATGTCGGTCATCTGCAGGCGATTGCGCCACCACATGGTGAGCAGCGACAACGTCATCAGCATGTTCAGCCACGCGCCCATGAAGACGATCCAAGCGTACATCGTCTGCTGAAAATGCAAGCTGATGGACATGGAGTAGTCCCACGCCATGAAGCACCAACCGATCACGAAGCTCATGCATACGGCAACCGCAAGTTTGCCCTGCAGCGAATGCTGCGAATGCAACTCACGGCGTTCGTCACCGAACCCCGCACGCATCTTGGCACGCAAACCGGCGGCCCACTTCGCACCGTACTCCGGCAAGACGGCCACGTCGAGACGCACGGAGTGGTAGACAAACAGCAACTGCAAGACGGTCATGGCGCCGAACAGCAGAATGCCGCGCATCACGAAGTAGCCAGGCGCCAAGTACGCGGCCTTTTCGGCGACCTCAATCGTTTCGCGGCCCGCCCACGTGAAAATGTGGCTACGACCCGGGAACAGAATTACGAGAAGGATGATGAACGCCACAGGCATGAACGCCACGTAACCTTCAACGAAGCGCACAACCGGACGTGACCAACGCGCTGTGACGATGCGCTGCACGGCCGAGAAGGCCGCACCCGCCGAGGAGATCGTCGCGAAGAACAACCAGTTGAAGTGCAACGCGTACCACGCGCGCTCCTGACCGGTAAACACCCCCACAAGGAACGTGGCGATACCCACGACGGCGAGCAGCAAGCACACCGTTTGGACGAACGCCGGAATGGGCTTGTCGGCCAGCCGCTTGGCGAATTCCTGGCGAGTCGGATAGTGATAATGCTGGCTCACTGAGGCTTCTCCTTGCTCTCGGCTGACGGCTTGACTTCAACCGCGATGTGCTTCGGCCCACCCTCGTCGTTCCCACCCTTGTACGTCGCCGAATTCACGTTCGGCTTGCCG
This sequence comes from Gemmatimonadales bacterium, assembly GCA_038319245.1. Classification (GTDB taxonomy): domain Bacteria; phylum Gemmatimonadota; class Gemmatimonadetes; order Gemmatimonadales; family Gemmatimonadaceae; genus Gemmatimonas. Next base: position 5,010 of record JBBQDB010000143.1, read on the forward strand.
CCGGTCGGCATCGGGGTCGGGTGCAGGTACGGCGCCGGTACGGTCGGCGCGGTGGCCGTGTAACCCGGCACATACGTGCCGTTCTGTCCGGGGTAGCCGGCGGGCGACGTATCCGGCTTGAACGACGTCTTACCCTGCAAGGTACGAACGTAGTTCACAACATCCCAACGATCGTGCTCTTCAATGCGATTGTAGCTCGGCATCAGGCCACGGCCATTACGCATCATGCCATAGATGTAGCCGTCCTTGAAACCGCCAACGCGTTCGTTCATGAGGTTGATGCCGATAATGCCGTACTTGGCACCCTGCGGATTGCCATTTCCACCAACGCCATGACACACCGCACAGTTGATCTGGAAATACTTGCGTCCGTTCTCAACCGACCTCTCGTCGACGGCAACCGGGTTGGGCACGACATTGAATGAGTCGATGACACCCGGCAGCGCGTTGTACGAAATCATGTAGGCAGAAGCGGCCGTGCCGGTGATCGGTACGCTGTACTTCGGCTGTCCGCGCGGCGGTGTGAGAGAGTCGGCGTCGTTTTGTGACAACGGCTCCCACGGATCGATCTTGGGCTGGCGCTTGAAGTCGGTGAACCACGTGCAGGCACCGAACGCAAACGGCAGGACGAGCACCGCGATCGGTCGAACCGAGCGGGCGATCGAATTACGCATGAGGAACGTGGGTTCAGGCTTCACGACGCACCTCGACTGCTCCGTGCTGCTTGAGCAACGCTTCGGCCTGCGGCGCCTTGACGGTATCGCAAGCGATGAAGATGCCGAAGTAGCCACCGGAGAAACGAACGTCGTAACCCGTCGTCGCGGTGAGCCGTGGAATGCGGGAGTTGATGAACATGCCGGCGACGGTCGAGAGCGCACCGACCAACACCATGACTTCGAAACCAATAATCGTGTACGGAATCCACGACGCGATCGCCTTGCCGCCCGTGACCAGCGGCCAGTACTGCGACGACCAGATCGCAATCCAATAGCCGAAGCTCACACCGAGCAACGCTCCGATCAGGGTGAAGCGACGCACCACGCTGTTCGGGCCGTCGATCGCGTGCTCGAGTTCATGCCGGATGGTCGGCGAGTACACGGTGACCTCGCCGATGCGCTTCTTCTTCAGATCTTCGATCGCCGCGCAGGTCGAATCGAGTTCGTGGAATGCTCCAACGACGCCTTGCATCAATCGAACTCCCCCGGAGTGACGGCGCCAAACGGTTCGTGATGACCGGCGGTGTCGATTCCGTGTGCGTGAGCAAACTTGTTTCGCGGAACAACGATTTCCTTAAGCTCAGCGATGGCCATCACGGGCAGCTGCTTGACGAAGAGCAGGAACCACATAAAGAACCAGCCGAACGAGCCGACGAGGAACGACATGTCGATCCAGCTGGGCATGTAGCTGCCCCATTGCCACGGCTCGAATTCGTGCGAGAGCGACGGCACGACGATGACGAAACGCTCGTACCACATGCCGAGGTTGATGAAGATGCTGAGCACGAACAACCAAGTCGGGTTGCGGCGCAGCTTCTGCGACCAGAGCGACATCGGGAGCGCCATGTTGCAGAGCAACATGATCCAGGCCGCGTACCACCACTGTCCGAAGACGCGGTTGTAGAAAAACTCCTGCTCGTACCGATTGCCGCTGTACCAGGCAATGAAGAACTCGATCAGGTACGCGCAACCGACGACTTGCGACGTGAAGAGCACCACCTTGGCCGTCGCGTCGAGGTGGTTGAGCGTGATGTAATGCTCGAGCTTAAACCACTTCCGCATCGGAATCGCGATCGTCCACACCATCGCGAAACCGGAGAAGATGGCACCGGCGACGAAGTACGGCGGGAAGATCGATGCGTGCCAACCCGGCACCAACGACATCGCAAAGTCGAAGGAAACGACGGAGTGCACGGACAGCACGAGCGGGGTGCTGAAGGCAGCGAGGAACAGGTACGCCTTCGCGAAGTGACGCCATTCACGATCGCTGTTGCGCCAACCAAGCGAAAGCACCGCAAGAATGCGCTTGCGCATCGGATTCGTTTCCTTGTCGCGCAACACGGCGATGTCGGGAATGAGTCCGATGAAGAGGAACGTGGTCGAGATCGTGAGATACGTGGAGATCGCGAACACGTCCCACACAAGCGGCGACTTGAAGTTCGGGAACAGTAGGCGCCAGTTCGGATACGGCAGCAACCAGAAGAACTTCCATGGCCGCCCGATGTGAATGATCGGGAAGAGACCAGCCGTCATGACGGCAAACACGGTCATCGCCTCAGCCGCCCGATAAATCGAGGTGCGGAAGCCAGCGCGGAAGAGATACAGGATGGCTGAGATGAGCGTACCGGCGTGGCCGATACCGACCCAGAAAACGAAGGTGATGATGTAGTTACCCCACATCACCGGCGGTTCGTATCCGGCCTGCCCGAGTCCCCAATAGATCTGATAGATCCACGCGGACATACCCACGAGCATCGCCAACACTGCGACGGAAAGACCCATCGCCCACTTCTTCGTAAAACCAAGTGTCGCGATGATATCGCGATCGACTTGCTCGTAACTTTCCACGGCGGGAAGTTGGACGTCGGCCGACGCGATGTTCGGCCCACGGATGCCTCCACGCACGGGCCGCGTGATGCTAGCCATTACGGGCGCCTCCTCAGGCCTTGCCCGACGCCGCAGGCGCCGGATGGTTGACCTTCTTCAAGTAGACCACGGCCGTGTAGGTATTGAGTTCTTCGAAAACGTGATAGGCGCGGCGATCGTAGGCGAGCTTCGACACACTCCAGTTCTCGTCGGCCGCGTCACCGAATGTGATGGCGCGAGACGGACAGGCCTGGGCGCACGCGGTCGTAAACTCGTCAGCCTTGAGTGGACGACCTTCGGCCTTCGCACGATGCTCCGCCTCGCGGATGCGCTGGATGCAGAACGTGCACTTCTCCATCACGCCCTTGCCGCGAACGGTGACGTCGGGGTTGAGCGCCCAGTGCATGGGCTCAGGCCAAGCGTACTGCTTGCGCGCCACTTCGCCGTAGCCGAACCAGTTGAAATAGCGAACCTTATACGGACAGTTGTTGCTGCAGTAGCGCGTGCCAACGCAGCGGTTGTACACCTGCACGTTGAGGCCGTCCGGCGAGTGATACGTGGCGTACACCGGGCAGACAGGCTCGCACGGTGCGTTGCCGCAGTGCTGGCACATCATCGGCACGAACCGCGTGTCGAAATCGGCCGAGAATTCGTTGGCCGAATTTTCGTTTCCTTCGTAATACCGTTCGAGGCGAATCCAGGCCATTTCTCGGCCCTTGATAATGTTCGCACCCGGTCGTTCATCCCACGTCGACGGACTGAGCGCACGACCCTGATACGGCGCGCCAACGGTCGGAATGTTGTTTTCGCTGTAGCACGCCGTCACGCACGCCGAGCAACCGGTGCAGCGCGCAAGATCGATCGTCATGGCCCAGCGGCGGTGTTCCATACCCGAAGAATGCTCAGGGCTGTACATGCCTTCGGCCTTGCCGTTCGGATTCGCGAAATCGCCCTGTGCATCAGCGGCGATCGGCGACTTGAGGCCCGTCTTGAAATCCTGCGACGGCATACCAGCGACATGATGTTCCTTTTCGTCGCCGCCACTGTTGACCAGTTCTTCGAGGGTGATGGCCTGGCCGATGCCACGACCGTGCTGACGGGCCGAGCCTTCAGTGGTGGCCAGCTGGGACGCTTCGTCGAGCACGGTGACTTTGCCCTTGGAGGCGGTCAGCGTGAGCGCGCCTGCGGCATCCCAGCCATGCGGAACGAGATCGTACGCATTGACGCCGATGCCCTGTGCAAATCGACCGTAGGCCGTGTGACCCAAGCCAAGCGCGATGGCGACGGTGTCCGGTCGCACGCCCATGTACTGGTAGGCCGGCGCCGTGACCTTGCCCGCCGCCGTTTCGATCGTCAGGTGCTGTCCTTCCTTCAGTCCGAGCTTCTTGTAGGTCTGCGGATGGACTTCAACCCACGACTGCCACGCGATCTTCGTGACAGGATCGGGGAGCTCCTGCAGCCATGGCTTGTTCGCACCACGTCCGTCACCAAGCGTCGCCGACGGATACACCTGCACAAAATAATCGCCGGTCGTGCTGGCGATGGCCGGTGCGGGAGACGCGGGAACGCTGCTGCTGCGCGACGAGGTGGCGATCAGCGGGGTGCCACCGACCGACGCCTTGGTGAGCGCGGTGGTGAATGCCGGCACGCCACCGGGGAACTTGCTGATGTACCAGTTGCGGTAATCGACAACGTTGTACTTCGCGGCGAGCGTCTGGTCCTTTTTTGCGATTTCGATCAGCACGTCGGCGGTAGACTTGGTATCGAACACCGAGTCGAGCGTCGCCTGCTGTAGTCCGATCTGGCCGGCGGTCGTGACGGCGTCGCCCCAGCTCTCGAGCCAATGATTGTCCGGCAGCACCAAGTCGCAGAGCGACGTGGTTTCGTCGGGCATCGCCGAGAACGAGACCTTGAATGGCACCTTGGCAAAGGCGGCGACAAATCCCGCGCCCTTGGGCATGGTATGGGCCGGATTGGCACCGCGCACGAAGACCAGCGGCACGGAACCCGCGGCCATCTTGCTGACCGCGCCAGCGAGGTCCGCGTAAGACGACAGGTTGTTGTAACCCTGATGGCCCGCGGCCGGCTTGATCGTGACGCCAACCGAGCCCGCTTTCTTGTTGATATCCGCGACCATCACACCGCATTCGAGCGCGTCAGCAGTGGTGATGCCGCAGATCGCCATGACGCCATTGCCGGCTGCCTTGACGGCGGCGGCGAGTGCATCGATCGTCGCCGCAGCAACACCCGACGCATCGGAGGCGGCAGCCACCGTGCCTTGCCCCGTGAGCGCGGCGCAAATGGCCATCTCGCTACCGGGCTTGGCCGCGATCCACTGGTCGGCGTTCAGGCCGGTAAGGGAGCGACGCGATCCGACATAGACCAGCTTGGGCGCGCCTTCGATCTTTGCGCGCGCATCGGCCCAATCGAGTTGCTGCGGAACACTGTGTCCCCAACCATCGAGGAAGTCGGCACCGAAGCTGACAATGAGTTTCGCCGCGCCGAAATCGAGGGCCGGCCACGCGGCGCCGTAAGCCTTCTGGTTGGCGGCGATCGTCGCACCGGGGGCAAGGGCATCAACGCTGAGATGTGCCGGCATGCCCTGTGCCGCGAGCCACTGATCGAGGAAGCCAGGGAACGTGCCGCTCTCGTGCTGATTGACGAAGACGACGTTGCCCGCCTGCCCCTTGCTCTTGACTTCACCAAGCTTGGTAGCGAGCAGCGCGTACGCCTTATCCCACGTCGTCGGCTTGAGCGCGTTCCCTTCGCGCACCATCGGCGAGCGATAGCGATCGGGATTGTAGACACCCTGCATGGCCGACAGTCCGGTCGCGCAAATCGCGCCCCGGTTCATCGGATGCTCAGGGTTGCCTTCGAGTTTGATGGGTCGCCCATCACGCACTTCGGCAAGCACGCCGCAGGCCGCCGAGCATTCCTTGCACGTCGTTGCGTAGTACGCGGACACACCGGGAACGGTGTTGTCCGGCGACGTCACGTACGGAATGAGCTTCCCCACTTTTTCGGAGGAGCAGCCCACCATCGCGGTCGTCGCGCCAGTGGCGCCTAAAATCTTAAGGAAGTCTCGGCGCTTTACGCCG
>JBBQDB010000144.1:0-10637 GCA_038319245.1 Gemmatimonadales bacterium
CATTCGCAGTCGCTCACCATCACGCGCGCGCCCGGTGAACGCATAGCCGGTCACGTTCCGGGCAAGACGCATCCGCGTGGAAATCACGACGTCCGAATTCGCTCCAGACGCGTCCAACCAACGCACGCCGCCATCCGGCAAGAGCGACAGATCCAACCCGTGTTTCGCGCTCATTCGAGCACCCGGATACGATCACGCAATTCAGCCGCAAGCTCGAACTGCTCGGACGCCACCGCACGACCCAATCGATCGTGCAGATCGTGCAAAGTGTCCGGTTTGCTATCCACATGCGCCGTCGGTGTTTCGTAGCGAATGCCAACATGCTTTGAGCTGCCTTGCAGGCGCCGCAACAACTCGCGCAGGCTGCGTTCCATCGCATCGTAGCAATGCGGGCAGCCGAGTCTGCCGGTCGCACGAAAATCGCGCGACGTTGAGCCGCAGAACGAACAGGACGGCGCGTCTTCGGCCATAGTGGCCGCTTGCTGTTGCACGGCCTGCAAAATATCACCGAGCGGATGCTGCGGCACCGCAAGCGTGGTTTTCACCCCTTTTGCGTCGGCGCACTTCTGACAAAGGTGCACTTGCGTCACCTCGTTCTCTACGATGCGTGTCAGGGCCACGACCGCGTCGTGCTCTTTGCAATTCTCGCAAATCATCAGCCCTCCATCCGCTGGCCATCGGTGACCGTCAACTTGCCCCCTTCCAACAATAGCGCACGATCCGCGCGCGCCGCGAGTGACTGATTATGAGTAACGACGACTAGTCCCAGTGAGAGATCACGCGCAAGCTCCGCGAACAAGTCATGCAACCGCTCCGCGTTGTGCAGGTCGAGATTGCCGCTCGGCTCATCCGCCAGCAGCAATGCCGGCTCGGCCGCCAGCGCCCGCGCGACCGCCGCACGCTGCTGCTCACCGCCCGACAACGCAGCCGGTCGATGCCCGAGTCGAGCTGACAGCCCGACTCGGTCCAGCAGCACCTCGGCTCGCTTACGCGCCAACGACTCCGGCACGCCCGCAATACGGAGCGGCATCATGACGTTCTCCAAGGCGGAGAATTCACGAAGCAGATGATGAAACTGAAACACAAAGCCCACCGCGCGGTTCCGAAGACCCGCCAACGCGTCGTCGTCTAGTGCGTCCACCGCGCGACCCGTCAAACTCACAGATCCCGTCGTCGGCCGCTCCAGTGCGCCCAACAGGTGCAAGAGAGTGCTTTTCCCCGAACCGCTGGCGCCGACAATCGCAACCATTTCGCCGCGCTCGACGGTCAGCGATACACCGTCGACCACGCGAAGCGCACCGCCGTCGACCGTGCGGAATTCCTTCACGAGCCCCGTGGCTTCCACGACAACCGACGCAGTTCGTGGTGACGTCACCTGATCAATCGTGGCGGATGGCATCGACTGGATACATGCGAGCGGCCTGTGCGGCCGGGTAGAGTGTCGCCAACGTCGCGATCCCGAGGCTCGCTAGGACGATGACCAGCACGTCAAACGGCTCCGTCGACACCGGCAGGTGATCGATGAAGTAGATCGACGGGTCGAGCGCAATAAGTTGGTAGCGCCCGAGCAGCGTCGCGACGCCAAGGCCGAGGATCAGACCGCCTCCCGTACCCACGGCGCCGACGAGCACACCTTGGATCAGAAAGATCCGACGAATGGAACGCGCCGGCATTCCCATCGCCCGAAGAATACCGATTTCTCGCGTCTTGTCGGCGACGACCATCGTCAACGTGCCGACAATGTTGAACGCCGCGACCACGACGATCAGCAGCAAAATCACACCCATGCCCAACTTCTCGAGTTTGAGCGCGGAGAACAGTGACCGGTTCTGCTCCTGCCAATCCACCGCGCGCACCGGCGCGTCAAGTGACACGCGGAGCGACTCGGCAATCGCGGGTGCCTTCCACCGGTCGGTCGTCTTCGCCTCGATCCCCGTGACGTCATCACCAAGTCCGGCAAAGCGTTGCGCCGTCTTCAAATCGAGATACAAGTAGTTATTGTCATACTCGTACATCATCGTCTCGAACACGCCCGAAACCACGACGCTGTCGAGCCGCGGGATGACAGCGCCGGTCGAAGCGTTCATTGTGATCCCGCTCGCACCGAGCAAAACCACGGTGTCACCGGGATACGCGTTCAACTTCGCCGCCAACAATTTCCCAAGCACCACACCCGGCAGCTGAATACTGTCGCGCACAAACGTGAAGTCACCAAGCACCGCATGGCTACGAATCGCCGTCACATCCGTGCCCGGTGTTCCCTGCGGCTCGATGCCCACAACCGCTGTACCGGTCATATACCCCGCCAGATTTCTAACCATCCCCTGCGTTTGCACAAAAGGTGCCGCCGCAGCAATGCCGCGAGCGCCGCGCACCTTATTGCGAACCACACGCCAGTTGCTTAAGCGCAAACCAGAGCCGTACGGCAACACCTGCACATCAGCGCTGCCGACGAGAATCTTGTCGCGTAGATCCGTTTGCAGACCATTCATGACGCCCATGATGACGATCAACGCGCTCACGCCGATCAGTACACCGCCGATCGCGATGACACTGATCAGCGAAAGCAAGCGCGAACCGCGACGACTCCGCAGATAACGCCACGCAATGGAGAACTCGAGTTGCGACACGACGTGTACTACTCGGGGCGCATCGTGGGAAACAGGATCACGTCGCGAATGTTCGTCGTGTCCGTGAGATACATGAACAGCCGATCGATACCGATTCCAACCCCACCGGTCGGCGGCATCCCGTACTCCATCGCGCGCAAGTAATCTTCGTCCACGCCGCTCGCTTCATCGTCGCCCGCATCGCGCAGACGCGCCTGCGCCTCGAAACGCTGACGTTGATCGATCGGATCGTTCAGCTCCGAAAACGCATTCGCTAATTCCTTGCCGCGCGCAAAGAGCTCGAAGCGCTCGGTCAACCCGGGCTTGCCGCGCTTGGGCTTCGCCAGCGGCGAGAGCTCGATCGGATAGTCAACGACGAACGTCGGCGTGTCGATCTTCGACTCCACAAGCTCCTGAAACATCTCATCAAGTATCTTCGGTCGGCTCAGCGTTGATACCTTAGCCACGCCAATACGCTCCGCCACCTGGCGTAGCGCCGCATCGTCAAGCGACATGATGTCTGCACCGGCGGCTGCCGACAACGATCCCGCCCACTCAATGCGCGGAAATGGTGTAACCAACGTAGGAACCTTCTCGCCTACCACCGGCACCGAACGCACGGCCTCAGCCGCCGCGACCATCAATGACTCGACGCGCTCCATCATCACCGTGTAGTCCGCGAACGCTTCATAAAACTCGAGCATCGTGAACTCAGGGTTGTGCGTGCGATCAATGCCTTCGTTACGGAAGTCATGCCCAATTTCGTATACTCGCTCGAATCCGCCGACGATCAGCCGCTTGAGATACAACTCATCGGCGATGCGCAGGTACAACGGCATGTCGAGCGTGTTGTGATGCGTGATGAACGGCCGGGCCGCTGCGCCGCCGTACAGCGGCTGCAGCACCGGGGTTTCCACTTCCAGATACCCGAGTCCGTCCAGATGTTGCCGCACCGTCCGCGTTAACACTGATCGCGCCCGAAACAGTGCCCGGACTTCCGGATGCACCGCGAGGTCCGCATACCGCTGGCGCGCGCGTAGCTCCGTGTCGGCGAATCCGGAATAGCGCACCGTCTTGCCATCAACCACCGCTTCCTTGCCATACGGCAGTGGTCGCAGCGACTTCGAAAGCATCTCGACCTGTGTGACGCGGACGGTGGGCTCACCCGTGCGCGTCTTCATCGTGGTACCACGAACGCCGAGCCAGTCGCCAAGATCGAACTCGTTGAGCAATGCCCACGCAGCCTCGCCGATTTCGTCACGGCGAAAATACAACTGCACGCGCCCATCCATATCTGCGAGATGCGCAAAGGCCGTCTTTCCTTGGCTACGCCACGAGGTCAGCCGACCCGCCACTGAGACAGCCGGCCCTTCGTCGGCATCACCCAGCAGGGCGATCGTTTGCAGCGTGGAGTGCGTGCGATCAAAGGAGTACGCAAACGGTTCGATGCCGCCATCACGAAGCCGATCCAACTTTTCGCGACGCGCCTTCATCAGGAAATTCAGCTCGTCACTCACGGCGCGTTCCCTTCGGCGTTCGCCGAGCTTTCCATCTTGAGGTAGGCCTGAATGAACGGATCGATCGCGCCGTCCATGATTTTCTGCACGTCAGGAATCTTGAGCTCTGTGCGGTGATCGTTAACCATCGTGTACGGCTGAAAGACGTAGCTGCGGATCTGGCTGCCGAACGACACGTCCTGCTTGTTCACGTCAAACGCAGCTTTCACGGCCGCCTGCTTGTCGACTTCGAGTTGATACAGGCGATTCTTCAGCTGCTTCATCGCCGTCGCCTTATTTTTGAACTGCGATCGCTCGGCCTGCGACGCGGTGACAATGCCAGAAGGCAAGTGCGTGATGCGTACCGCCGACGACGTCTTGTTGACGTGCTGTCCACCGGCCCCAGACGCGCGATACACATCGATGCGCAGATCTTCTTCGCGAATCTCGATGTTGATCTCTTCGTTGACGACGGGATAGACGAACACGGACGCGAAGCTGGTGTGTCGACGCGCCTGCGAGTCGAAAGGCGAGATGCGCACGAGGCGATGGACCCCACTCTCGGGACGCAGGAAGCCGTACGCGAACTGCCCCTTAATTTCGAGCACCGCACCCTTGATTCCGGCCTCTTCGCCTTCGCTCAGATCTAGGATCTCCACGTCAAAGCCTTTGCGCTCCGCCCACCGCGTGTACATGCGGTAAATCATCTGCGCCCAGTCTTGCGCCTCGGTACCGCCAGCGCCCGCCGATATCTCAAGCTGCGCGTCGCGAAAGTCATCTTTGCCGCGAAGAAGTGTGCGCAGCTCGAACGCATCGAGTTCCTCGTTGATCCGTTCGACGTCACCATCCAGCTCGTCTGCCATCGCTTCGTCGGTCTCCATGGCGAGCATTTCGTCCAGCTCGCGCGCAGACTTCGTTCGGGCTTCGAGCGCATCGAACGGCTCCACCCATCCTTTCAGCGCTTTGACTTGCTGCACGATGTCGCGCGCGTAGTCCTGATCGTTCCAGAACGCGCTGTCCGACATCTCGTTTTCGTACGCGTTCAGTGCAGAGCGTTTGGACTCGACGTCAAAGATACCTCCGCATGTCCGACAACCGCTCTTCCGCTCGCGCCAGCACCTTCAGTCGTTCGCCGTCCTGCATACCTGTTCTCCGTATACGACACGAGCCGCTCTCCGCGCTGGAGAGCGGCTCGTCCGGCGACTCGCCGGAATGCCGCGACCGGAAGGGCCGCGTCCAAGTCGAAAGTTAGTCCACAGACAGGCAGTCATCCAGCCGCGAGTGCACACGTGCGCACCGCACGACGCCCTTAGAAAAGCTTACGCCCGCCGCCGAGAATCTCGTTCAACGCGTCCTGAAAGTGCGGCGAGCTCTCCGCCAACTCACGCCCGACCTGCTCGACGAACTCCTCGTAGCTCTTCTTGATTTCCTCTCGGAAAAGCTGGCGCAGCGTTCCATCACGCAAGCCATCCTGCTGCTTCTGCGGATGATAGGCGACGAGGTCGGAGACGAGTGCGCGCGCAAGTCGCCGTGCCCGTTGCCCCGGATCCGCGTTGAGAAACGGATTGATCGACTTACGTGGGACGCCTGGGGTCAGCGCGGCGGCCGAGGCCCCGACACTGCTCGGACCGGCGACCGGGGGTATCGTCGGTACCGTCGGTAGCGACAACGCTTGCGATGGCTCCGTCGATGTAACCAATGCGGTCATGGCTGGAAGCGCGTTCGCCGGAGACGGCGCGCGGTGCGACACACTGGCCGGTGTAGGCGGCGTCATGAGCGTGGTTGCGACCGGCACCGCCGCAACCGTGGGCATCGACGGCGTGCTGCTCGCGGGCGCAAACGGGCGCGACGGTGCGGGAGGCGTAGCGCTCACGCTTCGACTCGACTGCGGCGTCATCCCAGAAGCGACGCGAGTGTTCGAGGTAAACGACGACAGCGCCGCGTTCGACGACGCTGGCGTGACCGCAATCGGCAAGGTCCCGCCGGAAATCACAATGACGCCACCACACACCGCGCAACGCGCACGCACTCCGGTGGCCGGCACTTTCGCTGGGTCCACACGAAACACCGAGCGACAATCAGAACAGGACACCGTCATAGCCCGATACCTCCACTCCGACGCCCAATGTCACTCGCGGGTAAGTCGGCCGCGACAAACGTCGACGGCGCCGCATCCTCACGACGGCGATCGACGGTCCACAGCGATCCGGGCAACGTCTTCGCGTAACTCTTCATTTCAGTTGCCAACTCGCTTACCTCGACTGCCCGCGTGAAGCGTCGGCGCTGGTTCGTCACGACGCCGATCGACAGCGTCATGATCGGAACCCTATGAAGTTGTCCTCGGCGATCCTTGCCGAGAAAGTATCCGGCACGACGGTCCTGCTCGGAATACTGCAACGCAATCAACTCGTCGAACGTCCGAATGATTTCGTCGCACACGCGCGGCATGACGGCCACGGGGATCATGTACAGAAAATCATCGCCCCCGATATGTCCCACGAATCCACGCTCGGCACAGAGGCCTTTCACCACATCATGAAGAATCCGAGCGAGCAATCGGATAACCCGGTCGCCGTTGTGATAGCCGTACCGATCGTTGAATTCCTTAAAGAAATCGAGATCCGCGTAGCAAGCTGCAAACTTCTCGCCCGAACGCACTCGCCGATCCATATCCGCCTCGATCTCGCGCGTACCCGGCAAACGCGTGGATGGATGTACATCGACATCACGATCGCTACGGCGCAGCACGGCTTCGAGCCGCGCCTCAGCTTCCAACGCGTCGACATCGCCACGCAGCACTTCATCGGCGCCACACGAAAAGGCATCGCTGAATCGAAGCGCCGGCACGATTACCACCACCGGTATGATCGCAGTGTACGAATCGCGCTTGAGTTTCTGGCAGGTCGCGAGCGCGGCGTCCTGCCATGCGAGAACGCCGCGGGCATCGATGATGATCGCGCGTGGTCGTGCGCGAAGCGCCGTCGCGACCACACCGCCTGCCTCTGCGGTCGTAGTAGGCGTCAAAGAACACGCCACGCACCACGCCTTGAGCCACGGCGGCGCTTCCTGACCCATGGTCAGGATCAGCACCGTCTGCTCAAGTACCGGTTCGTCGGCCATGTCCATGCGATTGCGGGTCCGCCGTGACGTCGCCCGAACGGCGCGCCTCAGAGCGCTGGGATACGCGCCGAATTCCCAAGATAGGACGATCTCCCGCTACCGCACGGCACGATGTGCGGTTCGTCACACACTCACCTGCCAGTCGGGACAATACGAATAGTGGTCTGAAGCCGTCGAATACCGGACGCGGGGTCACCAACAGTCCCGATCTCAGAATTCACGCCATCGAGTCGTAGTCCAGCAAGTCCGGCGCCACCGAAACGACGAATTCGTACGCTCACGTAGGCGTCTACCATGCTTACCAGATGATTGGCGACAATCAGTCCGATGTAGTTGTTCGCTCGCTGGTAACTGCGATTCTTGGATACGATGATCTGACGATAGACGTCCCACTGCAGCTGCGCGTCCCGCCAGCTCCATCGATATTCGTCCGTAACCGCGTCTTTGACGTACGCCGCGAGCGCGCGCGCGTACTCGGGACTCGATGTGGGCGGTGCAATAGCGGGGTCACGCCAGAATGTTTGTCGCGCGAGCAACCATCGTGCGCCGTTGTACGTGCTTTCGTCAGTCTCTGGGACAACCGTGCTTCCACGCACAACGCTATAGGCGCCACTTTCGAGGTACTTCTCCATCGGCTCGTAGTAAGTGACCCATGGTCCGATTGGACGCGACCCACCGAATTGTGCGCGAGCAACGTCTGCGGCAAGCGTCTGGTATTGGGATCGCAGTCGATCAGCGTCACGCTGCGCAACGAACGCCTGTACGAGCATGTACGCCTCGGCGACGGCATACGCCACGCTCCGCTGCTGACTTAGCGCAATCTGCCCGCTTCCCGGAACCACCGCGGATGCAACCGGGGCCCACCACGGCGACCGCTTCACTCTGTCTGGCGTGTCGAGCGGCACCGGTTGTGCCCCATTCGCCTGGCTCGCGCTTTCCGCGGCAATAGACGCATCTGGCCCAGACTCCAAGCGCAACGCGCTGGGTTCGCCGACGCGATAGCGAATTCCAACCGCTTGCGCAGCGGTCTCGTGCGCCAAGACAAGCGAGGTAAGTATCAACGTCAGCGCCCGCGCCGCGAACGCACGGACACTCGCCCGTAGCGTCGCAGCGGAGCTGTCGTAGCTCGCGCTCAGCATCGGCGTCGTGATTGCGTCACTGGGAGTGAACGCGAGGATCAAAAGCGCGCTCGCAGCGAGACGTAGGTCGGCGACTGGCCAAGCTGTGCGGAGAGGCCATCGAAACGGCGCGCAAAATCGAGCGAGAAGCCTCCGCGCTCCAATCCCAGACCAATCGACGGACCGCCGCCATCGCCCGGCTGTACCTTATAACCGCCGCGCAAAAACAGCACATCGCGGTAGCCGAGCACTAGCCCAACTCCGCCCGATCCACCACCAATCGCGGCAGACTGGATCACATCGGCGCTGACATCGAGCGTCGCACCTGATGCGACGAACGCTCCTACGGGAACACGCAGTTTGGCACCGACCTGAATGATCTGCGGTAGCGCATCCGCTTGATCCTTGTCCTTGAGTTGTAGTGCTGGTCCGAGATTGCGAATCGCGGCGCCCACGGTGAAGGGTAGCTGTCCAGGAACTCGATACTGCACACCGAAATCGAGGGCTTGCGTGTTCCCGGAAAGCACGTTGACCGAGCCGCAAATACCAGTACAGGTCAACCGCAGCATGACAAATTTGTAGGTCAGCCCCGCGCTCAAGCGGCTACCCGCTGGCGTAGCGTAGGCAAGCGCGAACATGTAATTCCGGTTCGTACTCGTGCCGACCGAGACGTCACCATTGTTTACAGTGACAGGGAGATCGCCGTAGTTGACGATATACGCGCTCGCGGCAAGCGTTCCGAGTACCTTGGACGGCCGCGCGTACGTGAGCATGTCATTCGTCGCGAACGCCGTTTGCGAGTGATGCAGCGCGAGCTCCTGCTTCGTCATGCGCGCCATCGCGGCAGCGTTCCACCAAAGGCCTTCGGTGCCGAGGCTCGTGTCGGCAACCACCGCGTCGCCCTGCCCCACGGCGCGCGCACCGAACGGGACGAGCAAGAACAGGGCACCGTTCGTTTGTGCATGGGCACTCCCGGCGACCACGCAGGAGGCAACGACCATCTGCTGCAGTGCCCAAACAAACAACCGCGACGGCCTTGAAACGAGCGTCCGCTGCGGAACGGACGACTTCCGGAGCGTCACAAACGACAAGCACACGCGACGAACGCGATCAATCACGCGTGATCGGTAGGATCGCCATAGCCCAGTCGAAGCACCGCGCTGCGATTGCGACGCCAGTTCGGGAGCACTTTAACCCACAGGTCGAGATAGATCGACTGATCGACGAATCGCTCAATCTTCTCGCGGGCGACCTTCCCAAGCTTCTTGATCTGTTGACCATTGGCTCCGATCACGATGCGTTTCTGGCTATCACGTTCGACGTACAACACCGCTCGAATGTACAGTGGGGTAGACCCTTCGCGGAACTCTTCGATTTCGCACGCCAAGGCATGCGGCAATTCATCGCCGAGCTGTTCCAGCGCTGTTTCGCGAACGAATTCAGCACAGAAAAAACGCACTGGCTGGGTCGATACTTCGTCATCCGGATAGAGATACGGACTCTCTGGCAATCGTCCGGTGATTGCGGTCACGAGCGCCTCAATCCCGATGTTCATCGACGCGGAAATCAACAACGCTTGCGGGTGCTCGAGTTCCAGTCGCGCACGCGTCGTCTCGTCGAGCAAATCACTCTTGTTGAGCGCGACGATCACAGACGCGGCAGGCGGTTTGGCGAGCGAGGCGGCCTCGGCGAAGTTCACAAGCCGTTGACGAGTCGCATCCACCACGTGCACGATCACATCCGCATCGCGCACAGCGGCCAACGCGGCGTTCCGCATTGCACTATGCAGTGTATCGCGCGGTTCGAGCAGTCCAGGCGTATCAAGGATGATCATCTGCGCATCGTCCTCTGAGCGGATGCCCACCACACGATGCCGTGTCGATTGCGCCTTGCTCGAGGTGATCGCGAGCTTCTCTCCGACGAGTCGATTCAGCAGCGTGGACTTACCCGCATTCGGGAAGCCAGCAACGGTGACGATTCCGGCCTTAGTCATGCGCGTGGTGCGATAGCGGAAGCGCTGGGAGCAACATCAGGAATGGACGAGGAAACCCGACGACAGGTCTGTCGGTGGGCGCGGTCAGCGGCAATACGCGTGGACGTCGAAACGGCGCGAGGAGCGCGGCGGAGACGCACAATACATCTGGAATAACCTAATACGACGATGCCCCCGCCACAGGGACTGTGACGGGGGCATCGACAAGGTGCCGGCAACGGCCTACTCTCCCGCGATCTCGCGACCGGAGTACCATCGGCGCTGCTTGGCTTAACGACCGTGTTCGGGATGGGAACGGGTG
>JBBQDB010000145.1:0-10454 GCA_038319245.1 Gemmatimonadales bacterium
GGCGTTGAGCACGGGGGTGATCACCGTCATGACAAAGCGAGAGGCGGCCATAGCTGGACGAGGTTTGGGGTAATCCTCCCGCTGTGCGTAGGCGAGAGCGGTGCAACGAGGCGGCCCGCGCTTTTGCCGGACGATTACCGAGCATTACAGGGGTTCGTTGAGTCCACTCGCAAAATACTCGCACCCCACGCGCTGCGGACACTTCCCACACACCGCCACCCGCGCCCCGCACACCAAGGCCCCCAACTCCATCAGCGCCTGATTGTGCTCCCACGCTGCCCGACCCGCTCGCACCGGCAACGTAGCCTCGGCCAACGCCCACGCCACACGCTGCCCTACCGCCGACTTGGGGCTGAACTCCGGCGCGAAGATCCGTAGCAATACCCGCGACACGTTCGTATCCACCAGCGCCGCCCGCTTTTCATACGCGAACGTCGCGATCGCGCCTGCGGTATACGCGCCAATCCCCGGCAACGCGCGTAACGCAACGGTATCCGCCGGAATCGCACTATTCGGCTGCCCGTCGCCCGCGACAACAGTAGCCAACTTGTGCAGATTGCGCGCGCGGGCGTAGTAGCCCAGTCCCTCCCACTGCTCGAGCACGCGATCCACCGGCGCCTTGGCAACATCGTGCAGTGTCGGGAAACGATCGAGAAACCGCGCGTAATAATCCACCACGCGCGACACCTGCGTCTGCTGCAGCATCAGCTCCGACACGAGAATGTGATACGGATCGCGCGTGCGACGCCACGGCAGATCACGCGCATGTTTCCGATACCACGCGCGCAGTCGTTTCCCAAACAACCGAAGCTCGGATACGTCAATCGCCGCGACAACAGCGGCGGCGATCTCGGCATGCGACTTCTTGCTTCGTTGCTGCTGCTTCAGCTGACACTCCGCGTTTTCTTGCGCAAAAAATCCATCAGCACGAACTGCCCCAGCGACATCGTATTCGTGAAGTACGCCTTGCCGCGACTGATCTCGCTGACGCGCTTCACGAACTCGATCAGCGCTCGATCACGCGCAAGCATAAAGGTGTTGATCATGATGCCACTCTTTCGACACGCGGCCACTTCGCGCAACGTTTCGGCAATCACGTACCCATCAAGCCCCATCGAATTCTTGTAGATCTGACCATCGGGCATGCTGAGCGCGCTGGGCTTGCCGTCGGTGATCATGATGATCTGTCGCATGTCCTTCTTCTGCGACATCAGAATGCGACGCGCGAGCTTGAGCCCTTCGGCGGTGTTGGTGTGATACGGGCCAACCTGCGCCTTGGCCAACGTCGCGATGGGAATTTCTTCCGCAGAATCGTGAAAGAGCACGACGCGAATCGTGTCGCCCGGAAACTGCGTGCGAATGAGATGGCATAGGGCGAGCGCGACCTTCTTGGCCGGCGTAAACCGATCTTCGCCGTACAGAATCATCGAGTGCGACGTATCGAGCATCAACACGGTCGCGCAGCTCGAGCGATACTCGCTCTGCCGCACCATCAGATCGCCGTAATCGAGATCGATGGGGACGTTCAGATTGCCGTTGCGCGCCAGTGCGTTGGCGAGCGTGCCCGGCACATCGAGGTTGAGCGCATCGCCAAACTCGTACGGCTTGCTCCACGCGTCTGACTCGACACCGGTCGAGAGCTGCGGCGTGTCATGACTGCCGATGCTCGACTTGCCCAACGAGCCAAGCAGATGGCGAAGCGTTTTGTAGCCGAGGAAGTCGATGCCCTTGTCGGTGAGATTGAACTGCACGTCGTTGGCGGCGGCTTGGCCGATGGAACCCTTGCCGGTCACCGGTTGATGGCCGGCAGGTACGCGTGCCGGTTGATCGACCGTGAGAAAGCCGTCCTGTATCATGCGCTGCACGAGCTGGTCGAGCAGCTGGGCCAACTTCTCTTCGGAGAATTCGTCACCTTCGCCGCGCAGCGCCTGCAACATCTCGGGCGTGAGCTGGCCGCTGTCGATGAGCGCTTTCAGGATGGCCTGCTTGAGGGCATCGAGCGAGCGGTCGCCGTCTTCCTCTGGCTCGCCCCAATAGCCCTGCTCACCGCCGGCAAATCCCGATTGCAGGAGGAAGTCCGCGAGCTGGTCGAGCAACCCTTGCAGGTCCACGGCGTCCGCCAGCTGCGGATTGAATTTGGTGTACGTGTGGAACCGCATGGCCATCTCTCCGGGGCGCATCGAGCGCCCGGCGCAGGGAAAAACGTTTGAACAATGTCACCACGCTCAGTGCGAACGTGACGACCGAGCGCAGGCGCTGTCAGCAGGGGACCGAAACGACGCGATGCGCATCGTATTTCACCCGCCCTCCACTAGTGTGTACGCATGACCGTCGGCGCGCGATCCCTGAATCCATTCCGAGTTCTCAAAACTCACCGGAATTTCCGGTTGTTCTGGATCGGGCAGACGCTGTCGCTCGTCGGCTCCTGGATGCAGACCATGGCGCTCGGCTGGCTGGCGCTCGAGCTGTCGAACAGCGCCCTGATTGTCGGACTCGTCGCGTCGGTTGGCGCCATTCCGATCGTACTGTTCTCCATGCACGCGGGGGCGTTCGTGGACCGCAGCGACCGGCTGCGGTTGGTGCGCATCACGCAGTCGATCTTTCTGGCGGAAGCGTTGGTCCTGTGGGGCGTGACGCGGTTAGGAGTAGTCACCATTCCCATCCTGCTCCTGATAGCGGTGATCCAGGGCTGCTGCTCTGCGGTGGAGATCCCCGCGCGGCAGAGCATGATCATTCAGCTGGTAGGCCGGGACGACCTGCAGCCGGCGATCGCGCTCAATTCGAGCGGGTTCAATCTCGCGCGGATCATCGGTCCGGCGATCGGCGGTGTGGTGATCCATCGGTTCGGCATCGGATGGTGCTTCGGTCTCAACGCGATCAGCTTTCTCGCGGTGCTGTGGGGCTTGCTGCTGATTCGGTTGCCGGAATCCGCCGAGCATTTTGCCATGCTGGGACTCGCCGATGCGCTGCGCGAGGCAACGCGGAATGCCGCGGACGGCTTACGCCATCTCACACAACGCGGACCAGTACGCGATCTCCTCGCGCTGGTGACCGTCGGTGCCGTAGTCGCCGGTCCATTCCTGACATTGATGCCAGTCATGGCGCGTGATCGATTGCACTTGGGCGCTGATGGATACGGCGGCCTGCTCACCTCGGTGGGCATTGGCGGATTGATCGGCGCGCTGGCGGTGGCGGGCCCGGCATCACATTGGCGCCGAGGACGGACGTTGACGGTCACGAGTCTCGTGTTCCCGATCTTTCTCTTTGCGTTCGCCTGCACGACGAACACCTGGGCCGCGAGCGCCCTCCTCGTCTTCACCGGCGTCGCGATGATCATCTTCAACGCATTGGCGAATGGCATGCTCCAGCTGCTCGTCGCCGAAGCGTATCGCGGCCGCCTGATGGCGCTGTACTCACTGCTCTACGTTGGAATGTCACAGGCGCTCGGCGCACTGCTTGTCGGCGGCCTGGCCCGCGTCGTCGGCGTCGCGTCGGCTATCGGAATCTGCGCGATCGCGACGCTGTCATTCGCCGTGTGGACGGCGCGTACCTCTACGCTACGATCGCTGTAACAAACTGCAGGCCGCGAATTTCGAGAATGACGCGAATCGGTTCGTCACCTTGTCCGAACCCCACCAACAACACGCTTGCTCGCTGAGCGCACCGATCCTGCGGCACGCTCAGGGCAGATTCGCACGTTTCGCGGAATTCGCGTCCCGCAGTTCGCTGTTTTCGGAATCAGCCGTTAAAAAAGTCCTGATTCGGCTTGCGACGTGTCTCACGCTCGGCGCGTCCATACTTGCCTTCGTCGTTGCGCGAAATCTTGCGACGCGCAACGAGTGCTTCGAGGACGAGTTCACACGCCACCACGATCATCGGATCATCGCCCTTTTTGGCGAGGCCGAGTGCGACGACGGTGCTGACCAAGCCCGGTACGAGATCGAATCCCTTGCGGACCAGCGGCAGCGGCACGTCGTCGGAGACCTGCAGCGCATTGCCACCATCGAACCAGATGATGATGTCGTCGCTGTCGATATCGCCAACGCGCTCGCGTAGCGTGGCGTCGCAGGCGCGACGAATGAGTTCGCGTGCAATGGTTGCACCGCCAACCAACTCGCCTTCGTATTCGAGTTCGATCTTGCCGGTGATCGCAGGCAACGCGGCGTACACATCCGCGACGCGTGGCACCGCCTCGTCGTCTCCGGCGCGCAGTGCGCGTTGCTCGGCGTTGGACACAACATTTTCCATCGCGGTGATCGGCATGCGCTGCGATACGCCCGACCGCTTGTCGATACGCTTGTCATCACGTGCTTCGAACGCCACGCGCTCGACCACTTCCTGGATGAGATCAGGTACGCGCACAGGCACGCCGCCTTCGCGCTGCGTCCATGCTTCTTGCTTGGTGATCTGCACGCCG
Organism: Gemmatimonadales bacterium; assembly: GCA_038319245.1. Taxonomy (GTDB): domain Bacteria; phylum Gemmatimonadota; class Gemmatimonadetes; order Gemmatimonadales; family Gemmatimonadaceae; genus Gemmatimonas. Next base: position 4,418 of record JBBQDB010000145.1, read on the forward strand.
AGTTCGACGCTTTCGGGGTAGTGCGTGATGATCTCGCTACCGATACGATCCTTAAGCGGCGTGATGATCTTGCCGCGCGCCGTATAGTCTTCCGGATTGGCGGTGAAGCAGAGCATGACATCGAGTGACAGGCGCACCGGATAGCCTTTGATCTGGACGTCGCCTTCCTGCATGATGTTGAAGAGACCGACCTGCACTTTGCCAGCGAGGTCAGGCAGCTCGTTCAACGCAAAGATGCCGCGATTGGCGCGCGGCAGCATGCCGTAGTGAATCGTCAGTTCGTCGCTCAAAATGTGGCCACCGCGCGCTGCCTTGATCGGGTCAACGTCGCCGATGATGTCGGCCACGGTGACGTCGGGTGTCGCGAGCTTCTCGACGTAGCGCGCATCGCGCCCGACCCACGCCACCGGTGTGTCGTCGCCATGTTCGGCGATGAGCAGCTTCGCAAACTTGGAAATCGGCGCGAACGGATCGTCGTTGACTTCGCTGCCGGCCACAACAGGCATCTGCTCGTCGAGCAGCGTGACGAGCGCGCGGAGAATGCGCGACTTCGCCTGCCCGCGCAGTCCGAGCAGAATAAAATTGTGTCGCGCCAGCACGGCATTGACGATCTGCGGCATGACCGTCTCTTCATAGCCGAGGACACCGCGAAAGAGCGGACCGCCCTCTCGCAATTTGGCGATCAGATTTCGCCGCAGTTCGTCCTTGACGCTGGCAGGACGGGTCGCGGCATACGGCGAGCGGCGCAGTGCGCCAAGGGTGTCGGGGAGTCGGGACACGGAGCGGGTTTGGTGTGTTCGAACGAATGGTCGCGGAATAAAATCGGCGCGGCGGAAATCTGCCTCATGTTACAGCGCATCGGGTGGCTGAGTTGTGCCCGACCGAGCGCGAGAAGTACAGGGCGAACGAGCGAAACTGTTACGCCACCTGCAGTTGGCGCATTTTCATGCATGAGAACGCTCTTGACAGTACGAACTGAGCGGGTAACTTGCCTGCGCTACAACCCCGTCGGCACACTGCCGGGGGGGCCGTGCGCTTTATAGGACGCACGGCGCAGACAACGCCACGCATGGAGTCCTCCACATGAAGCGCATCGCCCTGTTCGCCGCTGCTATCGTCCTCGCCGCCTGCTCCGCCGAAAAGAAGGACGCCGCTCCTGAGGCCGCTGCTGCGGCTCCGGCTATGGCTGCTCCTGCTCCGGCGATGGCCGCTCCTGACAGCATGAAGAAGGATTCCGCCGCGATGATGGCCGCTCCTGCCGCTGCGCCGGCGATGGCACCTGCCGCCGAGCCGAAGAAGCCGTAATTCGGTTGGCTTTTTGCAGGTCGAACGGGGCGCATTCTTCGGAATGCGCCCCGTTTTGCATGTTCTGTGCTCGCTCGACTACGGCGCGTCGGGAAAGGGGAGGCTGCCGACCTGCGCGACAATGCTTCCGCCGCCACCCTCGACCATCACGCGCTGACCGTTCTCGACCTCTCGGCGCAGCATAGCAATCGCGATCGGTCCGAGACGTGGCGAGATGACCGTGCTGCGTACATCGCCAACGACCTTGCCGGCGTCGTCTACCACAGCGGCGCCCTGCGGCATCGGTGCGGCGCCCAGCAGCGCACGCAGGTTCTTGTTCACGTGGCCACGGAAGTGGATGCGCGCGACGGTCTCCTGCCCGGTGTAGCAGCCTTTGTTGAATGAGATCGCGCCGAGTGTGTCGAGGTTGGCCTCCTGCGGCAGCGTATTCTCGTCCATATCGATACCATACGCCGGCCGCCCACCTTCGATACGGGCGATGTTCCAGACGTTGCGCGTCGCTTTAAGACGGGTCGACGCCTCGAGCCGTTGCCGCACGACTGGTGCGTCTGCGGCTTCCGCCATAAGGATGAAGCCCGGCATCGTACCCATGAGCGGCGCCCGAATCAGTCGGATGGACGCCGGTCCGAGGTTCCAGGGCCCGTGCTGCCACACTGGCCACTCCGCCAGCGCGGACATCATCACGTCTCCGAGATTTTCCGACGTCGCGCCAGCACCGCCCAGCATCGCGACGGCGTGCGCAGCTCGAGCGCCATACAGCATCCAGGTGCCGTAGCGATCGGTTTCGTCGGTTATGGTCGCTAGTCGCGGATTGACATACTTCCGGGCCATCGCCAGCCACTGGTCCGCGGCCGAACGGAGCAGGGTCATGAGAAACGTTTCTTCGTCGATGCGAATGATCAGCATATCGGCGATGATCTTGCCCTTGGGTGTCAGCGTCGCGGCATGAAGCCCTTCGCCTGGGCGCAGCGCTGAGACGTCGTTTGTCACCAACCCATTGAGTGCCTCGGCGGCTTTCGGACCACGGAAGCTGCTCCAGGCGCCGGCGGACTCGAACCAGACCGCATCGGTGCGAAGGGCGCCGTAGGCGACGATATCCTCCGGTGTCAGCGGCAGCGGCTGGATGAGCACCCGATCCGTCTGTAAGTCGACTTTGCTCGCCACGTCGTTGCTTTCGCTCACAATGAACTCTCCGAATGGCGTCGCGGCATCACGCGTTGATGGTTGCTCGCCCACCTTTCCGCAATGTAGTGCACTGTCACTCACCTTCCGCACACTACGCGGGGCAATCGTCGACCGCATAGTCTGAGAGCAATATACCATGCAAGCGGCATCCCACGAAACTCGTCGGCGAACGGCAGGCGACTCCGTTCAGAGGCGATCGACAGTGTGCACCGAACCAACGTAGCCACGAGCGACGGCTGCCGTTCGTTCATCGAGTTCGAATGCCTCACAGCGCTGAATTTCCAAGCGCTGCGCTTGCAATCGATCGGCAATCGCACGCCAACTGCGGATGACGCTTGCTGGTTGCACGCTGCGTGGCGGATCATCGCTGCAGCGAATCGCCGAAACGAGGTCGGTCAACCCGGAAAACTCAAGCATCCGCTCCACGTCGGTCCGCGTGCTGTCGGCGCGCAAGATGACGCGCCCATGCGAGGCGGCGCGTAGGGTGAGCCACGCGGCCGCTCCATCGCACAACGGGAGTCCACGCATGATGATCGCGCCGTACGCGCGACGGGCGCGCAACATCACGAGGTCGCGATGCGTCGCGGCGAGAGATGCGTCGTGCGATAAGTGATGCGATGTGTCGTGCGATTTATCGTGAGATACGTCATGCGATACATCAACCGATTTGGTGGCGATCGCATCGATGATCGCATCCACGGTCTCGTCAAGCGAACGGCCCACCAGCAGTGCATGAATGCGCGCGACCAATGTAGCCTGCGACTCCGTGGTGAAGCCTTCCGCCTCCAACGATTCCGCGATCGCCAACGCGCGCGCCGCGCGAGTATCCACCACGAGTCCGTCGAAGGCAACGATGGTGGCAGGCGGGCGATGCATCTACTCGTCGCTCGACGACAGTGTGTCAGGCACCTGTACGATCACCCGTATGAACACCAGCATCATCGCTCTCGTGATCACTGGCCTGATACGACGCGTCGAGTAACTCAACCGGATGCACCACGCGCGCCTGCGATCCGGCAAGCAATAGCCCCGCGCCAAGTTGCATCATGCACCCTGGATTGCCGGTAGCCACGAACGTTGCGCCGGTGTCGGCGATGCGAGCGAGTTTGGGGGCAAGCACGGCATCCGACGTGTCGGGTTCGACGAGATTGTAGATCCCGGCGCTGCCACAACACTGGTCGGCGTCAACGAGCGGCACTAAATCGAGCGACGGAATTGCGTTGAGCACTGCGATCGGCTGTGCGATGATGCGTTGCGCGTGCATCTGATGACACGGCGGATCGTGCGTCACGCGCACCGGTAACGACCCACCCTGGCGTGGTCCGACGGTCGCCAGCAGTTCGCTGACGTCGCGCGCGCGCTCGGCCACTCGTTCTGCGCGCGCACACCACTCCGCGTCGTCGTGCAACAGGTGCCCATACTGCTTGACCATCGCGCCACAGCCGGCGGAATTGATGACGATGAGCGCGTCGTTCGGAGACGTGGCCGATGACGCATCGAAGGCGGCAATATTTGCACGCGCGAGCGCTCGCGCACCATCAAGATCGCCAGCGTGCGCATGTAATGCGCCGCAGCAGTGTTGCCGTTGCACCGTGACGACCGCAAACCCGTTGGCCTCGAGGACACGCTCGGTGGCGCGGTTGACGTGTGCAAAGATGCCCTCCATCACGCAGCCTTCAAGCAACACCACGCGTTGGCCGTCGCCCGATTTCTGTACGACGCCTGCATCGCCGCTCTGAGGCGTGGCTGCGGTGCTCCGCAATGTCGAGTCGCGCAGTGCACGTGATGGACGGGTCGACGCGAGCATCGCCAATGGAAACGCAAGCCGCGACGGAAGCACGCGCGCCAACATACCTGGCAGGCCGGTGGCGCGTAGCACGCGAGCGCCCAACAGTGCGACACTGAGCAGACGACGACGCGCGAAGAGGCTGAGCACGAGGCGAGCGATCGCCGGTGTCCCGCGTACGGGTGCCATTGTTGCACGCGTGGCCTCGAGCAATTCGCCGTACGGCACACCCGACGGGCACGCGGTCTCGCATGCTCGGCAACCTAAACAGCGGTCCATATGGTGGCCGACGTCGGGATCGTCGAGCGCGAGATCGCCGTCGAGCAGTCGCCGCATCAGCACGAGTCGGCCGCGCGGACTGTCGTTTTCGTCCTCGAGATTGACGTACGTCGGACAGGCCTGCAAGCAGAATCCACAATGGACGCACGCATCGAGACCCGCGGCAGCATTCGCCAACGGCGTGTCGGGTAATGCGCAGCGGGCAGCGGGCGCCTTCATGTGTCGTGCTCGCCGAAAATGCCGGGATTCATGATGCGGTCTGGATCAAAGGCATCGCGAATGCGAAGCGAAATGGTGTTTTGCGTTGGCGATGGTAACGCGCGCCACGCTTCGGTCGGTAGTCGTTCGCCGATGATTTGATGCGCGTCGCGTCGCAGCTGCGAGACCGCCGTGAGCACACGCTCCGTGTGCGCAACGGGTCGCGAGATCACACGCGCTTGGTCGTCAGCACCATCGTGTTTGGGCTCACGCGGAATGAGCAAGCGCACCAGTCCACGATGCGGCGTGACGCGAATACATACAGAGTCGAGCCCGGCGTCGGTACATGCGCGATTTACAAGCGCCACGGTATCGGCGACCGAGGAGATACGTCCACTCACGCGCAGCGAGTACGAGGAGTCTCCCATCGAATCCTCTTGGAATTCGTCCATCGTGCGCATGCGCATCCAGACGTCGGAATCGATGTCATCAACGCGACCGAACGCCGCGAGCAATGCGCGCTGTGCCGCGACGGCAGCGGCGTTCCCTGTCGCGCGCGCGAGCAACACCCATGCGCCGGCACTGCTGATATCAACAGCACGCGCAGCCTCAGGGTTGAGAATCTCGAGTGCATGCAGCGTCAACGCATCGTGCTTGAGCGATCGGACGACATCAAGCAGTTGCGTCACATCGGCGTGGGTAAGCGCGAACGAGGCATCTACCGCCGGCTTGGCGTGGAGTCGTAAGCTCACGTCGGTGATGACGCCGAGTGTGCCCCAAGCACCGGTGTTCAGTCGTACGAGATCGAAGCCGGCAACGTTCTTGACCACGCGACCGCCAACGCGAATGCGCGTTCCAAGCCCCGTGACCACGCCGAGTCCCAGCACGAGATCGCGAACGGTACCGCTGCCAAGGGACAGCGGACCGGACGATGCCGTGGCGACCGTCGCGCCGATCGTACCGTGCGCACTCCCCGCAGGATCGATCGCGAGCCATTGGCCATGTTCGGCGGTGACGGCTTCGATGTCTGCGAGCGTGGTCCCACTGCGCACCGTGATTACCAGATCCGTCGGCACATATTCGATCACGCCCGCGTGTGGTGCGACCGAGAGCACGCGGGTTGCGGCAACCGCGCGACCTGCGTCGCGCCATGTTCCACCGCCGACGATACGGAGCGGCATGCGTTGCGCGCGCGCGTCTGCGACCTGATCGATGAGCGACGCGGTAGAAGAATCTACGGCGTTAAATGCGTGCGTCGTCACGCGCGTGCGTGCGGCAGTGCGT
>JBBQDB010000146.1:0-9982 GCA_038319245.1 Gemmatimonadales bacterium
AGCGAGCGTCAGCTAGGAGGTCCTGGCTGACGCTCGCTTTGCGTGTGCTCAACCTGTCGAATCAGTTCACGGTGAACGGCTTGACCATGCCATGCGCAGCGTGCGGCTTCCCGTCCTTTGCATCCGGAAGGAAGCAGAACAGCGCGTACTCGCCCTTTTCGAGATTCACCGGTAGATACGCCACGCCTCCTGTCGCCATGCCGGAAATTCCACCCATCGGCTTGGCCGGCGGCGGCCCATCCATTTTCCCAACCCACTTCAACAAATCCTGCGCAGTTTTACCTGGCGCGAGTTGCGCCACAAACATCTCGTGTGACTGCGCGGCGGTGTTCGTAATCTTGATCATGTGCTGGCCCGCAGAAATCGCTGGCGTGACGTCCCACGCGTAGTCGGACATCGTCGCGGTGATGTCAGCCGTTGGTGCTTCGGCCGCTGCACTCGTTGATGGAATGACGGTGAGCGCCCGCGACATGCCCTTCATCACGTGCGGCACTCCGTCGGGACCCGGGATGAAGCAAAGGATCGCGTAGGTCCCTGCTTCGAGCGGAACGAGCGCGACCGACTCACCGCCGCCCGGGACGGGCGAATTGGGTCCGGCGACATCGTGCATCCAGGGCGGCGGCGGCGATCCAGGCTTCATCGTCTTGAGCCCCTCCATCAAATCCGCGTACGTTTTGCCGTCGCTGAGGCGCGCGAGCTGCACGTGGTGCAACTGCTGGCCCTGATTGACCAACTTGAGCGAAACGAGACCCGCCGAAATCGTGTCCGGTGCGTCGAACGAAAACTCCTTGGCGGTCAACGTCACTTCCTTCGGCGCGACGACCGCAGGAGCAGTGGAGGGTGCTGCGTCGGGCTTTGGCGCGTCTTTAGCCGCACAGCCCGCGAGCGCGAAGGTGGCAAGAACAGGAAACACCGCATAGCGCATACATCAGCTCCAAACATGGGATTCCCGCGATTGATCGGCTGATCCGTGACCGCCTCAGCGCGACAGAGTCTGCACCTGCATGTTTCGATTGGCAACCCCAGAGCGCACAGCGCGTCGTCGCCGAGGGTCGTTGGCTAAGCCCCGCTCAGCGAAGCATCTTGCTGCAGCTCCAAGACGAACACCAACCATCGCTCGAGAAGAGGACTACCGTGCGCGTGTCACTCATACGGCGTATCACCGCGCTGTGGCCTGCTTCACCGACATTCTGCGTCGCGCTGGCACTCGTGTTGGGAAGCGGCGCGACCAGCAGCGCCACTGCGCAGCGCATGCCGACCACAGCCGCCGCCGTCGATCTGCTCATCTGTCGACATACGGAACTCTCTGAGTGGGACTGCGGCGCTGCGTCGGACGCGAGCGTCAACGGTGTGCTCGCGGACATAACGAGCGCCACGGTGACTTCCGCATTGCGCGGCGGCAACAGCGCGACGAGAACATTTCCGGCAAAAGCGGATGCGATGTTTTTCACGCGCGGGGCCGTATCGAACTTTTTGCTGCGCTACTATCGCGCGACGAGCCGGACGAAGGCGACGGCCGTTGCTAAGCGGCTCGGTTTGAGCGGCGCCAACGCGGCGCAGCAAGCGCGTGTGGCGGCATCGTCCGACGAGGACGCCTGCATCCATACGGAGCTCTCCGAATGGGACTGCTTGGCTGCTGAGCCAGCCGCGCGGAAGATGCCGCTCGACAGCACGTCGTCGAGAACACTGACGGTTAAACTCCGCAATGGCACAACGATCACGCGCACGCTGCCTGGCAACACCGATGCGATTTTTCTTACGCGCGGCGCAGTATCCAACTTTTTGTTGCGCTATTACTTGCAGACGAACAAGCGCAAAGCCGCTGCGCTCACCAAACGCATTGCCGAATCGGCACCAAAGTCGGCAAAGAAGTAGCAATCGGGACGACGCCGAGCATACAGAGGCCTCGCGTTGTAGTCAGCCTGGCGGCTGGTGCTCAGCGCGAGGTCGAAATACCAATTCGTGTTGGCGGCTTCACCAGGGCTTCGAAACGCGGGTCGCCATGCAGCGGCGCGAACCACGGCAGCGAGGCAACCTCGACACGCGACTGTGGTGAGACCTCAAGGCGCGCCGCGATAGTCTCGATCGCGCCAGAAACGTCGTGGAGCAGCAGACGCACGTAGGCTTCGGGAAGTGTACGCCGCGCCAGTGACGGATCTTTAGATGCCTGCGCCTTGACGCTTACCAGTACTGCCCGCGCGCTATCCGGCAGCTGCGCGCGCGCCAGCAGCGCGCTGATCATCATGCGGCGATATCCCCACGTTGCCGCGAGAATGTGGTTGGCATCCTGTTGCTCGATGCGGGCGAGCGCGCGCCAGGCCGCATCCACATCGGCCGCAGTTTTGCCCGTCCAACCGAGCACCGTGAGGTCGCATTCGCTGAACCGCGGATCCCCGCCGTAATGCGACAGACCGAATCGGCACCATCGGCGCGCGTCATCGAATTCGTTGGCGCGAAGAGCGGCAAACAACGCCGTGGACACAGTATTCGGCACTTCGAAATACGCATCGCTCTCGAAGGCGCGTCGCGCCGCAGCGGCACCGTCGGCAAAGTGACCGTCGAGAATATCCAACTTCGCCAAGGCAAGCCACGCCGAAGCGAGGTCGGGACGTGCGTCGAGCGCCTGCCGTAGGTCGCGCGCCGCACTCAACGCCACGGTATCTGCATCCGTAACGCCAAGGCCGATCAATCCGTATTTAACCTCGCCACGCAACGAGAGCGCGTCGGCATCGTCCGGCGAATGCTTGAGCGCGAGCTCCGCAATCGCAAGCGCGCGGCGCGTCCACCGCAGGCGGTGTACTCGCGACGACGGTGTCGTCCCGCCTGGCTCGGTGTCGGCCGAGGTCGGCGCCTGCAACGACTGCTGAATGGCAATACGCCCGCGCTGCACCGACGGATACGACCACAACGGATCGAGTTGCTCTGCACGCGCATACGCCGAATCCGCACGCTCATACATCACATCCGCGCCGGGATCTCCGCGCAGAATCGATGCGTCGTTCGCTTGGCGCAGCATTTCCGTTCCCAGCTGCGCTCGCTCCCATGCTGTAAACGATTTCGTCGCAACTCGCCGTTCACGGAGCGCAATTTCATTGCCGAGTCGTTGCCGTAGATAGAACGCTAATTTGTCGGCCAGTAAATCGCGCAGCGCGAACGCTTCGGTCCACTGCGTTTCTATCGGAATGCTGTACAGCAGTTGATTGCTCTTCGCATCGGAGAGCCGCACGTTGACACGCAACGTGTTGCCTTCGCGCGCGACGTTACCGCTGACGACTGTCCCGACCGACAGCTCACGCCCGACACTGTCTGGCGAAATCGGACGACCGCGTAACGGCCGCACACCATTGGGTGAGATGACGTGCAGCGCGCGCGCCGTGCCAAGCTGATCGATCATGTCCTCGCTGATACCGTCGACTACATACGCGGGAAGTACGTCTGGCGTCTGATTGTCGAGATACAGCACCGCGATGCGCCGCGGATCGCCCATCGGAATGGTGCGTGTGGGTGCAGTGCGCGTTTCCCGCACCACTCGACTCGCCACAACCGCCGCGATCGAGATCACCGCCACGCCGAAGAACGACGCGACGAGCAGTGGTCGACGCGTCGGCTTCGCGGGCGTACGCGCGACTGGTGGTTGATCGGCGATGGCCTTCGCTGCGTCGTCGAGCGCCTGCGCCATCGCCTCGCCCGAGGGAAAGCGATCTGCCGGCGTGACCTGCAGTGCGCGCGCGACGATCGATTCCAACGGTGCGGGTACGGGACGATAGACATGCATCGGTCGCGGGTCATGCATCAGTCGCTGCGTCATGACCGCATACTGCGTTGGCCCAACGAACGGTTGCATGCCGGTCAGCATTTCGTAGAGTACGCAGCCGAGCGAAAAGATGTCGCTGCGACCGTCGTAGCCACGTTCACCGGCCGCCTGCTCGGGGCTCATGTAGGGCGCCGTGCCACGCACCATACCCACAGTCGTATCGAGGCCACTCGGTGGTGCCTCGTACACTTTTGCGATGCCGAAGTCCGCGAGGAACGGCTCACCGTTCGCGAAGAGAATGTTCTCCGGCTTCACGTCGCGGTGGACGATGCCGTGACGATGCGCATGCCCCAGTGCGAGTGCCATCGCGCGCGAAATCGCAATCGCCTCGGTGAGCGCCAACTGCTTTTCGGAATGCAGACGCGCGCGCAGCGTACCGTCACGCATGAGCGGCAAAACGGCGTACCACTGTCCGCCGGCGTCGCCGAAATCGAGAATCGGCAGGATGTGCGGATGTTGCAGCGTCTGATGCCGACGCACTTCTTCGGCGAAGCGTTCGACGGCCAGCGGATCGAAGTGCTCGGCGGTCAACATCTTGATCGCTACCCACCGATCTTCTACCGAATCGTGCGCACGATACACGACGCACGTCGCACCACGACCGATTTCTCCGTCGAGTGTGAAGCGTTCGGCGAACGCAGAATGTTCGGTCGACGAATCGGCCGTCATGGCAACGCCACGTTAGTGGTACAGCCTGTCAGGATTGGCCGACGCGATCTCGACGCACAGCGTCGTGATATTGGCGACCGCTTGGGCCACGAACGCTTCGCCGCGTTCCGCCGTCGCGGCACGCGGGTCACCGACGCCGGTATCCGATGTGACCTGCGTCCAGCGCCGCGGCATCCACGCCCACCCCTGACGCACGCCTTCGATGACGCTCGCCTTGGCTGCGCCGTCGCCCCATGTGTCGACCGCGCTCACCAACGACGGCGCGACGTGCAACATCGCCGCCGTCTCTAATTCGCCCGCATGATCTCCTGCCTCGTCGAACAGCGCATGATCACCGGCCTGCCACCAGTTCACGACGACCAGGAGCAATGGTGCCGTGGGATGTAGCTCGCGCAACAACGCACGCAGCTCGTTCCCCCCATGCGCGTTGAGCAGCACGAGCGCTTTCACGCCGTGTGGCGCGAGGCTGTGCATGATGTCGCGCAGGACCAGCAGTTGCGTGCTGGGCATCACGCTCAACGTCAGCGGGAGGTCGAGCTGGGTCGTGTTCACACCGAACGGCATCGCGGGTAACGCCACCGCGCCGACGCCACGCGTTGCGCACGCGGCCGCAACGCGTGCAGCAACTTCGCGACCAAGCATTGTGTCGGTGCCATACGGGAGATGCGTGTTGTGCGGCTCGGTCGCGCCCCAGGGCATGATCGCAACGGGCCATGTGCCCGCCTGCACGTCGGGCCAGCGCATCTCTTCAAGCACGCGCGACGTTATCAACGTCGACGTCGTGTCGTTGGGCCCATCGGACATCAGCGCAGACTCGCGAACGTATCGCACTGGTTCATGTCACCGCTATCGAAGCCGCGTTTGAACCAGAGCTTGCGATCGGCCGACGAGCCGTGGGTGAACGTCTCTCGGTTGATGGAGCCGGTCGCCATCTTCTGCAGTCGATCATCGCCAACCGCGGCCGCTGCGCCGAGTCCTTCGTCGAGGTCACCGGCTTCGAGCTGGCCGTTCTTCGCGGCGCTGAATCCCCAAACACCGGCATAGCAATCCGCCTGCAGCTCCATCGCCACGGACAACCGATTGCGCATCGCCGGATTTTCCTGCTGGGCCGCGCGCATTTTCCGCTCGGTGCCAATCAGATTCTGCACGTGATGTCCAAGCTCATGCGCGAGCACGTACGCCTGCGCAAAGTCGCCTGGTGCGCCGAACTGGCGTTGCAGCTGATCGAAGAAGCCCAAGTCGAGATAGACTTTGCGATCGCCCGGGCAATAAAAGGGGCCCGCTGCGGACTGCGCGGGACCACACGCCGAAGCGACTTGATTACGAAAGAGCACCAAGCGCGCTGGTGTGTAGTTCGGGATGATTCTCTTCCATTGCGTCTGCGCGCTGTCGAGCACGTTCGACATGAACTGTACTTCGCGCTCTTCTGACGTGTCGTTGAGTGCGCGCGCTGGACGTCGCGACGCCGCCGACGGCGCAGCGGCCGATGGCGCGCCGCCGTTGCCTAGGCCCACCGCCGGCGAGATCAAATCACGTTTGAACACCACGCTGAGCACAACGAGCACCAGCAAGCCACCAAGGCCAATGCGTCCGCCTCGGAAGCCTCCGCCTCCCCCACCGCCGCCCGTTCCGCCTCCTCCGTCGTCCGCCCCGCGTTCATCGTCGAGGTTTTCGCTGCGTCCGCCGGGTGTCCACCGCATAGAGTCGTTGGTGTGTGAGAGAGGCGACGAATTAGATCATGCAGCCACCGCCTCATCGCGAGCGAAGGCCAGACTGACAGCGCGACGCGCCCCGCGCTTGAGCGCACGGTGCACCGCACGGGCGTAGCGAACAAAGTTGGCACCCGCCCACGGATGCCGCGCAAAAAACTCGAACGGAAACAGATCGCCCTTCAGTCGATTGCACGGTCCGCACGCGACCACCAGGTTACCCGGATCGTGGAAACCACCACGCGCCAGCGGTACCACGTGATCGAGCGTGGCCGTTTGCTGATCGAGATGCGTGGCACAGTATACGCAGCGCTGCCCACAGTCGCGAAGGGCCGCTCGTCGCATCGCCCGCTTGAGCGCCGTATGCACGATACCATCGGCGCGCACCGTCACCAGATGTCGCGGTCCAGATCGTTTTGTCGGGACCTGGCTGCCGCGAGCGCGGACGGCAGGGCGTTTAGAGGGTCGTGCGCCCCGCGCGATGCCGCCGCGCGCAAGCCGCAGATTAGCGTGCCGTGCCATCAGCAGGCTCCTCCGGCGTTGCCACACGCCGCCGTAAACGACGACGCCCCGACGGAGGCAAAGAGCCTCGCGTCGGGGCGAATAGCGACGAAGTAGCTGGCGGAACTCGTCGGTGGCCGGAGGCTCCGATGGCGAGCGATGGGGGTAGACGCAGCGCGGCGCCGAGGGCGCCGGTCACGCGCCGTGCAGCGCGTGCGAATTGAACCACGGGTGGAGCGCATCATCCTCCTGGACAGACCGGGTGGAGTGGCGCAGCAAACGCGAGAGCCGCCTATCGCGAGAGCGAGCAAAGCGTTGTCGCTGCTTGCCCGCTCTCACAATGCCACATTGGGTGGCGGTCCTGATTCGGTCAAGAGGCGAAACGCATCGTTTTGACAACGATGCGGTCGCTCAAGTGCCGAGCACTACTGTTTCATGCCGTCCTTGCGCAGTGGGTCGCGCAGCATGCTGCCAATGCGTGCCGCCATCGCGTCAAGCTTCTGTCGATTGGGCATCTGCGAGCCGGGGAACGGCAGCGGGACATCGAAGCCGTCGTCGGCACGGCGGGGAATCAGGTGGATGTGGTAGTGCATCACGTTCTGGCCGGCCGCGGCGCCCGAGTTGACGACGATGTTCATGTCCGTCGCACCAGCCGCCGTCTGCACAACGGGAATGAGTTTGGTCGCGACCTGGTACAAGTGCAGCCCGACATGTTTGGGAATATCCTGCAACGTTTCGTAATGCTCGCGCGGGACGACCAGCACGTGACCAGGGTTGACGGGCTGAATATCGAGAAACGCGATCGCCGTCGCATCTTCGTAGCAGATGGACACCTCGGCGGCGCCGCGCATGAGATCGCAGAAGATGCAATGGCCGGTCGTAGGCGTCATGGGAGCGGTAGGCGCGTGCATGGGATAGGCAGGACGGTGCGAGGCAGGATGTAACGCATGACGATCTCGGTACGGCGAAGGGTTCATCTTCCCGAACGTCAACCGGTATGTCAACAGGACATCTCCGACGTTCGTACTTGAGACAGCTGATCGGTCGTCAACATGACGCAGGCCAAAGACGCAACTCCGTCGATCTACGGAGCTACCTCAGCCGACGTGGGCGGCTAACTTTCGCTCCTGTCTGCCTCCCTCCCGAGATTTCCGCACGATGGCCATATCGACTCGTCCGACTCGCCCGCGCAAGAGCGCGACTGACACTTTGCCGCTCTCCCGCGAGCAGCTGCTGCGCGTCTACCGTGTGATGTACACCTCGCGTCGCGTGGACGACAAAGAGATTCAGCTCAAGCGCCAGAATAAGATCTTCTTTCAGATCTCGGGCGCGGGGCACGAAGCGCTGCTTGCCGCGGCGGGACTGGTGCTCAAGTCCGGACACGATTGGTTCTACACCTACTATCGCGATCGTGCCCTCTGCCTGATGCTCGGCATGACGCCTGCGGAGATGCTCTATAGCGCCGTCGGTGCAGCGATCGATCCGAACTCGGGTGGCCGGCAAATGCCGAGTCACTGGGGGCAGAAGGCGTTCAACATCGCGTCCAGCTCGTCGCCGACCGGCACGCAGTTTCTGCACGCCGTCGGTGCGGCCGAAGCCACGATGCGCGCCAAGTTGCTCGGTATCACCGAGGGGTTTCACGACGACGAAGTGGTGTTCGTGTCCACCGGTGACGGTACCACAAGCGAAGGTGAATTCTGGGAGTCGTTGAATACGGCGTGCAACCTCAAGTTGCCGATCGTTTACGTCGTCGAAGACAACGGCTATGCGATCTCCGTGCCGGTCGAAGTGGGAACGGCCGGCGGTTCGATCTCAAAGCTCGTCGCATCATTTCCGGGATTGTACATCCAGGAAGTGGACGGATGCGATGTGCTCGCGTCGTTTGAGGTCATGACGCGCGCGGTCGCGTATGCGCGTGAGCGGAAAGGACCGGCGTTCGTGCACGCGAAAGTGATTCGCCCGTATTCGCATTCGCTGTCGGATGACGAAGTGTTCTATCGTCCGAAGGAAGAGCGCGACGCCGACGCCGCACGCGATCCGCTGCTGACCTTCCCGCGCATGCTCGTCGCGGACGGCTATGCGACGGACGCCGAGCTCGAAGCGATTCGCGAAGAAGTCGACGCGGAGATTCTCGACGCGACGGATGATGCGTTGCTGCAGCCCCAGCCAGCGGCGAGCACGGTGCACTACGCGGTGTACTCGCCCGATGTGGATCCGACCAGCGAACAATTCGACACCGAAGACGATCCGCAATTCGTTGGCGAGCCGACGACGATGGTCGACCTGCTCAACACGTGCCTGAAAGATGAGATGGCGCGTGACGAGCGCATTCTGGTGTTCGGTGAAGACGTGGCCGACGTGTCGCGCGACGAACATCTGGGCAAGGTCAAGGGTAAGGGCGGTGTCTTCAAGGTGACGTGGGGGCTACAGCAGCGTTTCGGCAGCGCGCGCGTCTACAACTCGCCGCTTGCCGAAGCCAACATCGTCGGTCGCGCCGTCGGTCTCGCGCATCGCGGATTCAAGCCGGTCGTCGAGATTCAATTTTTCGACTACATCTGGCCCGCATACATGCAAATTCGCGACGAGCTCGCGACGATGCGTTGGCGCTCCAACAACATGTTCAGCTCGCCGGTCGTCATTCGCACCACCTACGGCGGCTACATTCGCGGCGGCATCTATCACTCGCAGACGGGTGCGTCGCTGTTCACGCACACGCCTGGCCTTCGCGTGGTGTGCCCGAGTAATGCACTCGACGCGAACGGTCTGCTCCGTACGGCCATTCGCTGCGAAGATCCGGTCATCTTCCTCGAGCACAAGCATCTCTATCGGCAGACGTACAACAAGGGTCGCTATCCGGGCCCGAACTTCATGATCCCGTTCGGCAAGGCGCGTGTGGCGCGCGAAGGCACCGACATCACGTTGGTCACCTACGGCGCGACAGTGCAGCGCGCGCTCGTCGCCGCCAATCAGATTGCGGAAGAAGGTGGGCCGTCGGTGGAAGTCATCGATCTGCGCACGCTCTCGCCGTGGGACAAGGAAGCGGTGTACGCCAGCGTGAAAAAGACGGGACGGGTCATCGTCGCCTACGAAGACTCGATCTCGTGGGGCTACGGCGCGGAGATTGCCGCACGCATCGCGGACGACTGCTTCTCGTGGCTCGATGCGCCGGTCAAGCGTGTGGCGAGCACGGACACGTTCGTGGGGTACGCACCAAGCCTCGAAGACGCGATTCTGCCCCAAGTCGAGACGTTTCGCACGGCGTATCTCGACATCATGACGTACTAGATCG
>JBBQDB010000147.1:0-9979 GCA_038319245.1 Gemmatimonadales bacterium
TATGTGCGGCGCCGGCGCGAACATGCGCTGCCAGACCGGAAACGAGTTACTTGTATATGACGGGCGAGGCGCTCGACGCCGTGGACGCCAGCTGAGGGAGGCGGATGCATCGAATGCCGACGCTTGCAACGCCTGCATCCACGCCATTGCGTTTGATCGGGAGCTCAACGCCTGTTCGTCTCCGCCAACCACCGCGATCGCAGTCGGTGCATCAACGTCAACGGCGACCGGGATGACCACGCGATCAAGCGTCGCATTGATGTCGGTCAGCCGTGCCGCGATCGCGTCAGCAACGCGTGACCATGGCCATTCGTTGACCATGTCAGCGCGCGCGCGCGCCCCGATCGCCAGCGCTTCGGCGCGATCCGCATGCACCCGACGCATTTGTGACGCGAGGTGCGTGACGCGTGGATTCGCCCACTGCTGATTGCTGTAGACCGGGACTTCGGTCGCGTCTGCCGAAACCAAACCGTCTGTCTCGACGAGATAACTGTTCGCGTTATTCATGAACGCGAGATGCGCGCTCCAATTCGTCGCGATGACGGGGACCCCGCACGCCATCGACTCCATGAACGGTCGTCCCCATCCTTCACCGCGTGTCGGCAGCACGAAGGCGTGCGACATGGAATACAGCGCCGGCAGCTCGCGGGCAGCGACGCGTTGACCCAGGACGACGATGTTGGCGACGTCGGCACGCGTACGTCCGCCGCACTGTTCGCGCAAGAACGTTTCGACGCGTTCGGTGATGACCTCCGTGTTGCCTCGCGAATCCGCCTGCGAGATCGGATAGGTGCGCAGTACCAGCGTGACGTCGTCGGCTGGGGTGAATGCGTCGACCCAGGCGCGTAGTAAAACGTCCCAGCCTTTGCGCAGCCGCCATTCAAAGACGCTCAGGAAGACCGTGCCACGCGTGCCGGGCAGCAGATACGGTGAGATGCCAGGACGGAACATCTGACTGTCGATGCCACCCGGAATCACATGAAGCGGAACGCGCACACCCGCATCACGGAACGTCTGCCGGTTAAACTCCCCAGGTACCCAGAGCTCGTCGAGCGTATTCGCTCCACTCACCCAGTGGCTCGGGAGACTATCGGTCTCGAACATCGACCGACCGATGTTATAGACGGACTGTTCGTGTGGCGTATTGAACGAGTCGATCGTGCTGTGTTGCAATTGGAGAAACGGCCCGGCAATGTTGCGCGCGAGGCTTCGCTCCAGCACGGCGCGATGGTCGGCGGCCAGCGTATCGCGAAAGCCCGCTGATTCCACGGGGTTGGTGCGCAGGCACACGGGCTGCCCCGCGGTCTCCAACGCCGCGACCATGCCGCGGACTTCGTCGGCATAGCCTGTCGGGTCGAATGCTGGACCGCACCACACCAAGGGACGCGTCACGCGCGGACTCCACCGTGAGTAAAAGGGGCTCCAAAGCCGCAAGGACCAACCGAAAGGATGGAGGTCGCCCACACCCACAAAAGCAGTTCTTGTGCCAATCGTAACGCGTTGTCGTACAATCGTTTGCAAAATGCGGTGCATTCTATTGGTGAGTCGAACTCGGAAAGAAACGGTAACCAGCGGCAAGATCTGCCGGGTTTCATGACGGGCATTCAAGTCACATGCGCGTGCCGCCGATACCCATCAAGATGCGCTTCCAGTTCGAGTCCAAACACGCCGCCGTCGGATCGGCGTCGGCCTGCGGTCCGCTCAAGCCGTGAGCCGCGGCGGACGCGGTAGCCACATCCCCACGCCGCCGCAGGCACTGTCGCGCCCGCGCGCCGCGATCCCAACCGACCCACGCGTGCAACGCGGGCAGACACTGCACGCGCGCGCACGCACGCTCCTTCAATCCGGGCGAACGGCGGACGCGATCCGATTGCTCGTCGATGCGGTCACGATCGCGCCGGAGCTGCACGACACGCGACACGATCTGGCGCACGCGTATCTCAATGCGGGGCGCATGGCCGAGGCGCTGCGCGAGTTTCACGAGGTTGCCACCCGCTTCCCGCTTCGCAGCGACTCGGCGAACAATCTCGCCGGCGTGCTCTCAGCGGTGGGTGAACAGACGCAGGCCTTCCACGCCGTGTCGAACGCACTCGCTCTCGATCCGACCAACATCTCGGCCATGACGAACCTCGCCGAGATCCTCAAGAGCCTGGGCGATTGGGCTGGCGCGTGTGATGTGTATGCTGCCGCGCGCGAACTCGCGCCGAACGATGCAAAACTCGTCTCGCAGCACGGCATCACGCTCATCACGCTTGGTCGCTGGCGCGAAGGGTGGACCGCGTTCGAGTATCGGGATCGCGTCGCGGGCGCCAAGGTGCACTCCGAACTCGTAGCGTCGCCGCGTTGGGATGGCGGTACCTCAATCGACGGCAAGACGATTCTCGTCACACATGAGCAGGGACTCGGCGATGCCATCATGTGTGTGCGCTTCGCTCGCGATCTCGCTGCACGCGGCGCAACGGTATTCGTGCGATGCCCCCTGCCACTGGTGCGATTGCTGAATGACGCACCTGGCGTGACGGCCTGCTCCGCGGTGCAGAGCTCCATGCCCGCGCACGACCTGCACATCCCAGCGATGTCGCTGCCCGCAGTGCTCGCCATCGAGGCATCGCAGCTCGACGGACTCGCCTATCTCGCGCCAACGGGTGAATGTCCCGCACCCATCGCCGACTTGCTGCCACGCGATGGCACACCGACCGTCGCGCTCTGCTGGTCGGGAAATCCGCAGCACATCAACGACCAACGTCGTTCAATTAACGGTGCATTGCTTGCGCCGCTGCTTGACATCCCGAACGTTCGTTTCGTCGCCATGCAGAAAGCGCCGCCGATGTCGAGCGTGCTTCCAACGGAGTTGCAGGCTCGTATAACGGACGTTGCGAGCCATTGTGCCGACTTCTGGGAGTCCGCACACGCGCTGCGTCGCGTCGATCTCGTCATCTCCGTCGATACCGCAGTGGCGCATGTAGCGGGAGCGATCGGAGTGCCAACGTTGCTGTGCACACCATTCGTGCCCGACTATCGCTGGGGATTGAATAGCACGGACACGCCGTGGTACCGCAGCATGACGGTGCTACGGCAGCCGGCGCTGTTTGCGTGGCAGCCCGTGCTCGACGAAGCCCGTCGCCGGATTGTGGCGATGACGTAAAAGCAGGAACTGCAGGCCGCGAATTTCGCGGCCCGCAGTTCCCGATTGGCGGCTACTCCGCCGCGAGAGCCGCACCAAGCAGCCGCACGACACTCCGCCAATCGTTCGGCGACTTCTGTCGGAGCAATCGGTGGCTCGGGTACCACGGCGTCGTGTCAGCGCCGAGTCCCCAGCGCCAATCCGGCGCCGCTGGGAGCAAGACCCACGTCGGCACACCCATCGCGCCCGCGAGATGCGCCATCCCTGTGTCGACAGTAACGAGTCCGTCTAGCGTGGCGAGTAGCTGCGCCGTCTCCATCCAACTCGACGACAGCGTCGGTCGCGTAAGTCCCGCGTAGTTGGTCGGCGACGTTTCACCGAACTGCAGCGAGATCCATTCGACATGCGGAATGGCGAGAAGCGCAGGCAGCAATGACGCATCGAAGTCGCGTAGTGTGGTCGCGAGGAACGCGGGATTACCAAGCCACACGAGACCGATTGTTCTCGGCGCTGCACCGGTCGTACCGATGGCAGCGCGACGTGCCTCGCGTACCTGCGCGGAATGAGTCGCAAGTGCCGGCAACACATACGGGACACGTGACGCACCGACATCCGTCGTTAAACCGAGACGATGTGGCAAAGACAAAATCGGGACATACCAGTCCGTCTCGGGCACCACGCCACGCGGCACAGCATCGATACCACTCGCCGCAAGCAGGGACACCATGCCGGCATCACATTCTACGATCACGCGCGTAGCACCGCGTGCGATGAGCTCAGGTACAAAACGGACGAACTGTAGCAGGTCGCCCATTCCTTGTTCCGCCGCGACGAGCATCGATGCGCCGTCGAGCGGCTCACCGTGCCACGCGCGTGCGTTCGTGGCCGGCGCGGGCAGTGCCCGCGACTCGAAATGCCGCCACCCTTCGGCGCTCGGGCCGCGCAATAGCGATGTGTACGCGCGCTGCAATTGCGTCAGCGCATGCTGCGGCCGTAGCCGATCAGCAGCGTCCAGCCACCGTCGCGCGCCGGTCAGGTCGCCGAGTGCATGGCGCACTTGCGCGGCGACCAGCAGAAAGGCCGGCTCAGATGGAGCGATGGCAAGTGCGCGCTGCACCAGCGGCCATGCAGCGCTCGGTTGCCCCATCGCACGTTTCGCGCTGGCCATCGCGGCGAGAGCGGCCGGATCGCGCGGATACATCTTCATCACGTACGCGAAGCAGTCCGCTGCGTCAGTCGGCGCGCCGACATCCAGCAGCGCAGCGCCTAACGCGTGTCGTTCCGCCGCATTGATCGGTGGTGTCGTACGCTTCGCATCGAGTAGGACATGGCGTGCGGTCAGCAAGTCACCCGCAATACGATGCGCATTGGCTAGCAGCAGCGCGATCGCGCTTTCCTGTGGTGCAGCCTCGTGGGCTCGCGCGAAGGCTTCGGTCGCACGCTTCACGTCACCGCGTTCAAGCGCAGCCTCGCCATCCAACAACCATGTAGTCAGGGCATCCATCATCTCGCAAAATGCCCGACGGTCATGCGTTTTGCGAGAGTGTGACAGCAGGCGAAATGATGCGCGCCCGCACCGTAACGGCCACAAAAACAGTCATCAAAAAACACTAAAGTTCCTAATCGTGGAACCGAGACTGTTGTTCTGACCGCGCTCCGGACGTCGGAAGCGGGCGAGGCACGGATGCCTCAAATCAACATCATGGAGGATAGTCCACATGCGTATCAATACGAACGTTGGAGCGTTGACGGCGACCAAGAACGCCTTCGTCAACCAGATGGCAACCGAAATGAGCATGGCCAAGCTGAGCTCAGGTCTCCGCATCAGCCGCGCCGCCGACGACTCGTCGGGCCTCGCCATCGCCAACAAACTGCGCACGCAGAGCCGTTCGCTGACCCAGGCGGCCAGCAACGCCGAGCAGGGTTCCGCAATGTTGCAGATCGCTGAAGGTTCGGCCTCGACGATCCAGCGCATCATCGAACGTCAGAAGGAACTGCTCACGCAGATCGCCTCGACGGGTAACAACAGCACGGTCTCGACCACGCTGTCGAACGAAATCTCCACGCTCCAGACGGAAGCCGCGCGTATTCAGACCGCCTCGACGTTCCAGGGTGCGTCGGTGTTCGCCTCGCTGTCGTTCCAGGTCAATGACTCGGCTACGGGTGGCACAGTGTCGGTGAGCGCCTCGCTCACGCTAACGGCGCTGACCGGCTCGTCGTCGCTCGCCAACGCCGACACGGCGCTTGACGTGGTCAACTCCGTCCTCGCCAACATCGGTGCCGGACAGAACGTGCTCGACTACACCGTGCAGAACTTGAAGTCGGCCGTCGTGAACGTACGCGCGGCAGAATCGGTCATCCGTGACGTCGACATGGCGGACGAAATGGCCAACTTCACCAAGAACAACATCCTGAAGCAGGCAGCAGAGGCGATGTTGTCGCAGGCCAACCAAGGTAGTCAGGGCGTCTTGCAGCTCCTGCGCTAAACGTAGGGGCGTAAGGCGGGCGAGTTACCCCGGAGTCGGCATGTTGCCGGCTCCGGGGTCGTGTCCTAAGCAGCCCACGAGGCTACAGTCATGGAAACAACGACGACCACAGCCGCCGCTACGACCAGTGCGGCAACCGCTACCAACATCCAAGGGATTGGTAGCGGCATTCAGTGGAACGATCTTGTCGATGCCACGATCGCGGCGCAAAAGAATCAGCAGGTTACGCCGCTCACCGACCAGATCACGAAGCAAAAGGCGCAGAAGGATGCGTGGAACCAACTGAGCACGCTGACACAGACGCTGAACGACTTGGCGAACGTGTTGCGTCGCGCCGGTATTGGTGGCTACACGGCGACCGTGCCGCCCAGTCCGACTACCTCTCGCACGCTGCTGACCGCGGCGACGACGTTAGCCGCGGCACCAGGTCGTTACAGCGTGGAGGTACAGCAGCTCGCGCAGACTGCCAAAATCGGTGGCTCCACGGTCGCTGACAAATCAGCCGCGCTCGGGTTGACTGGAGACTTCGCGATCAACGGCGCAACGATTACGCTCGCCGCAACCGACTCGCTGACCGACGTGCAAGGCAAGATTAACACGGCCAATTCGGGCTCGACACCGACTGGCGTGACCGCGAGCATTCTGTCCGACGGCACCACCGGCGGTCGTCTTGTGCTTACGCGCGACACGAGCGGATCCTCCGGCATCACCCTGACCGACGGAACGGGTGGTATCGCGCGCGAGCTCGGTTTTGTCGACTCGCGCTCCAAGCCCGTTTCGTCTGCGGTGACGTCCGCAGCCGCCGCACTCGGCCTGTCGGTCTCGCCGCAACCCGCGTCGATCCGAGTCGGCAATAAGGTGATTACCGCCGATCTCGCGGTCGACTCGATCGCTTCTATCGCGGCCAAGATCAATGCGGCCGGCGGTTCTGCATCCGTGCAGTCCGAGCAATACGGCAGCGAGACGCGCTACCGTCTTGTGACCGATGGTAATGTGTCCGCCGTCAATTCCGATCCGAACAGCCAAGCGGTTATCGACGCGCTCGGCATGGGCGCCGGAACGACGGGCACGGTGCAGCAGGCCGTCAGCAGCGGGGCATTCACGGACGCGAGTAACGCGGTTGCCACGAGCAGCACACTGCTCGCTGGCCTCAAAGTCGATGGCACTGCTTCAGGGCTGGCCGCAGGCGATGCGATCAACATTCGCGGCATGCGCGGTGATGGTACCGCCGTGACGATCGGACTCGTGGTTGGCGCTGGCGACACAATGCAAACGCTCGTCGACAAGATCAACGACGCAAGCACCGGCTTTGGCAGCGGCGCGCGTACCGCGACCGCATCGCTTGGTCCAGACGGAAAGTTCCGACTCGTCGACAGCACCGGTGGCACGTCACGCTTATCGCTCTCGCTCGGTGTTACACACGCCGATGGTTCGGCGGGGACGCTTGGCGCTCCAGTTGTCGCCGTTGCCGGTCGGTCGCGCCAGTTGCAGGACGGCAAAGATGCCATCATCAACGTGGACGGCTCGCAGGTGACGCGAAGCACCAACACGATCACCGACGGTATCAATGGCGTCACGCTGACGTTGAGTGCGGCCGAACCAGGCACAAAGCTCGACGTCGTTGTTGATCGCGATGTGAAGGCGACGACCGACGCAGTCAGCAAGTTCAAGGAAGCGTACAACGCGATTCGCACCTTCTACGATCAGCAGCGCACCGTCGGCTCACCGTTGTACGCGAATACCATGTTGCGCGGTACCGTCGAAAATCTGCAGACCGCGTTGCGCACGCAAGTGAGCGGCAACACGACGTATACAACGCTTGCGGTGACTGGCCTTGCGATCGATCGCAATGGCTTGCTGCAGATGGACACCGCAAAATTTCAGTCATCGCTTGCATCGAAGGCGTCCGAAGTCGAATCGCTCTTTGGGTTCAATGGTGTAGGTGGCGCTTTCGTCACCGCGACGGATAATATCACGCGATTTGGCATCGGCACCATCAGTTTGCAGACTAAGTCGCTCGATGAATCGTCGGTGCGACTGCAGCAACGCGCCGACGCATCGCAGAAGCGATTGGACGAACAGCGCGTCGCCTTGGTCGCTCGCTTCAGCCGCATGGAAACGTTGTTGAGCCAATTGCAACAGCAAGGCAGCGTTATCACGAATTCACTGAGAAGTGTTAATGGCTGACGTGGAGCGTGCCGATACTCTGCAGTAGATCGCACCGTATTCCCGATTCATCCTCAGCCAGATCTTGCGCATGTCCTATCCGAGACAAACGTCGAGCTACCGCGAAATGGAGATTCTCTCCGCCTCGCCGGAACGTCTGGTCGTCATCGTCTTCGAACAGCTGGTCGTCAATCTCGAGCGCGCCCGAATCGCGATGGAGCGCAACGATATCGAGCTGCGCGTCGTGGCGTTGCGACGCGCGCGCGGATTGGTCAGCGAGTTGTTGGGCACGCTCGATTTCGAGCGCGGTGGTTCGATCGCGCGTCAGTTGTCTGACTTGTATCAGTTCATGCTCGTCGAGCTGGTCGATGTGGGCACTCGCGGCGATCTCCGTACGATGAAGAAGTTGGTCTCGATCGCCTCACATCTGCGCGACGGCTTTGTCGGTGCCGCCGAACAGACGGTGTCTGCCCAGCTGTCCGCCTGAGCTCATGAATCTCTCTGGTACCTTCCGCTTGCCGTCATTCGGTCGCCGTCCGGCGGCGGAGCGCGTGCGTGCGGCGCAGGCCGTGTTGGGTATCTGTGAGACGGTCGATGCGTTAGCCGAAGATGCGCATGCGTCGGTTGGTATCGACGACGATCGGCTCTTCAGCTTGCTCGAGCAGCGCGAACAGATGCTGGTCGATCTATCTGAACACGTGGAGACGTTGCGATTGGAGCGGCCGACAGCCGATAACGCGCTGTTTGCCGCGAGCGAAAAGGTGGTTGAAGACTCAGATGCCTTGATCAGCGAAGTATCCTCGGCCTTGGCGCGCTCGAATCGGTCGACCATGGCGCTGGCAGTGCGCGTGCAGGAGCGCGTGAATGTGCTGCGTGCCGAGCTGGCATCAGTGCAACGCGCGGGGAGTGCAAGCATTGGCTACGCGCAGGTGCCCACGTCGCCGCATCTGGACCGCAGACGATGAACATCTCGGACGGCGAGTCGTTTACGGCGTTGCTGCAGGAAAAGCTCACGGAGCTCGACCAAGCCGCGGCCGCGGAGGACGCGCTCATCGACGATCCGGTCGAGCAGCTTCGGCAACGCGCCGCCTTCCTGGTGACGCGCACGGAAGGTCGGGCGTGGTTGACGGGGCCGGCGATACACTATCAGCCCGACGTCGCGCCACCCGACGAGGTACATGCGTTGGACATTCGTTTCCCGCCTCGGCCAGCAACGCCCGCAGTCGCTCAGGACGGCGGCGGGCGTGGAACCGGGAAGGGTGTTGGACGGGGAGCTCCGCGACAGGGACGTCGCATTCCGCAGCAGGGAACGCCATCGCAGTAAAGTTTTCCCTGGTGCCTGTCGATAGTTCCAAGAGGAGGAGGAAACCTTATGCGTATCAACGGTAGCATTTTCGACCCACTGCGTCCCGATCGTCCGGTTGCGCCGGCTGCAAAGCCGGTCACGCCGTCCGCTCCAGACCAGACGGGACAGAGCAGCAACGGCGCGGCGCCGACTCGGTCTGATTCGGTGCACTTCTCGGACGCGGGCCGCTCGATGGCCTCGCGCGCAGCCGCGGACGCCCAGACAACGTTCGACCCGGAGCGCGTAGCACAGCTTCGGACGAAGGTCCTGACGGGAGCGTATAACACGCTTGACGTCGTGGATCAGGTGGCGCGCCGCATCATCTCGCGCGGCGATCTCTAAGATCGTCGCGCTCACCTCTCCATCCGCGCAGCACTCGCCGATCGGCAGATTCAGGAGATCTGAGGTATGAAGTTTCTCGTGGTGGACGACTCGGCGACGATGCGACGCATCGTGATCAACTCGCTGCAACGCATCGGGTTCAGTGACACGGTCGAAGCAGCGGACGGTCAGGAAGCGCTGGCGAAGTTCGACAGCTCGGTGAAGTTCGTGATCACCGATTGGAACATGCCGAACATGACCGGCACCGAATTCACGAAGGTGCTGCGATCCCGCGAAGACGGGAAGCATGTGCCCGTGCTCATGGTG
This sequence comes from Gemmatimonadales bacterium, assembly GCA_038319245.1. Lineage (GTDB taxonomy): Bacteria > Gemmatimonadota > Gemmatimonadetes > Gemmatimonadales > Gemmatimonadaceae > Gemmatimonas. The sequence continues at coordinate 9,770 of JBBQDB010000147.1, forward strand.
ACCGCTCGCTCCGTGAAGGAAGACATTTTGACGGCCATGGAAGCGGGCGTCAACAACTACATCGTCAAGCCGTTCACGCCGGCCGTCCTCAAAGAAAAGATCGACGCGCTCCTCCCGGCCGCGGCGGCGTGAGGACCATGACAATGACCAGCGATCGTGCACACGAAGTGCTGTATGAGTCCGAGGCGGCGTTGCGCCTGGTGGACAATC
>JBBQDB010000148.1:0-9936 GCA_038319245.1 Gemmatimonadales bacterium
TTGTTGTGCTTGAGATGGTGCAGCAACACCGGCGGCACGCCATCGTCGTTGCCAGTCATGAACACCGCCGTGCCAGCGACGCGATGCACTGACGATTTCTCGACACCATCGAGAAAAAGCGTGATCGGCATCGAGCCTTCCGCAAGTCGCGTGTTCAGCAGCAAGCGTCCGCGCTTCCAAGTGAGCATCAGCATGAACAGCGCGAGACCGATCGCCAACGGCACCCAACCGCCATGCACGATCTTGGCAGCGTTCGCGCTGAAGAAGGCGATATCGACCACCATGAACGAGCTCGTCACGAGCCACGCCTTCCACGACGGCCACCGGAAACGCAGACGCGCCACGACGTGGAACAGGACGGTCGTGATCAGCATCGTGCCCGTCACGGCAATGCCGTACGCCGCGCCGAGGGCCGACGAGTTTTGGAATCCAACGACAATCAGCAGGCAGCCGACCGCGATGAACCAGTTCACCTCAGGGATGTAGATCTGTCCTTCTTCGGTCTGCGACGTATGTCGGATTTCCATGCGCGGGATGTAGCCGAGCTGGATCCCCTGTCGCGTGATCGAGAAGGCACCGGAGATCAGCGCCTGCGACGCGACAATGGCCGCCATCGTTGCGAGCACCAGCAGAGGGATCTGTAGTGCCTTGGGCGCGAGCAAGTAGAACGGATTGGACGCGGCGGTCGGATCGCGCATCAGCAACGCGCCTTGACCGAAGTAGTTCAGCAGCAGCGCCGGGAAGACGAGGCCGAGCCACGCCACGCGAATCGGGCGCTTCCCGAAATGCCCCATGTCCGCATACAGCGCCTCACCACCCGTGACGACCAGCACCACCGAGCCGAGGACGAAGAACGCGAGCGTGCCATGCGCGCGAGCAAACGCGACGGCATACATCGGATTGACCGAGAAGAGAATCGTCGGCTCCTGCGCTATTTCCAATACGCCGAGCAACGAGATCACCAAGAACCACACCGCCATCAGCGGGCCAAACGCTTTACCGACGCGATCCGTCCCGACGCGTTGGGCAGCGAACAGACCGCTGAGAATGACAACGGTGATCGGGACGATGAGCTTTGACAGGTTTGGCGTCACCACGTCGAGGCCTTCCACCGCGCCCAACACCGACATCGCGGGTGTGATGATACCGTCGCCGTACAACAACGCGGTGCCGAAGAGTGCGAGCGCGACGAGCAATCGACCACGACCGCCACTGCTGTCGGGCGAACGGCGCGGGAAGATCAGCGCCAACAACGCGAACGTTCCGCCTTCGCCGCGATTATCCGCGCGCAGAATGAAGCTGACGTATTTGACGCTGACCACCAATGTGAGCGCCCAGACTACCAGCGACAGAATCCCGAACACATTCTCGCGGGTCGGATGCAGTCCATACAACGGGCTGAAACACTCTTTGAGAGCGTACAGCGGACTCGTACCGATATCGCCATACACGACGCCCAGTGCGGTCAGCGTCAGAATGGCGAGTCGCTTGCCGGTGGGATTGGAGTCGTGCCCGTGCGCGCGGAGCGGCGGTTTGACGGGAAACATTCCCGTCGTCGCGTGGACTTCGCTGCCGAGTGGTGCCGCGGCGGCGTTGACGCCAGCGCGGGCGTCGGACGGACCCGTCGGATGCCGAAGCGCATCGGGCGAGGACGGTCGAGGGGCGGACGTGCCGCCAGAACTGCTATCGGAGGTGGCTTCGCCGGTACTGGCCGGAGCCAACGGAGTAGAATCGGATATCATGAGTTGGTACTGAAGCCGAAATGTAGCAGGTGCGCCGTCAACGGAACCACGTGCTCCCGGAACGAACCGACCCCGCCAACGCAAGGACGCGTCGACGGGGTCGGGGATACCTGAGCGCGACGCGTCGCGCACGACTTCGTTGTTTAGAGTGGGCGACCGAGCAATGAGGACAGCTGCGCCCGTGCCACCCGTCCGTCAAAGCGCGCTTGAATCAACGCCTGGCGTGCCTGATTCAGCGTCGTCTGCGATGTCAGCAGATCCAGCAACGTCGACGCCCCCAGGGCATAGCGCTGCTGCTGCACGCGCAGGTCTTCGTCGGCCGCCGCGATGGAGGCGAGCTGCACGTCGACGCGCGCTTGTGCGTTTTGCAGCGCCCGCAACAGCGTGCTGAGCTGCGATCGCGACGCAAGCTTCGCGTCCTTGAGCTGCGCTTCGGCGTTGGCTTGGGCGACGTCATTCACCAACGTCTGCTGCTCACGGATAAAGCCGTTGAACAGCGGATAGTTGAAGTTGATGTTCAGGTTCTGTCGGTTCGGGTTACCGCCGCCGACGATGATGAGATCGCTCCCCGAGAACGTCTTGCTGCTTTGCGTGAACGAGTACGTGAACGCCATGTTCAGCGAAGGCAAATACTGCGACTTCTGCGCATTCTTGGTGGCGCGCGCGGCGAACACACTCGCTTCCGCCAACTTGACCGCAGGGCCCTGTGCAGCCTGCGCGGCGATCTCCGTTTCCGACGGTAACGCGGCGTTCGCCTCGAGCGTATCGGAGGGAATCGCCGCCACCGGCACCGGCGAACCGACGACACGCGTAAGCACCGCATTCGCCACGCGCAGGTCGTTCTGCGAGGTCAACACGGCTAACTGCGCTTGCCCAACCTGAATGGCCGACCGCAACGAGTCCGACTTGGTAGCAACGCCGGCGGCAACGCGCGCCGACGACGCCTTGAGCTGCTGCTGCGCCTGTTCGAGTTGCGCTCGCGCGGCCGCTTCCGACTCACGCGCCGCCAGGGCCGCGTAATATTGCTGCTTCACCTGCAGTGACGCGTCATACTGCGCCTGCACTAGGGTGGCGTCGGCAACGTTCAGCGTCGCTGCGACGCGACGGAGTTCGTTCGCGCGACGACCGCCGTCAAACAGCTCGAGGTTCGTCGTCAGGCCGTTGTTGTAGTTCCACGGGTTGCCGGTCAGCGGCACCAGCTGTCCTTGGAAGAACTGCACACCGTTGGTGCGCGCCTGACCCGCCGTCAGGTTGATCGTCGGCGCGTACGCCGCCAAGCCGGCCCGACGTGCACCGCCCGCCACGCGCTCGAGCCCATTCGCGGCCACGATCGCCGGTGCATTGCGCTGCGCCATCTCTACGGCTTCGCGCAGTGAAATCGGCTTGGCGCCGTCATCGGGCGGTGACCCCTGTGCGCTAAGCGGGGCGGCCAGGAGGACCGCCCCACCGAACAGCACGCAGCCCGTCGCGCGCAACCAAGCGCGAGTCATGCGACTCATCGGCGATTCTCCCGCGAACGACGCGTGCTGTCGGAAGAGCGCTTGGCGGTTTCAATGATCTTGCGGAAGTCTGCTTGCTGCGTCGGATCGAGCACTTTCATGAGCAGTGCGCGGGCGCTGTCGCGTGTCGCATCGTACGAGGGTCGAACGGAATCCATGAGTTCCTTGGTGCGCGCGCGGCGCCAGTCGTATACCGAATCCACGGTGCGGCGCTGCGAATCGGAGAGATGCAGTTCGCGGGCGAGGCTGTCTCGCATCATACGCTCGTCGTACTGACGGCGCGGCGGCCGCGACATATTGACGGCACGGTCAGCCACAAAGCCGACCGCACCACCAGTGAGAAACGCTCCGAGCAGAAACATCAGAGCGAGCGATTTTGGACGTGAGTTGGAAGGCACGGCGACGTCCGACTACCAGCCGAGCGGGTTCAGATACCGTTCCGGCGCGTCAGCCGGCAAGCGACGGCGTGGATTCGACGTGAATGTCACCGCGTCACCATCGATCAGCGTGCGTAGCGCCGCATCGTACGTCGAATCGGCCGCAATACCGTTCGCGATCGTCGGTGTGGACGGATCGAGCGCCTGCTGCCGCACCATCGCGGCGCCGGCGAGCAGCAGGGCGAGCGTGGCGGCCACCAGGCCGGCCGTCCGCCATTCCGAGAAGACACTCCACCACGCGAGCGGCGACTCCTGCAAGCGCGCCTTCACGCGCTCCTCGAGTCCCGTCCAGTAGCTCTCCGACTCCGGGGCCGCATATGCGGCACGCAGCAGCGCCGTGATCGCCGGGTCGGCCCCGTCGTTCCGGTCGTCGCGCTGTCCGTTGTGCATCCGCTTGAAGTCCGTCATTCGACACTCCGCAGGTTGCCCAGCAATCGCCGTAGGTGCGATCGGGCATGGTGCAGGTCAGATCGCGCCGTTCCCTCGGGAATTCCGAGCAGGGTGCCGATCTCCGCGTGCTTATATCCCTCGACGTCGTGCAACACGATCACTGCGCGTTGCCGTTCGCCCAAGGTCTCCATCGCACGCGCCAGGCGCGTGCGCAATTCATCTGCTTCTGCGGGATCGCGATGCGGCGACGATAACGTCTCCGGCAACTCGTCCGCGTCGCGCACCTTACGCCGCCGCGCGATATCCAGCGCCGCATTGGCCACGATGCGATGCAACCATGCGCCGAACGCCTGCTCCGGACGGAACCGCTCCAAAGCGCGAAACGCGTGCAGAAATCCTTCCTGCACCGCATCCTCGGCGTCGTCATGCGATAAGACGATTGAGCGCGCGACCGCATACGCGCGGCGCTGATGCCGCAGCACCAGTCCCGAGAACGCGTTGGCGTCGCCCTGTTGCGCGGCGTGAACCAAGGCACGCTCTGCGAGCACATCGGCCGACGGAAACGTCAGCTCGCTCACTGGCACCAACGGAATGACGCGCTCGACCACCGCACGTCCCGCTCCGATCGCTGACCCCACCGCACCCTCCTCGCCGTCTTCGTCAATTTCGGCACGGTCGTCCCCTATCAGGGGCCTCGTGGCCGGAATCGGAAGAGCGAGGGAAGTCATGGGGCGTGGGGGAGTCATCAGGGATACGCGTCTCCGGCGACGGTCGTTGAAGCCACGTTGGCCACCCCGGCCAAACCCAGAGCGCCGGCGATTTCCTGCATGGCCGCGAGCACGATGCCTATGTGCTCATCCAGCGGCACGCCGAGCGCCTCTGCGCCCTGCACGATGTCGTCTCGATTGACGCCACGGGCAAATCCCTTGTCCTTCATCTTCTTCTTGACGCCGGCCACCTCGACTTCCGCGATCGCTCGGCTCGGTCGCACCAACGCGGTCGCCGTGATCAGCCCCGTCAGCTCGTCCACGGCAAAGAGGGCCTGCGCCATCTTCGAGACACGCGGCACGCCGGTGTAGTTGCCGTGGCCGAGCACAGCTTCGCACACATCGTCGGGCCAGCCGAGGGAGCGGAGATAACGCACACCCTCGGCGGGGTGCTCCTGATCGGCGATCTGATTCGCGTTCGGGAAGCGCTCGTAATCGAAGTCGTGAATGAGCCCCGTAATGGCCCAGCGCTGCACGTCGTCGCCAAAGCGCACGGCGTAAGCGCGCATGGCCGCTTCGACCGAGAGCATATGCTTACGGAGCGAATCGCTCGCGGTCCAGGCTTCGACGAGGGCGAGCGCTTCAGCGCGAGTTGGCAGAGACACGGAGATGGTGTTGGAGAGACGGACAAAACGGCGTCCGGATTCTTCTCCCAAGAGTAGCGGTTTGCCGGGAAGTCCGCAGGGGGACTAGACGTGGTACTGGTCCCCCATCGCTCACCCCCGCGCGGCCAGCGGCGCGAAGGTGACTGCTCATCTGTCTGCCTATTTCACAATCACATTGGCCACGACCGACATACCCGGACGCAACGGACGATCCGCGCCCAAGCCCTTCGTCACCTTGATACGCACCGGAATGCGCTGCACGACCTTGGTGAAATTGCCCGTCGCGTTATCCGGCGGCAGCAGCGCAAACTTGGCGCCCGTCGCCGACGCGATGCTCTCCACTTCGCCTTCCGCCGTTGCACCATAGGCATCGACATCGATATCCACCTTCTGGCCGACGTGCACGCGCGCGAGCTGCGTTTCCTTGAGGTTGGCCGTGACATACACGCCGCTGTCTGACACGATCGACATCAGCGTTTGTCCAGGCTGCACGAGCTGTCCGACTTCGACCTGCTTCTTGGAGATGATACCGGCCAGCGGTGCCGTGATCGTGGTGAACGAGAGCTGCAACGCGGCGTTAGCCTTGGACGCTTCTGCCGCCTGCAAGCGCGCCTTCGCCAGACGCACCCCGGCCTCGGCGTTCGAAATGCCCGACGTGGCCGCGTTCACCTGACGCTGTGTGGCGGTCAGTGTCGCCGTCGCCGCATCGTACGCGGCCTGCGCCGCATCCAACTGCGCCGCGCTGATAATCTGTTTGGCCACCAGTTCCTTCGCGCGCGTCAGATCGCCCTGGGCCTTGGTAAGATTCGCGCGAGCCGCAATCACCTGCGCGTCGCCTACATCGCGTTGACTGGAGGCGGAGCGCACCAGTGCGGCTGCCTGTCCTTCAACGCCCTTGCCACCGGTTGATGCACGCGCGGCCGACAGATCCGCCTCGGCTTGCGCCAGCCGTACCTGATACTCGCGTTCGTCGATGCGCACGAGCACCGCGCTGTCGGCCACATGCGCGTTCTCGACGATGTTCACCAACGTGACGAAGCCGCCAACCTTGGCGACGATCGGGACGATGTGTCCGTCAACCTGCGCGTTGTCGGTGCTCTCATGCGCCTGTGCAAAGCTCCAACGCGTGAATCCCCAGTACGCGGCCGCACCCACGAGGATGACGGGAATGATGATGCGCAGTGGATTGCCCGACGAGGCAGGCTTCGCCTTCGGTGTGCCGGCGCTGGCGCCCACGTCCGCACGCGGGGCAAGGGCAGCGGGAGGAGCGGTGTCGACGGTGGGGTTAGCCATGAGCGGGTGTCCGGTTGGTCAGGAAGATCACGTGATATATGACGACAAGAACTGAAATCGCGACGGAATACGATTGGAGCGGCGACACATTGTGCGAACGGTTTGGCATGCGAAACGACGACACGCCCGGTTAAACAACCGACACTGACTGCTTATGGGAGTTGCTGCACGGCGCCGGTCGCGCGCGCGAGCGACACACGAGCCGTTTGAAACGCGGCGAGCGCATCGTTGCGCAACGTCCGCGCCTGATTCAGCGACAGCAGCGCGGAAATGACGTCCGCGTTGCCCGCCACGCCCGCACGGAACCGCTCCCGCGCTTGCGAGACTTCCTGTTCGGCGAGCCCGAGTCGCTCACGCGCGGCGTCGAGCTGCTCGCGCGCCGCCGACAGATCGAGGAGCGCTGCACGGACATCGAGCGCGCTCTGCGAACGCAGATCATTCAGTCGTACATCGATCTCTCGTGACGCCGCGATCTGCTGCTGTACGCGGCTCTCGCGACGATTGCCATCGAACAGTCCAACGGCCACCTGAACGCCCCACGTATACGTCGGCAAGAGGTGCAGATAGTTCTTCCCGATTTCACCCTGATCGTAGACGAGGCCAATCTGTGGTGTCCGTTCCCAGCGAATGGCCGACAGCGCCTTTTCCGAGGCCGTCTGCTGCGCCTGCAGCGAACGCACATCGGGACGCGACGAGAAAGCGCGCGAGAGCGCCGCGGCTTCGTCAGGGAGCGCGGCATCCACCGGCAGGCCGGCCAGGGAATCGGTGAGCGTCAGCGGCGCGTCGAGCGAAATGTTGAGCACACGCTTGAGTTCAAGCTTGGTGCGATCGCGATCGTTGCGCGCGGCAATCAGCTGTGCCCGCGTGGATGCGAGCTGCGACTGCGCGCGCGTCACATCGAGCGCGATACCAACGCCGGCTTGCAGCTGATCTCGCGCAATGCGCAGCAGATCGGCCGCGAGAACCGAGTCGGCGACACGTGCCGAGAGTTGGGCATCGGCGCGTGCGGCGCGCACGTACGCGGCGGCCGCGACGGCAGCCGCACCTTCCGCCTGCGCGCTCACTTCGGCGGTCGCGGCAAGCGACGATGACTGCGCCGAACGCCACTTGGCGATCGCGCCGAGATCGAGCAGCGGTTGCGTGATACGCACGCGCATGTCGACCGTCGGGACCGGTCCGAGCAACTCGCCATTCGGATTGAGCAACGGCTTGCCATCCGGTCCCTTGAAATTGAACCCAAACGTCGCCGTGTTTATCGTGCGGCTCGCTTGCTGAATGCCGGCGTCGATTTCGGGGAACAGCGCGCCGCGCTTTTCGAGCGCCTTCGCATCAGCGGCCGTTACGCGGGTCCGCGCCACCTCAACCGCACCATTCTGCTTCGCCGCCAAGCGCGCCGCATCGCCAAGCGAGAGTGACGTCGGTGCCTGCGTCGGCGTTTGCGCAATTACGGACGTGCTGACTGCGACCAGCAGTGTGGGCAGTAGCACGGAGTGGCGCAGAATTGCTCGCGGCGAGACGCGCAGCGAGCGGCGATTAAAGGTCATGGCGTTCAACACTGGAAAGACCGACAGAGACCACCGTGTGATCCGGGCGGAGTGCATGGAGATAAAAATCGAGAAGTTCGTTGCGCACATCGTCGTCGGACGCATTGGCGAGCGCGGGAAAGCACTGGCGCCGTGAGCACCAGATGGAATGCATCATGGTCAGCGCTGAAAGCATCCGCGCGGCAGCGTCGGGTTCAATGACGCGGAACTCGCCGCGTGCAGTCCCTCGCGCAATAACCGCGCCGATCAACCGGCGGCCGCGCGCGACCACTTCGTCGGCATAGAACTGCATCAGGTCTGGGAAGTGGTGCAGCTCGCCCAAGACCATGCGCTGCACGACCTGAAAGCGATCGGCGCGGAGAAAGCGCCACCAATTCACCGAGATCTGCCGCAACTGCATTTCGGCGGAGTCGCTCGCGGTCTCGTCGCGTGTCTGCTCCGCCGTCTCGATCGCGGCGATCAGCGTACCACGTACCATTTCGCGAAACAGCGCTTCCTTGTTCGGGAAGTAGAGATAGATCGTGCCCTTGGCGACGCCGGCGCGCTTGGCGATGTCGTCGAGCCGAGCGCCGGCCAGTCCTCGGTCCGCGAATTCGTGAAAGGCGGCATCGAGAATCTGCTGCGGCCGCGCTTCCGGATCCCGTCGGCGTCGGTGATCGGCGACCTCGGGAAGCGCGAGTTCCTGCAGCGGCGTCGGGTCCTGCACAGTGGTCATGACCGGGAGCATCGGAGAAACAGCCTCGCGCGCACAATTCGTCCGCGCGAGTTAATGACTGACCAGTCAGTTTACCTGGCTGAATGATACAAGACAAGCGCGGTCGGCATTCTGAGATTGAATGCCGACCGCGCTGATTTCGTGCCGCTGCGTTCCGGTCCTACCAGTCTCGGCCGAGCTACGCCGTCACGGCTTGGGCCGGGGAGACGATGAGCGATGTCTTGGCTGCGGCCTTTTCGCCGCCCTCCGCCTTCTCGTTCGCGAAATGCCGATTCGTCAGCAGGACGATCGCCAGCAAAATGGTCCCGATGAAGAGCGCACCGCCGATCAGCCCCATGAACGCGGCCCCGGTGTCGCTACCGCCCGATGCGTGCTGCTCACTCATGATCCAGCCTGGGAAAGGGTTACTCGACGTCCGTGACACGCACCGTGATCATGCCGTCGTTGGCAACGATCTCCGGGATCACGTCCAACCCGCTTGTCACCTGTCCAAACACCGTATGGACACCGTTCAGGTGCTTGGTGTTGCTCTCGCTCAACACAACGAAGAACTGGCTGCCGCCGGTGTTCTTGCCCGCGTGCGCCATCGACAACGCACCGACCTTATGCGTGTGCGGATTTCCCTTGGTCTCGCACTCGATCGTCCAGCCTGGGCCGCCCGTTCCGATCCGGCGATCGCCTGCCGGCAAGTCTCGGGAGAGCGGATCGCCGCCCTGCACCACGAAATCGGAGATCACGCGGTGAAACTTCACACCATCATAAAAGCCGGCGTTGGCGAGCTTCTCGAAATTTGCAACTGCCTTCGGGGCCTCGGCCGGAAACAACTCGGCGACCAGAGTGCCCTTATTGGTCTCAAAAGTGGCCAGTTTCGGCACGGAGTCCTCGGGGTGATAGGAAAAGAGATTGCGAAACGTAGCGACGGGGGAAAGCCGCTGGCTACGTCA
>JBBQDB010000149.1:0-9848 GCA_038319245.1 Gemmatimonadales bacterium
CGTTGCCGTTCTGGCTCGGCGCGACCCACCAAACCTACGAACTGCACCGGGATGGAGACGAGCGGGATCGAACCGCTGACCTCTTGAATGCCATTCAAGCGCTCTCCCAACTGAGCTACGCCCCCGGGGCGCGACACCCCCGCATCGCGCGCTCCACCAGCAGGAGCACGGCAGCGAGGGTATCAGGAACCGCGCAGTCTAGTCAGGTGTATGTCTGTCGTCAAGCAGATGATCAAGACATCGCACTGGCGGAAAACTCCTCGGCGCGTATCTTGTGAGGCTATCCGGAAGCTGCGCACACTGGTCGCAGTAGCGGGTGTTGTAGCGTGTCTTGAGCGACCCTTGCAGATCGTTGCAGTGCGGGCGCCGTAGCCCGGGCACACCGACGCGATTGGCGTCGGCCTCTCGTTTTTTCAGCACCTTGTTTCGCGGACGCTGTCACGTCCCGAGGACCATAGAAACCCATGACTGACGTCAAGCGGAAGCGCCGTCGCGCGGCACCCGCCGGCATCGCGCCGACCGAGCCGGAACGCGACATTCTCGATCAATACCTCTACGAAGTCAGCACGTATCCGCTGCTCAAGGGGGTCGAAGAAATCGAGTTGGCCAAGAAGATCCGTGCCGGCGATCAGGATGCGCTGCAAGAGCTGGTGAAGCGGAATCTCCGCTTCGTCATCTCCGTCGCAAAAAAATATCAGAATCGCGGACTTCCCCTCATCGACTTGATCGGGGAAGGAAACGTCGGGTTGTTGACCGCCGCGCGAAAGTTTGATCCCGATCAAGGCGTCAAGTTTATTTCCTACGCCGTGTGGTGGATCCGTCAGGCGATCCTCTCGTCATTGGCGCGCCAGGGACGCACGGTTCGCGTGCCGCTGAATCGCACCGCCGATCTTTCGCGCATCATCAAAGCGTCGGAAATCCTTCGGCAGAAGCTGCGCCGTGAGCCGTCGCCGGAAGAGCTGGCACAGGTCACGGGGTTGTCGGTCGATGTGGTGCAGTCGCTCGCCGCACTCAACACAGGCGATGTGCGTCTAGACGCGCCCATGGATCCCGATGGCGATCGGTCGCTCATCGAACGTTTTGTCGCCGACGAGATGCCGGATACCGAAGAGGAGGCAATGAATCGCTTCCTCACCGACGAAATCGAACAGGCGCTCTCCACGCTGCCGCCGCGCGATGCCAAGGTACTGCGCCTCTACTTCGGCCTCGAAGGCGGACGCGAGCACACGCTCGAAGAGATCGGCAGCATGCTCGGCGTCACACGCGAACGCGTGCGGCAGCTGCGTGATCGTGCGCTCAAACGCCTCCGCGAAGGCGATGTGGGTCGCGCACTCTCCAGCTTCGCCGCCTAGCGCGACGAGGCAGCTCCGTTGCCGCAGCAACGCGAAAAAACTGTTGGCCGCGATTATCGCAACAACGCACGAATTGGCACCATGCCGATTCGTGCGTTTTCGCGTCTTTCGCGTTCCGCATTTCGTTTTTCTGAGGTTCGCTGCTGCTGGTGCCGCCGCTTGCGGGTTAAGAACAAACCCGGGACCGCTGGTTGCCGAGCGGGGGTACGAATGCACTGCGCCTTACAACGCGTTGTACCCAGCAACATATTCGTGATGTCATGATCGAACTCAAAGACGTCTACAAGTCCTTCGGGCCCAAGCAAGTGCTCCGCGGTTTTTCCCTCAAGGTCAACGAGGGCGAAACCATGGTCATCATCGGCTATTCCGGTAGCGGAAAATCGGTGTCGATCAAGCACATCGTCGGACTCCTCGAGCCCGACGCCGGCGAAGTGTGGGTCGACGGTCAACGCGTGGACCAACTCTCACGCGAGGATCTGTACAAGTTGCGCGGCAAGATAGGCTATGTGTTTCAATTTGCCGCGCTCTTTGACTCGATGAGTATCGGGGAGAATGTCGCGATGGGACTGCGTAAGCAGGGCGAACTCTCCGAGGACGAAATCACGGCACGCGTCAACGAAGCCCTCGACCTCGTCGATCTGCCGGATGTACAGCACCGCATGCCCGCCGAGCTGTCGGGCGGCATGCGTAAGCGTGTCGGGATTGCACGCGCGATTGCGCTACGCCCCAAGTACATCCTCTACGATGAACCGACAACAGGACTTGATCCGGTAACGTCGGCGACCATCGATGCGCTCATGGTGCGTATGCGCGATCAGCTCGGGGTCACCGGCATCGTGATTACCCACGACATGCGCAGCGCGTATACCGTCGGCACCAAGATCGCCATGCTGTACGAGGGCTCGGTGCGGCAATGTGGCACGGTCGAAGAAATTCAGCAGACCACCGATCCGCTGGTACGGCAGTTCATCGAAGGCCGCGCCACGCTCGAAGGACACGCACCATTGATTGGCGTTGTGCCGGCCGCGGCGTCTGCGGCTGCGGTCGCGTAGCCACTGCCTGATGAACCCCGGCTCCGATGCCAGCAAACGCGCTGGCCGCGCGAAGCTCGAGACATCGGCTGGTGGTGTCGTGTATCGCATGCAGAATGGCGAGCCATTGTTCTTGCTGATTCGCGACAGCTATCGCAATTGGGGATTTCCGAAGGGGCATCTCGAAGACGCGGAGCAACCGGCAGCGGCGGCGATGCGCGAAGTGCGCGAAGAAACGGGGCTCGAGCTGCTCAACTTGCACGGTGAGATCGAAACCATCGATTGGTTCTTCCGCTTTCGTGGACGTCTCATTCACAAGATCTGTCATTTCTTCCTGATGCGCACCGACAGCACGCAGACGAGCCCGCAGCGCGAAGAAGGCATCACCGCGTGCCGATGGGCGCGATTCGACGAGGCGGTGCGGCTGGTGTCGTACGCCAATGCGCGCGACGTGCTTTCTCGCGCCCATCGCATGGTGCTCGACGCACCCGCGTCGCCCACGCTGGCGCCGGTCCACAGCGTCGACACGCTCGCAGACTGAGCCGATGACCGTGTCACGTTCCGGGAGCGGCGAGGGTGCCGCGCCTGTGCTGTATCTCGTCGCCCTACTCAAGCGTGATCGCGCGCGCGCGCTCGTGCGCGCCGCCTTTCCGCGGCGTCGCGCGCACGTCGTCACGGTCAAGACGGTAGCCGACGTCGAAGCGCAGCTGACGCAGCATCTGGTCGATGCCGTATTGGTCGACGGTGGAGCTGGTGAAGAGGCGACGCGCGTCGTCGCGCGCGCGGAAGACTTTCCAAGCGTGCCGTTTGTGCTACTGACTGCGCTGTTGCCGGCCGACGCGCCGCTGATGGCCAAAGCCGTCGAAAGCGGCGTGGCGGAGCTCCTGGTTGAAGGGGTGGATGACACGTCGGCGCGGGATATCGTGTCGCGCCTGGCTTTCTCGAGCCGCTTCGAACGCGCGCTGACGGCGCCACCACCGTCCTTGCACCTGGAAACGCCGCTTCAGATTGCGGTCTGGCAGAGTGTGGTGCGGCGCGCCGGACGTCCGATTCGCACAGACCAGCTGGCCAAAGACTTAGGCGTCTCGCGCGAGCACCTCTCGCGCAGCTTTGCGGTGGGTCGTGCGCCGACGCTCAAGCGCGTCATCGACCTGGTGCGGGTGCTGGCTGCCGCGGAGCTAGCCAAAAACGCCGGTTACGACGTGCGGGATGTCGCCGAGGTCCTGGGTTTTGCCTCGTCAAGCCACCTGTCGAGTACCACGCAACGCCTGGTGGGCGCCAAAGCCAGCTCGCTGACCCGCTTGCGCGCGGTCGACCTGCTGGAACGGTTCCAGCATCACGCCTCGACGTCTCTTGCCCCATGACCCGCCTTGTGATAATTTTCACAAGCTAGTCCCGACTCGATTCCTCCGCTTTCCACGCCCGCGCATCATGACGACGCAGACCGCCCTCCGCCCCGGCGAAATCAAGGACATTCTCCTTCGCGAGATCGAAGCAGCTGATCTTGCCGACCTGAACGTCGAAGAAGTCGGTTCGGTCCTCGAGGTGAAGGACGGTATCGCTCGCATCTACGGCCTCGAGAAGTGCATGGCCGGCGAGATGCTCGAGCTCACGAGCTCCGAGACCAAGGCCATCATCACGGGCATGGCGCTCAACCTCGAAGAAGACAACATCGGCGCCGTAATTCTCGGCGACTATTTGCAGCTCAAAGAAGGCGACGAAGTGCGCCGCACCGGCCGAGTGCTCGAAGTGCCGGTTGGCCATGCACTCGTCGGCCGCGTGGTCGATCCGCTTGGTCGCCCGATCGACGGGCTCGGCGACATCGTCACCAGCACGTATCGGAAGGTTGAATCCGAAGCGCCTGGCATCATCGTGCGCCAGCCGGTGAAAGAGCCGTTGCAGACGGGTATCAAGTCCATCGACGCGATGATTCCGATCGGCCGTGGTCAGCGCGAGCTTATCATCGGCGATCGTGGCACGGGCAAGACGGCCGTCGCCATCGACACGATTATCAACCAGAAGGGACAGGGCGTCATCTGCGTCTACGTGGCCATCGGCCAGAAGGCGTCGACCATCGCGTCCGTGGTGCAGAAGCTCAAGGAAGCCGGTGCGATGGAGTACACGATCGTTGTCGCGGCCTCCGCATCCGATCCGGCGCCGATGCTGTTCATCGCGCCGTACTCCGGTGCCTCGATGGCCGAGTACTTCATGTACAACGAAGGCAAGCCGACGTTGTGCGTGTACGACGACTTGTCGAAGCAGGCCGCGGCGTATCGGCAGATTTCGCTCGTCCTGCGCCGTCCGCCGGGTCGCGAAGCATATCCGGGCGACGTGTTCTACTTGCACAGCCGTTTGCTCGAGCGCGCGGCGAAGTTGCGTGAAGACGATGCGGTGTGCGACGGCAAGAACATCATCAAGCCGGGTGGGTCGATGACGGCGCTGCCGATCATCGAAACGCAGGCCGGTGACGTATCGGCGTACATTCCGACCAACGTTATTTCCATCACCGACGGTCAGATTTTCCTCGAGACAGACCTCTTCAACGCCGGTGTGCGTCCGGCCGTGAACGTCGGTATCTCCGTGTCGCGGGTCGGTGGTTCGGCGCAGACGAAGGCGATGAAGGGCGTCGCTGGCCGGTTGCGGCTCGACCTCGCGCAGTATCGCGAACTGGAAGCGTTCGCCGCGTTCGCGTCCGATCTGGATGCGGCCACCAAGCGCCAGCTCGATCGCGGTGCACGCACCGTCGAAATCCTCAAGCAGGGCCAGTACGCGCCAATGACGATGGAGCATCAGGTCATGGTCATTTACGCCGTGTCAAACGGAATGCTCGACGCCGTGGAGACCTCTCGGATCCGCGCGTGGGAGAAGGGATTCCTCGAGTTCATGTCGACGCAGTTCCCGCAGGTGGGCGACGCGATCCGTACGAGCAAGGCCTTGGCGAAGGACAACGAGGCTGAGCTTAAGCGGGCCATCGAACAGTTTACGAAGAGCTTCTAAGTCATGGCCAAGGGCCGCGAACTCAAGGGGCGTATCAAGTCCGTCGAGAACACGCGCAAGATCACGCGCACGATGGAAATGGTCGCTACCTCGAAAATGAAGCGCGCGACGGACCGCGTGGTTGCGGCGCGTCCGTACGCGAACGCACTCGGCGAGATGCTCGGACATGTGTACACACCGGAACTCGCTGAGCAGTTTCCGTTGCTGCGTCGTCCCGCGCAGGTGAAGAAGATCGCGCTGCTGTTGCTCACGGCCAACCGCGGATTGTGCGGTGCATTCAACGCGAACCTCATCAAAGAGGCGCGGATGCGCATGGCGGAGTGGGAAGCGAAGGGCATCGTCGTCGAGATGCACATTGTGGGCAAGAAAGGGATTGGGTACTTCAAGTATTTGGGCAAGAACATCGTTACGCAGCGCATTGATATCACCGACAAGCCGTCGGCGGCCGATGCGTCGTCGTTGGTGGATGACTTGATGGCGCGATTTGCGTCGGGGCAGCTTGATGCGGTGTATGTGACAGGCGCGAAGTACAAGTCTGCGCTCTCGACACCGCCGGGCACCGACGCAGTGCTGCCCGTGACGCCGCCGGCAGGATCAGCGCCAGGGTCGCGCGACTTCCTGCTCTCGCCGTCGTCAGATGAAATTCTGCAAGCGCTGCTACCGGCGTATGTGCGTAACGCCGTGTACCGCGCGCTGGTGGAGACGGAGGCCGGATTCCAGAGTGCGCAGCGGACCGCCATGAAGAATGCGACCGACAACGCTACTGACATGTTGCAGGTGCTCAAGCGCACGTATAACACCGCGCGCCAAGCGCAGATCACGCAGGAAATCGCCGAGATCGTCGGCGGTGCGGCCGCTCTGTAGTCCGTCTTACAACATCAATTAACAAGTCCCATGGCTACTACCGCCGCGCCGACATCAGTTGGCAAGATCGTTCAGGTAATCGGACCGGTACTCGACGTTGAATTCGAGACGGGCGAATTGCCGGAGTTGTATAACGCGCTCCGTATCACCGGCGTGACGCCGGGTGGTCAGGCGCTCGACGTGACCGTCGAAGTGCAGCAGCATATCGGTCGCAACCAGGTTCGCGCTGTAGCGATGTCGAGCACCGACGGCATCACGCGCGGCATGGATGTGATCGATACCGGTGCGCCGATTTCGGTGCCCGTTGGCGCGCCAGCGCTTGGTCGCATTCTCAACGTGCTTGGCGAGCCGATCGACAACGGCATCGACATCCCGAAGGATGCGTTGCGTTGGCCGATTCACCGCAAGCGCCCGGACTTCACCGCGCTCGAACCTAAGACGGAAGTCTTCGAAACCGGCATCAAGGTCGTCGACCTCGTTGCCCCGTTCGTGAAGGGTGGTAAGATCGGACTCTTCGGCGGCGCCGGTGTTGGCAAGACGGTCATCATTCAAGAGCTCATCAACAACGTCGCAAAGGGGCACGGCGGTAAATCTGTGTTCTGCGGCGTTGGTGAGCGCACGCGTGAAGGCAACGACTTGTATCTCGAATTTCAGGAAGCGGGAATTCTCGACAAAGTCGCGCTGATTTACGGTCAGATGAACGAGCCGCCAGGAGCGCGTTTGCGCGTGGCATTGTCCGGACTCACCGTCGCTGAGTATTTCCGCGACGTGGAGAACGCCGACGTGCTCGTGTTCGTCGACAACATTTTCCGCTTCACGCAGGCCGGTTCGGAAGTGTCCGCATTGCTGGGTCGTATGCCGAGCGCCGTGGGTTACCAGCCGACGTTGGCGTCGGAGATGGGCGATTTGCAGGAGCGTATCACCTCGACGCGCAATGGATCGATCACCTCCGTGCAGGCCATTTACGTCCCGGCCGACGACTTGACGGATCCGGCACCGGCGACGGCGTTTGCGCACTTGGACGCGACGGTCGTGCTCAACCGGAAGATTACGGAACTCGGCATCTATCCTGCCGTCGATCCGCTCGACTCGACGTCTCGCATTCTCGACGCGCAGTACATCGGCGAGCGTCATTACAATGCCGCAACCACGACACAGCGCATTTTGCAGCGCTACAAGGAATTGCAGGACATCATCGCGATTCTTGGTATGGACGAACTGTCCGAAGACGATAAAAAGATCGTCGGTCGTGCGCGTCGTCTGCAGCGCTTCATGTCGCAGCCGTTCGCGGTCGCCGAACAGTTTACGGGTATTCCGGGCAAGTACGTCAAGCTCGAAGAGACCATCTCGTCGTTCGAGCGCATCTGCGCCGGCGAATTCGATGCGCTCCCGGAGCAGGCGTTCTTCATGGCCGGTGGCGTGGACGACGTGGTCACGAACGCGAAGAAGCTCCAGGGCTGATTCGTGAGCGACAAGCTGACCGTGTCGGTGATTTCGCCCGAGAAGGTGCTCTTTGAAGGCGTCGCGCGCGCGATTGTCGCGCCGGCGTTCGATGGCGAGATCGGCATTCTCCCCATGCACGCGCCGCTCATGACACTGTTGGGCAAGGGGACGCTTCGGCTGGAAACCGCCGAGGGAGATCGCCGGTTCACTGTGCAGGGCGGGTTTCTGCAAGTCGTCGATGATCAAGTGCGCGTCGTGACGGAGAACGCTGTCGCTCGCTGAAGTCGTCGTAGTTCGCAATGGCTGGTGCGGGTGCATGCAGGTGCGGGTAATGTCCGCGACTTCACCGTCGCGAGTGCCCGGCGGGGTTCGTCGAACAGAGCGGTGTTCGGCGAGCCACCGCTGCGGCCGGAATAGCGGGCGCGTAGTGGTCGTGTGACGCGTGCACCACATCGATGCAGGAATTCTTAGCATGGACGCAACGTCGGCGCCTTGTCGAGCGTAGACTGAGAGGGAGCGAGAGTGACGCTTCCTCGACCCGGCTCTCCTTCCCGCCGATCGTCGACACGCAGCTTCCCGCTCGTCGCAACCCGAACCATGCCAATTCGAGTCGTGCTCCTCGGCGCTCAGGCCGATGCGCTCCGTCAGACGATCGCTGCTCTTCCGGCATCCCTCGACCTCACGCTTGCGGGCGCCTTTAACGATCGCGTGTCGGCCACGATCGCGCTCGAGACAATGTTGCCCGACGTAGCGGTCGTGTCGGCGGCGTTGGACGATGCGTCGGGGTTTGATTTCGTCAGTCGGCTCTCCCCAAGTGCACGGCCGCCAGCGATGGTGTTCGTCTCGTCGCGCGAAGAAGATGCGGTGCGCGCATTCGAGCTGCGCGCGACGGATTTCGTACTGACGGACGTGAGTGCATCGCGACTTGCAGACGCGATGTCGCGGGCTCGCCAGGATGCGCTGCGTTCGGCATTGCTCCGCACCGCCGATGAGCTGCATCGCCTGATTGGCGCGACGAAGTCAGACAACACGTATCGGTCTGTCGCGTATGATCCCGCGGACAGCTCGACGTTTGGCAGTCCGAGTTTCTCGGCGACGACGGCGCCGGTGGATTTGCGCTCAAGTACCGCCATGAGCGGCGGCGTAGGTGCGGCGCTGGCAACAGAAATCGTCCTCGACCTTTCGACTGCGGTCGACGGCGATGCCGTACCGTCAGTCGAGGGCCGTCCGGTTCGCGTCCTCGTTCGCGAAGGTCGGCGCACGCGCTTCATCCCGCTCGCCGAGGTGGACTGGTTCGAGGCGGACGGTAACTACATCGTCGTGCATGCAGCGGAAGCGCGTTATCGCACCCGCGGAACGATTACGGCTATCGAAGCGTCACTCGATCCACGACAGTTCGTGCGCATTCATCGGCGCATGGTGGTGAATATGGATCGGGTGCGTGAGATGTCGCCGCTACCCGGTGGGGATGGGTTGCTGGTGCTGGGAAGTGGCGCGAGTCTCCGCTTGTCGCGCACGTACCGGGCACGCGTTCGCTAACCGCACGGTCGCAAACGGATCGCGGACGACAACAGTAATCTTAATTTCGCTTCTCGGGACGGCGCACAGGGCATAGTGCGCCGTCTTTGTATTTGCGCTCAGCCCGTTTTCGCGCGTGTTATGCAGTTCTGCGCACGGTCTACCACGCGTCGCGTGCCGCTGGGATGGTCTGCAGCGTGATTCGTACCACGTTGGCGCTTCAACGCCGTGCCGTGACACTATAGAAACCGTGCTATGATCGCGTTGAGATGAGCATTGACAGTGCAGACGCGACAGCTAGCTTGCCGCCCACGACAATCCTAAACCGCGCATTAATACGCGGTTTTAGGGACTACGGCTGCGCAATACGGCCGAGCGTCGACCGTCGTCGTCCTCGCAACACCGGGCCGGCGTCGGACCTCGTCTCGGCGATCGTAGTTTGTCCGATACACTGCGTTCCCTGTTGGCTGTGTACCGCTCGGCGCCCGTCAGGGTTCCGGGTGCTACGTCGTCGGCGAAGCACCTCGCGTGTGGTGGCACCCTTCATCATCCGCGACAGACTTGTGGCAATACCCTCCCGGAGGATGAGATGAGGTCTCTCGGACGTCGTCGGTGGTTGATCGCGACGCTCCTTGGTGCTGCG
>JBBQDB010000150.1:0-9828 GCA_038319245.1 Gemmatimonadales bacterium
GCGGGCGAGCGTCATTTCGAAGTGCTGGACGGACTCAAGGCCGGCGAGTCGATCGTTGCCGGCACCTATCAGGCCATTCGTGAGCTCAAGGACGGAGCCATGATCAAGGTGGCCAAGCCCGAAGACAAGAAGACTCCTGCCGCGGGTAAGAAGTCGTGACCGACACGCTCGATGACATTGGTCTCAGCACCACGGGCGAGCGACTCGCCGTCACCGGATCCAATGGTGCGGCACCGGAGAAGGACTGGGTCATCGTCACGCGCGGCCTGAAGCGGCAGTACGACATGGGTGGCGAAATCGTGCGCGCATTGCGTGGCGTGGACCTCGCCATCCGTCGCAACGAATACGTTGCCATCATGGGCCCGTCGGGCTCGGGCAAGTCGACGCTGATGAATCTCATTGGTTGTCTCGATACACCCAACGAAGGCGAGTATTGGCTCAACGGCATGCTCGTCAGCGAGATGTCCGACGACCAGCTCGCTCGGGTACGCAACAAGGAAATTGGTTTCGTCTTCCAAACGTTCAACCTCTTGCCGCGCGCCACGGCCCTGCAAAACGTCGAACTCCCGCTCGTGTACGCCGGCATCTCCGCCGACGACCGAAAGAAGCGCGCAAGCGAAGCACTCGACCGCGTGCAGCTGGGCGGTCGCATGGGCCATCGTCCGAACGAACTGTCCGGTGGACAGCGTCAGCGTGTGGCGATCGCGCGCGCCTTGGTCAATCGCCCGTCCATTCTCCTCGCGGACGAACCGACGGGCAACCTCGACAGCCAGACGTCTGAGGAGATCATGCGCGTCTTCGAAGAGCTCGCTCGGCAGGGACAGACGGTCGTGATGGTGACGCACGAACCGGACATCGCCGCACATGCGCGCCGAGTGATCGTGTTGCGTGATGGCGTGATTGCGAGCGACGAACGCCGTGATCAGTTCGCAAGCAAAGTCGGCGTCGAAATACCAAAGTTGTAGACAATGGCGGAGAGTTAAACAATCCGAAACTCTCGCCACCGTGGCGCGTACGGCCTCGCACACCCCTTCGTGTTGCGAGGCCTTTGTATGCCCCTGTTCGACGCCATTCGTCTGGCACTGCTCACCATCCGGACGCAGAAACTCAAGAGCGCGTTCACGATGCTGGGCGTGTGTATCGGCGTCACCTTCCTCATCGCCGTGGTCGCGATCGTCGAGGGGACGAGCCGATACATGGAGGACGATCTTGTCGGCAAGATCCTGGCGGTGAACACCTTCGAAGTGCGCAATCGCCCGAACGTGAACATCGGCAACATGTCCGAGGAGCAATGGCTGGAGTTTCAGCGCCGTCCACGCCTCATGGATGTGGATGTGCCGCAGATTACGGCCGTGCTTCCGCCAAACGTGCTCTGGGCGCCGATGAGCCAGGACAACGCGACCGCGAGCACCGTCGCGAGCCGACCCAAGTCCGTGTCGATCTACAACACGACGCGCAATTACTTCGAGATCAAAAAGATGGAAATGGCCTCGGGCCGCGTCTTCAGCCCGCAGGAAGACGCCATGGGTTCGCTCGTGGTCGTCATCGGCAAGGACGTGAAGGACCATTTCTTCGCGAACGTGAATCCGATCGGCAAAGAACTGCGCATCGGCCGCCTCCCGTACACCGTCATCGGCGTTGCGGAAACACAAGGCAGCGCGCTCGGCATCTCGTTCGACAAATTCGTGATCGCGCCCTACACGTCTCCGCTCCGCCGGCTCACCAATAAGCAGAAGGGTGTCATCGATGCGGTGATGGTCAAAAGCCCGAACGAACAGGTGATGATCTCCACGATGGCCGATGTCGAGGAGGCGATGCGAGCAATCAGAAAACTTCGCCCAGGACAGAAAGACAATTTCGTGCTCGAAACGTCATCGTCGGCGCTCAGTTTCTTCGCCAAGATCAAGGAATATCTCGTGCTCGCCGGCGTCGTGCTGCCGGCGATTGGCCTCATTGTCGGCGCTATCGTCATTATGAATATCATGCTCGTCGCCGTCGCCGAACGCACTCGCGAGATCGGCGTGCGCAAGTCGCTTGGCGCGCGCCGCCGCGACATTATGGCGCAGTTTCTCGTCGAGTCGACCACGTTGTCCGTCTTGGGTGCCATCATTGGCGTTGGACTTGGCGCGGTGCTGGCAAAGATCATCTCCAGCGTGACGCCGCTCCCCGCCTCCATCGCGCTCTGGTCGGTGATTCTGGCCGTCGTCGTCGGCGCGGGTGTTGGCATCGTGGCGGGCGTGTACCCCGCGTCGCGCGCGAGTCGGCTTGATCCCGTCGTCGCCCTCCGCGCTGAGTGACCGCATGTCCATGAAAACGACACTCAGCGGAACGATTGAGGGCATCGGCATGGCGCTCGAGTCGATCCGCGCCAATAAGCTCCGCGCGGGGCTCACGATTCTCGGTGTCTCGGTCGGTGTGTTCGTCGTCGTGGCCATCGGGGCGATGATCACCGGCATCAATGGCGCTGTCACCCGCGACATCGCCGCGGCTGGCCCGAACACGTTTTACGTGTCGCGCGCGCCGATCAGCTTCGAGGCCTGCGACGGCAGCGATGACACCTGCAAATGGCGACGCAACCCACGCCTCACGGTGGCCGAAGCCGAGAGCTTCCGACTGCTGCCATCGATCCGCGCCGTCATTACTCAGATCAACACGAATGCCAGTGCGCGCTACCGCAGCGAGTTCTTCTCGTCGATTCAGGTGCAGGGATTCAGCACAGATTGGCTGCTGATCGATGGTGGCCAAATCGAGTCCGGCCGTTCGTGGACCGAGACGGAGAACATGTCCGGTGCGCACGTGGCCGTCCTGAATCAGACAATGGCGGAGAAGCTCTTCCACGACAGCGATCCGCTGGGCAAGCAGATCCAGCTCGGGAATGCCCCGTTCATTGTGATCGGCGTGTACAGCAAGCCCATTAACCCGCTCGGCAGCGACAATGACGCCACGGCCTACATCCCGATGCAGGCCAGCATTACGGCACTCAACGCGGACACGCGCTGGGTGAACATCGCGGTGCGCCCACGCGACGAGGTCACGCGCGACGCGGCCGTCGACGAGGTAACCGCGTCGTTGCGCGGTCGGCGGCGCCTGCGCCCGACGAGCGAGAACGACTTTGCCATCATCACGCAGGACAAGATCCTCGAGACATATAACAAGATTGTCGGCACGTTCTTCGTCGTCATGCTCTCCCTGTCCGCGGTCGGCCTGTTGGTCGGTGGCGTGGGCGTGGTGGCGATCATGATGATCTCAGTGACCGAACGGACCCGCGAGATCGGGGTGCGCAAGGCGCTCGGCGCCACGGCGGGACTTATCCTTTGGCAGTTTCTTGTCGAAGCCGCAACGCTCACCGGCGTCGGCGGAGCCATCGGGTTGGCACTCGGTGCCCTGGCCGCTTGGATCGTGAAGTCCAACTTCCCGATCCCGGCGGAAATCCCGCTGCTGTCCGTCGTCGCCGCGATCGGCGGCAGCATCCTCACGGGCGTGCTGTTCGGCATCATCCCCGCGTTTCGCGCCGCCCGCCTCGATCCCGTCGACGCCCTGCGGTACGAATAGGAGGTCGCCGGGTTATTGTTCAGCTGTGAAAACCCGAGATTCTATAGTCCTTGCGCTGGCCCAGCTCCGCGTCCAGAAGCTGAAGAGTTTCTTCACGCTGCTCGGCGTGACGATCGGTGTGATGTTTCTCATCGCCGTCGTCTCCATCGTCGAAGGGATGAGCAAGTACGTCGAGGAAGATTTCGCCGGCAAGTTGATCGGCGCGAACACCTTCACGTTCCAGCGCTTCGACAACGTTGGCCCAGGTGGCCCACGCAATGAGGTCAGCCGCTCCGCCGCGCGTCGCCCGCTCATTCGCATGACGGATGTCGACGCTGTGCGCGCCGTGTTGCCGCCCGCGTATCACTCCGCGGTCAGCTCGTCGAGCTTTTTGTATGCCAGTGCGCCGGGTACGCGCCCGAAGCAGGTACAAGCCGTTGCGACCGACGCCGACTATTTCGCCATCAAAAAGTTCAACATCGAACAGGGACGCGCCTTCACCGATCAGGAAGTGCGCGCCGGCTCTCCCGTACTCGTGATCGGTACCGAAGTCGCCGAACATTTTTTCCCCGGCCTTACCGCCGAAGGTCGTCAACTCCGCATCAACGGCACCCCGTTTACCGTGATCGGCGTTGTCGAAAAGCAAGGCTCGGTGTTCGGTTTTTCGCTGGACCGGCTCGCCATCGCGCCACGCACGTCGCCGATGGGTCGCGCAATTCGGCCGCGCGGCGACGTCAGTTCGCTCATCGTGCAGGCGGCCACGCAAGCCGAAATCAACGACGGTATGGAGATCGCGCGTGGAGCGCTGCGGTCCATCCGTGGCCTTCGTGCCGGTGAGCCCGACGACTTCGGCCTCATCACGCAGGATGCCGCGTTCGGCTTTATCAATCAGCTCAAGGGACGACTCGTGCTTTTCGGCACCGCCCTGCCCGCCATCAGTCTGGTGGTCGGCGCAATGGTCATCATGAACATCATGCTGGTCGCGGTCGCGGAGCGCACCCGCGAAATCGGCATTCGCAAGGCACTGGGCGCCAAGCGAGCCGATATCCTGTCGCAGTTCCTCGTCGAGGCCGCGACACTCAGCACGTTAGGCGCGGCCATCGGTATTGCCCTGGGTATCGGACTGGCGAAACTGATCGCAGTACTCACGCCGCTGCCAGCCGCAGTGGCGCCTTGGTCCATTGCGGTCGCACTGCTGGTCGGCGCGGGCGTGGGGATCGCCGCCGGGCTATATCCGGCCAGTCGGGCGTCGAAGCTCGATCCGATTACCGCCCTGCGTTCGGAATAGCACGATGAATCAATTGCTACTCATCTTCGAAGGCGTCGGTATGGCGCTCGAAGCGATCCGCATCAACAAGGTGCGTGCCGCGCTGACGATTGCCGGGGTGGCGATCGGCGTGTTCGTCGTCGTCGCAATGGGTGCCGTCGTCAATGGCATCCGTGAATCGTTTCAGCAGGACCTGCAAGCCATCGGCGCAACGACGTTCATCGTGCAGCGTCAAGGCACGGGCCTCAGCGCCTGCGACGGTACCGACGACAAGTGCCCGGATCGCAAAAACCCGGCGATCTCGTTCGCCGAGTGGGAGATGATCAAACGCGTGCCGGGCGTCGAGACAGTGATCGGCGTGTTGGGCGGAAACGTGAACTTCGCATACCGCAACAGCCGCTACGACAATGTCGGCTACGACGCGTATAGCAGTGAATGGCCGCTGGTGGATGCGGCGGATATTTCGCCGGGGCGCAACTTCACGAAGAGCGAGCACGACGCTGGCCAGCCAGTGCTCCTCATCAACGATACGCTCAAGGTGCAGCTCTTCGGGCAGTCCGAAGCGATCGGCAAGGAAGTCCAGCTCAACGGCCAGCAGTTCACGGTCATCGGTGTCTATCAGCCGAAGGCCGGCTTTCTCAAGTCGTTGCAAGGGAAAGGGCCGGACACGCCGCGCGCCATTATCCCGCTCCAGAGCGCCGTGCGGCATCTCGATGCGTACAAGCGAGGGCTGTCGCTGCTCGTACGCCCACAGGCCGACGCAGTGCAGACCGAAGTGATGGACGAAGTCCAAGCCGCGATGCGGGCTCGTCGTGGGCTCAAGCCGGGTGATCGCGCGACGTTCTACCTGGTCGAGCAGGACCGCATCATGGACACGTTTAACCAGCTCTTCGGCGCCATCTTTGCTGTCGGGCTCGCATTGTCTGCGGTCGCGTTGCTCGTTGGCGGTGTTGGCGTTGTTGCAATCATGATGATCTCGGTTACCGAACGCACGCGAGAAATCGGTGTGCGCAAAGCGCTCGGTGCAACCGCCGGGACTATCCGCTGGCAGTTCCTGGTGGAGGCGGCAACACTGACCTCGATCGGCGCGCTTATCGGTCTTGGTATTGGGGCGCTGCTCGCGTGGGGCATTCGCGCCAACACGACAATTCCCGCGTCGCTACCACTCAACATTGTGGTCACCGCGCTCGTCGCCAGCGCGATCACCGGGGTGGCGTTCGGCATGTTGCCTGCGATGCGCGCCTCGAAGCTCGACCCGGTCGAAGCCCTCCGGCACGAGTAAGGGACCGCCGCGCGCATGCGTACGATGGACATGCTGCGCATGGCGCTCACCCAACTGCGCGTCAATCCGCTGCGCACCGCGTTCACCCTGCTCGGCATCGTCGTCTCCGTCGGGTTTCTGGTTGCCGTCGTCGCGATCATTCAGGGGATGAACGCATATGTGAAGGAGAATATTGCCGACTCGCTCATCGGCATGAATACCTTTCAGGTTCGACGGCTGCCGATCAGTCTCGGTCTGTTCAACGACGAGCAGTTTCGCACGTTGCAGCGTCGTCCGAAAATCGATGCGCGAGACGCCGATGCCGTCCGCGCGGCGCTCCCGGACGCGCAGGCGATCAGTCTGCAGTCCGGATGGCCAACGCCGATTGCAGACGTGGTCTGGCACGATCGCACGCTTGGCAGCGTCCAGGTATTCGGCGTGACGAGCGGCTTTCAGGTGGTGCAAGACTATCGATTCACCGCCGGCCGCCCGCTCAGTGACATCGACGTGCGCGAGCGTCGCAACGTGATCGTCATTGGCGCTGATGTCGCGTCCACACTCTTTGACGGCGCGGAGCCCGTAGAGCAAGAGGTTCGCATCCGCGGTCAACACTTCACGGTCGTCGGCGTCGTCGGACGAAAGGGCCGCGTGCTCGGGCAATCGTTTGACGGCTTCGCCTTGATGCCGATCACGGCGTTTGAAGCGATCTATGGTCGCCGCCAGACGACGACTGTATCCGTAAAACTCCGCGATGCTGCCGAAGTCGCGCCGGCAATGGCGCGCGCCGAAGAAGCGATGCGCATCTCGCGCGGACTGCGTCCGTCCGATGCCAACAACTTTTCTGTCAGCACCGCCGACGCACTGTTGGAGTTCTGGAACCAACTGACGAGCGTCCTGTTCGCCGTCGTGCCTGCCGTCGTCGCGATCGGCATACTTGTGGGCGGCATCGTCATCATGAATATCATGCTGATGTCGGTAACGGAGCGGACGCACGAAATCGGCATCCGAAAGGCGATGGGTGCGACGTCGTTGGATATTCGGCGCCAATTTCTCGCCGAAGCGGTCGCGCTCGCGCTACTCGGTGGACTGCTTGGCGTGCTGTCCGGATGGGGACTCGCCGCAGCGATTGCCGCGTTCTCACCGTTACCGGCGCGCGTCACCGGTTGGTCCGTCGCACTCGCCCTCACACTCGGTGCCGGCGTCGGCGTGCTCTTTGGTGTGTATCCAGCAACGCGCGCGTCCAAGCTCGATCCGATCACGGCAATGCGCGCAGAAACGTGACGGTGCGCAAAATGCTGTGCTCACTGATCGGGCAACATAGCGACGCCGTATGATTCGCATCGGTGCCATCTCCGAGAATGTACGCATCGCGATCGAATCGCTGCGTGCGAACAAGCTGCGATCGTCATTGACGATTCTTGGCGTGGTCATCGGGGTCGCGACGGTGATGACGATGGCGGCGATGGTGCAAGGCATTCAGGGGCAGATCGCGCACACGTTCGAGGTGGCGGGCCCCAGCACGTTTTACGTGCTGCGCAAATTTTCGCAGGTACCGCTCAATCCGGAAAATTTGCCCAAGGATGTGCGCATTCGGCCAGAGCTCAGCGAGCGCGAGGCTGAGCGTATTTCGAGACTGCCCGAGATCGGATATGCATCGCTCTGGGGACAGGCGTTAGCGCGTATCGAGGTCGAAGGGGTGCGCTCACAACCCATGGCAATCTTTGGCGCCGACGACGGCTATCAGCTCATTCAGGGCGGCGAGTTACAGGCAGGGCGATGGTTCACGCGCAACGAAATGCAGACGGGCGCGTCGGTTGTGGTGCTGCAAGAGCGACTCGCGCTGCGTCTCTTCGGGCGCGAGCAGATGATTGGTCGCTGGGTGCGCATCGCCGGACGTCCGGCGGAAGTCATCGGACTGTGGCAGGCACCAGGCAACATCTTTGCGCCGCCCGGACAGGAAGTTGGTGCGGTCGTGCCGTTCAAGATGCTCGATCATCAATTCGACTATGATCGCACCAATGCGTTGTGGATCGCCGTCAAACCGCGTGACGGCGTATCGGTGGCGAATGCGCAGGGCGCGGCGATCATGTCATTGCGCGAAGTGCGTCGCCTCAGGCCGAGCGACGGCAACACGTTCGATATCGTCACGCAGGATCAGATTCTCGACACGTTCAACAATCTCACGAGCGTCTTCTTTCTCGTGATGATCGTACTCTCGGGCGTTGCGTTGCTCGTCGGCGGCATCGGCGTCATGGCGATCATGACCGTCTCGGTGACCAGTCGCACGCGCGAGATCGGCGTGCGCAAAGCGCTTGGCGCCACACGTCGCGATATCCTGCTCCAGTTCCTCATCGAAGCGTGCACGCTGACTGGTATTGGTGGCGTGATCGGAATCGTCGTCGGCCTCGTGCTCGGTCGGGTCGCATCGCTCGCGCTCGCGGTCGAAGCACCGGTTCCCGTCGGCCTGACAGTGATTGCGGTGGTCGTCTCAGTCGGCATCGGTATCGTGTTTGGGATGCTGCCAGCGCGACGTGCGGCGCGACTCGATCCAATTGAAGCGCTGCGCTACGAGTAGTACGGCGCAGGGTAGCTCAGTACGTATGGTGCCGCACCCACCCGCCATACGCACTCGCCACGCGCCGCCATACGCACTCGCCATACGCTTCGCGATCGCATCGAGCGACCGCGCGCAACCGACTTAATAGCCGCGCACCGCGAGAAACCATTGCCACAGCTGCAGGTTGAGTGGCGTCGCCAGTACGGCGAGTTCCAGAATGCCGAGTGTACCGAGCACCGTCAGGAGCATCATCGATTGTCGACGCATCGGGGACGTGCTCCGAATGGCCGCCGTTGCCGTGCTGACGGTAATCGCCAATAGCAACGCGACCGACAGCGGCATGAACCACGAATCGCGCGTCGGGCCAAAGTACGACTCGAGAAACACAAGTGGCTCGGGGAAAAAGCCACGCCCCGGATTCTCGACGCCAAGAAAGATGTTGATGCAAGCCAACTGGTGCGTACCCCAGAAGAGCAGTAGCGCTAACCATCCAACGCGATTGGCGCGCTGTGCGACCAGCACGCCCGCGACCCAGAGCACGAACAGCATCGCCACCTGGTACCAGAGCATCGCCGTTACTGCACTGACGGCGTGCCGGAGCGTCGGCGTTTCGGCGCGCACCGGAATGGCGAGCCAGGACGGGCCAACAACCCATCCGCCATAGAACGCCACTTGTACCCACGTCCAGAGAAAGGCGGCACCCAAAAAGCTGCGTCGCGCCGCCGACGCCGACTCGCGCAGGCGCTCGACGTACAAGAGCCACGCCCCCCAGACAGCAAACGCTGTTGCGAGGACCAGCCCGAGCGCGCGGGTCGTCGGGCTCCGCTCGAGCGTAAAAATCACACCGGTCGCGCTCCACCAGAACATCACCACCACGAAGAACGAGCGCATCGCAACACGCAACACCGTCTCGCGCGTGGCGATATCGATCGCGTCGAGTGAATCCGGATGACGCGCGCGAAGCAACGCCGGCAAGCGTCGACGACGCAACGCCCGCGCGTCGAGCGTCGCGCCTTGGCGCGACGACACGTCGATGGCGCTCGACGGCATCGTCGAATCCGGTGCGCCCATACTCATAGCTGCATCGCCGTCTTGACCAACCCACCCAGCGCGCTCGCATCGGCATATGGCAGAAACACGTAGCGCGCACGCATGGAGTCGGCAATGCGACGCGCAACGGCTTCACCGCGCGGCGACGTATCGACGAACAGT
>JBBQDB010000151.1:0-9757 GCA_038319245.1 Gemmatimonadales bacterium
GGAAGGCTCGATGCCGATCACGCTTTTTCTCGATGGTGTCGAGAAATCGTCAGTGCATCGCGTCGCTGGCACGGCGGTGTTCATGACTGGCAACGACGATGGCGTGCCGCCGGTGTTGCTGCACCATCTCAAGCACAACAAAGTGCTGCACGAACGCGTGCTGCTCGTATCGGTTAAGACCTCGGATTCGCCGGAGACAACGCCCAGCGAGCGCGTGCGTGTGATGCCGTTGGGACAGGGCTTCTGGCGCGTCGTAGCGACGTACGGCTTCATGCAATCGCCCAACGTCCCGCAGGTGCTCGAAGTCGTCGACCAGATGGGCATTCGCTGCAAGCCGATGGAGACGAGCTACTTCCTTGGCCGCGAGCGACTCATCCCGACAAAGGGCCGGCCAGACGATCCGTTCACCATTGCGCCGTGGCGAAAGATCGTCTTCTCCGTCATGGCGCGTAACGCACGCTCTGCGACCGAGTTCTTCGGCATCCCGCCAAACCGCGTCGTCGAATTGGGCACGCAGATCGAATTCTAGAAACGCCAGGGTACGCGTTGGCGTTCGTTTAATGTCAGACTGACTTGTCCTTGGTCTGCTTGTTGCGGTAAGTCGCAGCCAGATGCGCGCCGACGCAGGCGATGCACGCCGTACGAATGTGGAGTCGTGGCGATGCTGCGACCAACTCTTCACGACCAATGCACACTTCGGCTCTCGATGTCGCGCCCCATGATGCAGACGACTTTCGTCCGTTGTCTGCGGAGCAGGCGGCGCTCTTCGAAGCCAGCCCGTTTCCGGTGCTGGTGCTTGACCGACAGTTTCGTATTCGCTTCGTCAATGCGGTGGCCGCGGCGTTCGGCGATGTCGAGCGTTCGTCCCTGATCGGACTGAATGTCTGGTCGCGATATCCCGCACTCGAAGGTTCGATCTTTCATCAGGCGTACGCCGCCGTGCTGGAGCATCGGGCACCGCAGCGTTTCGAAGAGCATCGACCAGAGGAGGATACCTGGCGATCGGTCTTCGCGTACCCTGCCGACGATGGTGTCGTCGCGGTCATGCAGGACGTGACATCGCAACGTCGCGCAGAACGTGCCCTCAAGGAGAGTGAGCTGGCGCTCTCGCGTGCGCAGGCGTTGGCTGGGATCGGCAGTTGGGTGTGGACGCTGCCGGACATCGTCGTGTGGAGCGCCGAGTCGTTTCGTATTTTTGGACTTAATCCCACCCTCGTGCAGCCGACGCTGGCGCTGATAGGTGAGCGTATCGTCGACGACGAACAACGCGCCCATTGGGAGACGTCGATCAACGGCGCGCGCGACGGGTGCGACTTTGATTTGCACCTCGCCATCACGCATGCGACGGGTACGCGCATTCTTCATATGCTTGGCCAAGTGCGACGTGACGCGGCCGGTCGCGTGGCGCAGCTGTTTGGAACGATGCAGGATGTGACCGCAAAGATACGGGACGAAGAAGATCTGCGACGCAGCGAGAAGACGTTGCGCTTGGCGCAGGAGGCGGCGAATATCGGCAGCTTCGATCGCGATCTCCGTACACACCAGACGCGCTGGTCCGACCAACTGATCCGCATCTTCGGATACGATCCCGCAACGTTTGATCGAGCAGCGCTCGGCGGACAGATGCACGCGGATCTCGTGCACCCGGACGATCGTGTCGCGTTCATCGAACTATTCAGTCGTGCCGTCGCCACCGGAGAAAAGACGTCCATCCGACATCGGATCGTACGCGTCGATGGCGAAGTGCGTCATTTGCTCTCGAGCACCATGCTGCTGCGCGATGCGCGCGGCGAACCGGCACGATTGGTTGGTACCTCGCTCGACATCACCGAGCAGGTGCGCGCGGAACAGGAGCGTGAACGAATCGACGAGCAAATTCAGCAAGCACAAAAGCTCGAGTCCCTCGGCTTGCTGGCCGGTGGTATTGCGCACGATTTCAACAACCTGCTCGTGGGTGTGCTGGGCAATGCTTCGTTAGCGCTGCTGGAGCTCGAGCAGGACTCACCTGCGCGACAGAGCGTCGAAGAAATCGAGAACGCCGCACAGCGTGCAGCAGATCTCACGCGCCAGATGCTCGCCTACGCGGGCAAGGGGCGCTTCGTGATTGAGTCGGTCGACGCATCTGCGGTCGTGACCGAAATGGCCGCTTTGCTGCGAACGGCGGTGTCTCGCAACGCGTCCGTTCAACTCGATCTGTCGTCGTCGTTGCCGAGTATCGAAGTAGACAGCACGCAATTCCGACAAGTGGTGATGAACTTGATCACCAATGCATCCGATGCACTCGGGGAGCAGGCAGGGCTCATCAGCATACGCACCGGACGCCAGCAGCTGTCGCAGACGTACCTGGAGGCGTGTGTGCCCGGCACCGCTGCGGAGCCCGGCGACTTCGTGTTTGTCGAAGTGCGAGACACGGGCACCGGCATGGATGCGACCACCCAGCGTCGCATCTTCGATCCGTTCTTCTCAACCAAGTTCACCGGTCGAGGACTCGGACTCGCCGCCACGCTGGGCATCATGCGCGGTCATCGCGGCGCGATCCACGTCTACAGCGAAGTGAATAACGGCACGTCGATCAAGCTGCACTTTCCAGCCAGCTCGCTCGCGGCATCACCGATCCCCCTACCGCGCGAAAGCGAATGGACTGGTTCGGGGTGCGTGTTGGTGGTGGACGATGACAAGGCGGTACGTACCGTGACGCGCAGTTTGTTGCAGCGTCGCGGCTTCGACGTGGTCGAAGCGCAGGACGGTGACGTGGCGTTGCAGCTGTACGGCGCCGATCCATCTGCGTTTGTCATGATCCTGCTCGACCTGACGATGCCAGGCCGCTCAGGAGACGAGACTTTTCGAGAGATTCGCAATATCCGCCGGGACGCGCGCGTGGTGCTGATGAGCGGCTACAACGAGCAGGATGTGACGCAGCTGTTCGTTGGTCGTGGACTCGCGGCGTTCCTGCAGAAACCGTTTCGTGCCGATGATTTGTATGAGACGATCGCGCGGACCCTCAACATCAAGCCGCGCGATCAGTCGTAGCGACGTGCGTCAGTCGCCCATCGCAGGAATGGCATCAATGCCCTGCCGCGCGGCCACTCGGCGCGCCTTCCGATTTGCCGCACGCACCTTGAGGCCGTCGAGATATGTGTAGACGACAGGCGTGATGTAGAGCGTGATCAGCTGCGAGAAGGCGAGTCCGCCAACAACCGCGAGTCCGAGCGGCTGTCGCGATTCCGCGCCAGCACCGAGTCCGGCCGCGATGGGCAACGTGCCCATCAACGCGGCCATCGTCGTCATCATGATCGGTCGGAACCGCACGCGGGCCGCTTCGAGAATTGCGTCGGTTGGTGCCATCTTGTGCACACGTTCTGCTTCGATCGCGAAGTCGATCATCATGATCGCGTTCTTCTTCACCAGACCGATCAGCAGAATAATGCCGACGTACGCGTAGACACTCAGGTCCTTACCGAAGATCAGCAGCGTGATCAGTGCGCCAACGGCCGCGAACGGCAAGCCGGACAGAATCGTGAGCGGATGAATGAAGCTTTCGTAGAGAATGCCGAGCACGACGTAGATGACGAAGAGCGCGACAAACAGCAGCGCGAGCAAACCACTTTGTGCCTGCGCAAAGGCCTGCGTGTCGCCCGAGAGCGCGTAGCTCACGTCGCCGGGAAGCAACTCGCGCGCGGCGGCCTGCACGGCATCGACCGCGGTACCCAAGGCCACGTTGGGGCGTGTCCCAAACGAGATGGAGACGGCGGGGAGCTGACCATTGTGCTGGACTGATTGCGGTCCGACGCCCTTCGTGAACTGGGCAACGGCGCCGAGCGGTACGAGTGTGCCGGTGTTGGAGCGGATGAAGAGCGCGCTGAGCGCCGCCGGATCTTTCTGATACTTGGGCTCCAGCTCCAGCACGACCCAATACTGATTGGTTTGCGTGTAGATCGTGGAGATCTGCCGCGATCCGAACGCGTTGTAGAGCGCCGCTTCGATTTGACTGGCGGTCACGCCAAGGGTGGACGCGCGCTCGCGGTCGATTTGAATGCCGACCTGTGGGTTGCCGACTTGCAGGTCGCTGGAGATTCCTTCCAGCTCTGGAAGGTCGCGCATGCGCGCTTCAAGCGCTCGCGCGGCGGTGTAGAGCTGCACCAGGTCTGATGACTGCAGCGATATCTGGTACGAGCTGTTGCCGCGACGGCCACCGATGTTGATCGGTGGGTTATTCCGGAAAAACACCTGGACGCCGGGCACTTTGGACGTTTTGCGCGTCAGCTCGCGAATGACCTGATCGACATGCGGGCGCTTGTTGCGATCGACCATGGTGAGCTGCAGCCGACCCGTGTTGTTGCCGCCGCCCTGGCCACCGCCGCCGACGGAGCCGAGCACGAACTTGACGTTGGGATCTTTCTGCACGATCAGCGCGACGGCACGAACCTTCGCAGCCATAGCTTCGAAACCGATTCCTTCCGGCCCTTCGATGCTCCCAGAAAGGCGCCCCGTGTCTTCCGACGGGAGGAAGCCTTTAGGGATATACCAGAAGAGGCCAACGGTGGTCGCGAGCATCAACGCACTGAAGAGCAGCGTTAACGGCCGGTGCCGCATCACCCAACCCAGCGAATTGACGTACCCACGCTCGCCGGCTTGGTACAGACGTTCAACCGATCGCCAGACGCCTTTGTCGCTGGCGTGCGAGTCTTCGGTGCGCAGGAACCGCGCGCAGAGCATGGGTGTGAGGGTGAGTGAGACAAACCCAGACACAAGGATCGCGACGCCAATCGTGACCGCGAACTCGCGGAAGAGGCGTCCGACCAGCCCCGGCATGAACAGCAGCGGAATGAATACGGCGACCAGTGAAATCGTCATCGAAAGAATCGTGAAGCTGATTTCCTTCGAGCCGTCGAGGGCCGCCTGCATGGGCTTTTTCCCCATCTCCATGTGGCGCACGATGTTCTCGAGCATCACGATCGCGTCGTCGACGACAAAGCCAACCGCCAGGGTGAGCGCCATCAACGACAAGTTGTCGAGGCTATACCCGAGCATCCACATCACGCAGCAGGTCCCGACAATAGAGAACGGCAGCGACAGCGACGGGATGATGGTGGCGCGAGCGTTGCGCAGGAACAAAAAGATCACCATCACAACCAGGAACAGCGTCAGCATCAGCGTGAACTGCACGTCGTCTACCGATTCCTTGATGGAGACGGATCGGTCGAAGATCGTCTCAACGCGTACACTGGGTGGAAGCTGTGGCGTGAGTTCGTCCATCATGCGTTGTACGCCTCGCGCCACCTCGACGGTGTTGACCCCCGGCTGGCGAATGACGGCAAGCGCAATGTTGGACCGGCCATTGAGCTCACTCATGACGCGCTGATTCTGCACATCGTCGATGACGTTTCCGAGGTCGCCCAGTCGCACCGGCGCGCCGTTGCGATACGCTACAACGAGCTGGCGATACGCGGCGGCGCTTTTGAGCTGACCGTCCGACTGCAGCGTGAACGCCTGATTCTTTCCCATCAGCACGCCGGCGGGCTGATTGGAGTTGCCCTGTGTGATGGCCTGCTGCACTTCGTCGATACCGATGCCGCGGGCCTGCAGGGCACCTGGATCGAGCTGCACGCGTACCGCGTATTTGGCCGAGCCGTAGATCTGGACTTGCGCCACACCGATGACGGTGGACAGTCGCTGTGAGACGAAGGTTTCGGCGTACTCGTTCAGCTGCACGCGCGACAGCTGATCCGAGTTGAGGCTGTACATCATGATCGGCGCGTCGGCGCCGTTGGCTTTGCTATACGAAGGCGGCTGAATGTTTTGCGGCAACTGCCGCAGCGATTTGGAAATCGCCGATTGCACGTCGGCCGCGGCCTTGTCGATGTCCCGTTCCAGGGTGAACTGGAGCGTGATGTTCACGCTCCCCTGCGAGCTCGTCGACGTCATGTTGTCGATGCCCGCGATGGTCGTGAACTGTTGCTCAAGTGGCGTCGCGACGGAGGTCGCCATGACTTCGGGGCTGGCCCCGGGCAGCGACGCCGACACGGTAATCGTCGGATAATCGATCGTCGGCAAATCACTCACCGGCAATTGCCGATATGCCACGATCCCGAACACCAGAATGCCGATCATGACAAGCGTTGTCATCACCGGCCGTTTGATCCAGATGGCACTCAGATTCATCGTGCTGCGCCTCCCGACGCGCTCGAGTCTGTCTTTCCGCGACCACCGCGTGCTGCGCCGCCTGCGCCGCCGCCAGTACGACCGCCGGCGCCGCCCACGACCGCGGCATCCCTGACTTCGATTTTCGCACCGTCGGACAGACGGTTTTGTCCTTCGATAATGACCTGCTCACCACCAACCAAACCGGTATCGATCTTGACCACGCCGGCCAGTTGCCGGCCGATCTTGACCGCCACCCGTTTCGCTTTGCCGCTGTCGGCGATGAAAACGAAAGTTCCAGCGGCGCTTGTGACCACCGCTTCGGCGGGGACGGTAACAGCGGCACTGTCGATCGAGAGCTCCAGGCCAACCGTGACGAACTGTCCCGGCCATAACAATCGGTTCTCGTTGGCGACGCGGGCCTTGAGCAAGACCGACCCTGTCGCCTTATCGACAATGTTGTCGATAAAGGTCAAGGTTCCCGTAATCTTTTGCGTGGAGTCGCCGACGTTGGGCTTCACGCGAACGGCGAGGGGGCGGTCTAAGCCGGCTCGGCGGCGCATCTCCTCGAAATCATTCTCGGGAATGCTGAAGCGTACCATCACCGGTCGCAGCTCGTTGATCACGAGCAGCGCATCAGATTGCGCCCGCACGAGGTTGCCCGCCTTCATCGCGAGCTGACCCGTTCGGCCGCTGATAGGCGCACGAACCACCGTGTTCTCGAGGTCGAACTTTGCCTTCTCCAGCGAGGCGCGATCGGCCGTGACCGTAGCGGCGAACCCTGACACATCCGCGTTGACCTGATCGAGCTGTTGACGCGTGATATACCCGTCTTTGGCCAGCGCCGCGAAGCGGGCCGAGTCGCTGCGCGCGCGTGCGAGCTGTGACTGATCCTTCTCGAGGTTGCCCTGCACGCGATCGCGCTCCGCGCGGAACGGACGCGGATCGATCTCAAACAGGATCTGGCCCTGCGTGACTTCGTCGCCTTCGCTGAGCGCGACGCGCGTCATCATCCCGGAGACCAGTGCTTGGACGGTAACGGTTCGATTGGCCTCCACCGCGCCGTTAGCTTCGATCACATACGGGAGGGGCCCCTTGAGCGCGGGCCTGACGGCGACAGACGGCGCCGCGCGCTGCGGTTTCGGTTTCTCGCTGCACGCACCCGCGGCCATCAGGGCAACGAGCGCAAAACAACGCCGACGAGCAAGTGTTTGGGCAGGTCGCGAACCGCGCGTCCCGGTAGTTGTAGAGTGCATTCGCTGGGCGAAACTTCGAAACGAAGGAGCGCGGAGCTCTCCGGCTCGCCCGACAGGGAAACCAGACCGCGCGCCGCCATGAGAGCTGGCGTCAGAGACTGCAAACTTAACGCCGATTACGACCATTCCGTTGTCCCCAACGCTTCCTGAGCGGCGCTCACTGTGGCCTCTTGCCGTGCGCATCGCCTGCAGTCCCACATTCCGGATCGAATCCGGTCATTTTACCACCTCACGCCGGCTACTCGTGCAGGGGTTTCCATCGCCCGCGTGCATAGGGTGTCAGCATATACAACACGGGTCCGGTCGCCGCGGCCGTGAGCGCGCCAACCACGGCCGTCGCACCGAGATCACCACCGCGGTATGCAAGCCACATCGTTAGGAGCAGAATGCACATCGGCAGGGCCGCGAGCAGTGCGACGACGCTAAGTCCACCGGGCACGCGAAAGGCTCCGCGCAGCGTCGGCTCGTTAACGCGGAGTTGCAGCAGTGCGCCGAACTCGAGCGCCAGCGCCACCGAGTACAACACCACGTCGGCGACGACGAGTTCGGAAAACGGCAGCAACGCGAACACCGAGTAGCACACCGCTGACACGAGCACGGCGCGACTGGGGTTGTCGTTTGCGTCGAGCGTGGCGAGCGAGGCCGGCAACAGCCCGTCGCGCGCCATAGCGAGGGGAATGCGCGAATACGCCAGCAATAGCGCGTTAAACAATGCCAACGCGCTGAGGATACCGGCCGCACTTACTGCCACGGCGAGGAACGGACCGAAGACACCGCCACTGCTCCGTGCGATCGCCGACCATCCACCCTCACGCCACGTCGTCCAGTCGGTTGCCGCGAGCGTCGCCGACACGGGCAACAGATTTCCAAACACGACCACCGCGAGCGCGATGGCCAACGCGCGAGGATACGTGCGCGACGAGTCACGAATTTCGCCACCCACCGTGCTGGCGTTGTCCCAGCCGAAGTAGTTCCAGAGCACCGTGGAAAGTCCGACGCCCAACGCATTGACCGTGGTGCGCCCACTCATGGTGAATGGCGCCCACGGCACGTGCGTGATGTGCGGCATTGCCGCCAACGTGATGCCCAAAAAGGTGCTGAGAATGACGAATGCGGCGATCACCGACACCTGCCCCACGCGAGCCGCGCCACGGAGATTGATCGCTGTTGCGCCCCAGATCATTGTCAGCGAAATGCCCCATTTAACCGGCTGCGCCAGGTTGGGCAAAAAGAACGCGAGATACTGGTTGAGCAGCACGGGATAGATGGCCATGTCGACGAGCGAATAGCACCACGTGCACCACCCATTCTGAAAGGACCAGAACGGGCCAAAGGCGCGTCGCACCCATCGATAATAGCCTCCCTCCTCGGGCATCATGCTCGCGAGTTCAGCGACGAGCAGCGTTTCCGGGATGCTCCAAAAGATAGGGACCAGCAACAACAGCAACAGCGAGGCACCCGGTCCAATGGAGGCGACCAGTCCCTCCATCGTGAACGCGCCGCCGGATGTATTGAAAAACATCACGGCGGCGAGTGCGATCGTGCCGAGCGATCGCTTGAGCGTCACTCTGTGGTCACCAGCGGCTTATCCGACGACGATGTTGAGCAACCGCTTCGGCACGAAGATGACCTTCTTGATGTCACCGACGACGAACTTGGCGATGTTCGCATCGGCCAGCGCCTCTGTCATCGCATCCTCCTGCGTGACATCCGCCGGCACGGTGACTTTCCCGCGCAGCTTGCCGTTGACCTGCACGACCAAGTCGACGCTGTCATCGATCAACATCGCTGCATCGAACGCGGGCCAGCCGGCATCAAAGACGCTGCCGTCGTGACCAAGCGTGGACCAGCACTCTTCGGTGAGATGCGGCGCATACGCCGCCGCCAACTGTACGAGCGGGAGCACCTCGTCGCGATGCGCCACCCGTTCACCGCGACGCACAACATTGAGATACTCCATCATCGCTGCGATCGCGGTGTTGTAGCTCAGACGCGCGGTATCGTCGCCGACTTTTTTGATGGTGCGATGCAGCTTGCGCATGACGTCAATGTCTGGCACGCCGGCAGTGACGGCGTCGCGCACGGAGCTCCACAGCCGATCGAGAAAGCGCCGTACGCCACTGATGCCCGCGTCACGGAAGTCCCCGCCTTCTTCGTACGGCCCGAGAAACATGAGATACATGCGGAACGCATCCGCGCCCCACTCTTCCATGTACACATCGGGGTTGATCACATTGCCCTTCGACTTGGACATTTTCGCGCCTTCGCGAATGATCATGCCGTGCGCACGGAACTTCGTGAACGGTTCGTCGAAGCCGAGATGGCCGCCGTCGTGCAGCACCATCGTCACGAATCGCGAA
>JBBQDB010000152.1:0-9731 GCA_038319245.1 Gemmatimonadales bacterium
TGCGCGCCGACAGAGTCCGCGACCAGCGTCGCCCTGACCCTACCCGTGCGTGTCGAGGTGATCGCGCCGACACTCGATTCGCGTGGCGCGACGTTCGTTGACACGGTGGTCGCCACGCGCGAGGACGCCGTCATTGGCATCGTCGCGACCGCGTGCGCCACGGAAGGCCGTGCGGTGAACGCGCCGATCGCGACGAGCAGGGTCGCCGAGCGCATCACCCATCGATCGGGCGATAGCGGACCGCCACCGCGAATGGCTTCGACATCAACCTTCGCGAACAGCTCCGTCGCCTGCCTTGACCATGGCGCGAGGAGCGGAGCGGTGTCGAGCACGTGTCCCGCATGTTCTGCGGAACGTGTCTCGGCCGGCGCAAAGGCATGGGCATCGAGAAGATCGAGCAGCTGCACCACGCTTCGCGTCGTTTCACGCGTCACGCCGCGACGGCGTAGCGCACGCACGATCTGGTGCTGCGTGATCAGATCGCTGGCCGACAATTGCAACCGTTCGGCGATCGCCCGATGCAACGTACGCCGCACGCTGCGTGCATCGTCCATCGCGACGTTGGTACTCGCCGACCAGAGCGCGTGCTCCGCCGACTTGAGTCGTGTTGCCGATGGACGTTGCGCCCGTGCATGGCGGAGGCGCTCCACGCTAAACACCAGGGCGGGAATCGGCGCGAGCAGGCAGAGGATGATCGCCAACGTGGCACCGGTGGTCCCGACGTCCGTCAGCGCGTGCAGACTGTTCGCGCGCGACGTGGCGACATCCGTGTGCAGCGGCAGCAGCGCGGAGCCGTCCGCATCTTCAGCGCGTACGAGGTTTCCGGCGCGCACCTCGATCTCGAGGGCCGGTGCATCGGCGTTCAAAAACTTCGACCGGTACGGATCAAAGTAGCCGTAGTGCATAACCGGCACCGAGACGCGCCCCGCACGCGACGGTGTCAGAATCCAATCGAACTCCTTGGTGCCCCGAACCAACGACCCTGCGGTGTCTACACGCACACGTTCGGTACCGGGTACTGCAGTGGCCCATTCGATTTCGAGCGGCGGGCGCGGCAACAGTTTGACGTTGCCGATGCCCTGCACTTGCAGTGTCAGCACCAACGGATCGCCGACGCGTGCTGTCGCGGTGTCGAGCCGCGTGCTCACATTGAACACACCGACCGCACCCGTGAACTCCGCTGGACGGCCCTCGGTCGGAATCGGGATGGCGCGTAGCTGCACGCTTTCTCCATCGAGCGAGAACTTCTCCTCGCGACTGAAGTAGCTCGACGATTGCGGCAGCGCATACGTGAGTTGCGGCGCCGGGACGACGATTGCACCGGGCGTCACCGGAAAGAGCGCGCGCTGAAAGATGTGGACTTCGTACGGCGTGCCGCCGACCAATTGCGGCGCGACGCGCGTCGGCGTGCCCAACTCGTAGGCCAGCAATCCGCGTAGCTCTGGCGGTAGAAACTCAGGGTTGCGACGCAAGCGCGAACGTGCCTCGTCACTGAGAAACACCGCTACCTGATACGTGACTTGTTGGCCCACGTACACGCTGTCCGGAAACGCCGCGGCATGAAAATCGATGGAGCGTTTCGGGTCAACGCGCACGCGCTCGAGGATCTTGGTCGCACTCACCTGTGCATGCAGCCGTGCAGGCACACTGCAGCAAACGAGTAGCGCGAGCCCGAGCCCGACTGCGCGTAGCAGAGGCAGGTGCGGGGGCTCATGTGGCCGCCCATGCGTCGTCACCGAGCCCGCGCGACGGAGCGCGCGCGTCAGACTTGCAGGTGCGTTCACCAGTCCTTCCCGCGCGGAGGCGTGCGCCCTTGGCGTTGCTTGCGGCCCTGCACATCGCGCTCTTCGCGCGCCGCGCTGTTGAGTAGCGCCTCGGCCTGTCGCTGATCGAGACCGCTCTGACTTTGCGGCTGCGGCGCCTGCGATTGCGGTTGATCACCGCCGCCGCCGCCCCCGCCGCCGCTCTGTGGCGGCGAGTGCCGTAAGGCGAGCTCATAATTCCACTTCGCGTCGACGTCGTTCGGGCGCGCGGTCAGATACGCGCGATACGCCGATCGCGCCGCGGCGAGTGCCTGTTCGGACTCGGGCGTGTTCGGTGTGCTGCCGATCTTGAGACTGGCGAGGCCCGCATTGAACCGCGCACGCATGCGCACCTCGCCATCGGCAGCGCGACGCACCGCTTCCAGCAACTCCGATGCACTCGTCAGGGAATCCGCGCCGATCAGGGCCGAGCCCAAGTTGTAGCGCGTGACAGCGGTGCTATCGCCTTGCTTCATGAACCCACGCAACGCCGCAATCGCCCCCGGAATGTCACCCTGCTCGAAGCGAACCGCCGGATCCGGTTCGCGTGCACAGCCCGTCATCACCGCAGGCAGCAATACGCAGAGCAACAGCGAGAGCGCGCCGGTCACGACGCCAGCGCCGGGTGAACGACGAACAGTTGAGCCGCGCGACATGGCCCACGTATCCCACAGCAACAGGAACAGCGCGGGCAACAGCAGCCATAAAAAGCGCGGCACATGATCGTCGCGCGAATCCACTTGCCGTTTCGCCGTTCGGAGCGAGCGCACTGCAGCGCGAATACGCGACGCCTTGTCGGAGGCCTCAGCCGAAATAAAAGTCCCGCCCGCGGCTTTCGCCGCCCCTTCGAGAAACTCCGGATGGTACTTGGTGATCACGACGTTGCCGTCTTCGTCCTTCTTATTGCGAACGACGCTGCCGTCGACGACGGGAATGGTCGAACCCTTGGTGGTCCCGAAGCCGACGGTGATCAGGCTGATGCCGCGCTTACCTGCGTCCGTCGCCGCCGCCTGCACATCCTCGAGCGACTCGAAGGCCTCGCCATCGCTCATGACCACGAGCGCCCGATCGGCGCT
Source organism: Gemmatimonadales bacterium (assembly GCA_038319245.1). Lineage (GTDB taxonomy): Bacteria > Gemmatimonadota > Gemmatimonadetes > Gemmatimonadales > Gemmatimonadaceae > Gemmatimonas. The sequence continues at coordinate 2,879 of JBBQDB010000152.1, forward strand.
GCCATCACTCGCCAGCAACAATTCTGTGCCCTGTCGAATGGCACGCGACAAGGAGCTGCCGGCTTGTCCGACCACATTCGGATCGAGATTGTCGAGGAACAGTTCAATCGCGCCATCGTCGCCGGTGAGCGGCGTGAGGATGTAGCTCCGACCGGCGAACGCGATCAATGCCACGCGATCCGCGTGCGACATCGCGCGCAACCGGCGCACCTCCTGCTTCATGCGCTCCAAGCGCGACGGGCGTTCATCAGGTGCCGTCATCGACAACGAAGCGTCGAGCGCCAACGCCATGTCGATTCCGCGCGCACTCGCGGGCCCACGCGCCAATCCCCACCGCGGCCCCGACAACGCAACACCGGCCAGCAGCGCCACGAGCACCAGCCGCACTGTGCGTGCGGTCCCGCTCGTGACATCGAAGCGCATCAACCGCCGCAGCGCGCTCGCGTCGGCAAAGCGAGCCAGTCGCTGGAGGCGCCCGCGTGAGCGTGAGATGCCAAGCCAAAGCACCAGCAGTGGCAGGACGATACCCGCGACGAGCATCCACGGCATGTCAAACACAAGGTCGGGCAGTCGACTCATGGCAGCACGCCGCGTCGCGCCAGAAGCAACATCTCCAGCAGCAGCGCGAGCAGGCCAACAGTCAGTGGCCACCGGAATCGCTCGGTGTATCGAATAAACGCGCGCGTTTCTACGACCGAGCGTTCGAGTGCATCGATCTGCTCGTAAATCCGTTGCAGCGCCTCGCCGTCGCGCGCACGAAAATATCGTCCACCCGTCGTCGTCGCGATTTCCGTCAGCAGCGGTTCGTCGATCTTCACTGGACGATTTTCATAGCGCAACCCGAAGAGGCCGCGTCCCACCGGAACGGCCGCCATCCCTTCAGTGCCCACGCCGATGGTGTAAATGCGAATGCCAAACGCCGCGGCGGCATTGGCTGCGGTGCGCGGATCGATGGCGCCCCGATTGTTTTCACCGTCGGTGAGCACCACCATCACGCGAGAGCGGCCAGGCGCGGTGCGCAGTCGATTCGCCGCGGTCGCGATGGCGGTCCCGATCGCGGTGCCATCATCCAACTGCCCGACCTGGAGATTATCGATGGCGGCGAGCAGGACGGGATAGTCAGTCGTCAACGGCACCTGCGTCAGTGCCTCGCCGGAGAACGCTACGAGTCCGACGCGATCGGTCTTTCGGCCGAGGACAAAGCGCTTCACCTTGTCCTTCGCGACCTCAATGCGATTTTGCGGCTGAAAATCCTCCGCCAGCATCGAGCTCGAGATATCGACACACAGTGCGATGTCGATGCCGTCATTGGACACGTTCTCCGCGCGCGCGCCGGTCCGCGGCTCTGCCGCAGCGACGATGAATCCCGAGAGCGCCAGCAGACGCAACCACGGCAGCAGCTGTGTCCAGGCGATTCGCGGACGCGGCCCTGCGGTCAGCGTAGCGACGCGCGAAAACGGTATTGCATCGAGACGCTGGACACGTCGACGCCGCCACCAGCCCCACAGTGGCAACAGCGCAAGCAACAACAGCATCTCAGGATGCGCGAAATTGATACCGCCGAATATCAGTTCGTCGACACGCGGGCCGTCAGCGCCAAAGAATGCACGGAGCGATTGCATCAGCGCGCCCCGGACTTGGCCCGTTTTGAGCGACGCCGAGCGTCGTCTTCTTCAGCCTGCGCAGCCGCGCGATCCGCCACCGACTCAGCGGCCACGCGCGCCTCGTCCGCGGCCCGACGTGCCTGCTCGGCGCGCTCACACTGATCGAGAATCGCCAAGGCGTCACCCGCCAACGACCGCGCCTGCGCTGGGCTAACGTCACGCCTGGCAAATTTGATCGCGTCACATTCGTCGAGCAGGGTGCGCAGTAACGGAACAGGCACGCGCGGATCATCATCGATCGACGCCAGCAATTCCGTCGTGGATCGCGACAGCGCGGCGCGCGGCACACGGGCGTGCAGATACGCTCGCAAAATTTCGACTGCGAGCGCAACATGGCGGCCGGCTTCACCGACAGCTACCAACCCGAGTCGCTCAAGTTGCGCAAAGTCGCGCTGCGCGATGGCATACGCATCACGTACCACGCCGCGCGACGGTGCTGCACGATGTCGACGACGCCTCCACAGCCACCCCAGCAGCAGCAGCGCGGCAACGATCGTCGCGGCCAGCCACCAGCGCTCCCACCACGGTACCTCACGTGGAAAGAGCGCCTTCGCCGGCTTGGGCGCGCGCATGGTGGTATCGCCTGGCAGCACGGTGCGCACAACAATTCCAGCCGCAGCCAACGGCACGCGTCGCACGTTGCCATCGGCGCGAATAATGATGTCGCTCAGGCCGAGCGAGTGGCGACCGATGTCCCATGCGGCCAACGCATACGTCGCGGTCTCGGTGCGCCCCGCCGTACTTGACACCGACTCGACATGCACCGGTTCACGCATCACGACCGTCGCGGCACTATCCGTGATACTCGGCCACTCGACCTGCGCATTCGTCGCGACCACCACGGCAACCGTGAACACGAATGGATCGCCAACGGTCACCGACTCCGGTACCACCGAGATTCGCATGTTGCGTGGCGCACTGTCGATGACCGCGTCGGCCTTCGCGGGCGCTGATACTGCGACGCGTTGCGCGCTCGCGTCAGACGCGAACCACATCGCCGAGCCGAGCGTGAGGACGATCGCACCGAAGCGCCGACGGCGTGCGCATCGCAGATGATTCATGACGCTCACCGCGTTCGTGGTGCGACCGGAGTCACCACGTCGGCGAGTAATCCTCGGGGGCCCGTCCGCACCGCGCCATGCGGACGTCGCGCACGTGCGCGGAAGAACGCCATGAGCGCATCGACGTACCCATGCTCCGTGTGCACCACGATCTCGTCGAGACCCAGGCGACCGAAGAGTGAACGTCGTTTGACATCGTCGGCGATCACGCGCTTCGCGAACGCCGCGCGGACTTCGACGTTCGACGTGTCCACCTCGATGCGCTCACCAGTTTCGGGATCCTCGAAACGCGCCGCACCGATATCGGGCAGCGCGCGCTCGGCGGGATCTTCGAGCGTCACCGCGATCACGTCGTGCTTCTGCGCCAGTCTCGCCAACGGCCGTTCCAGCTCGTCGATGAGAAAATCGGAGGCCAGAAAAATGACGGAACGATGCGGCAGCAAACGCATCAAACGATCGACCGCGACCTGCATGGACGTTCCGGTCCCGGTGGGTTGTGCCGTGAGCAGGTCACGAATGAGCCGTAGCGCGTGCTTGCGCCCTTTGCGTGCCGGCAGCGCGTGTTCAATCCGATCGGAAAACATGGTCAACCCAACGCGATCATTGTTGCGCGTCGCGGCCAGTGCGAGCACACCGGCCATCTCGATGGCAAGATCGTGCTTGAATCGCGCCCGCGTGCCAAAGCGCGATGAGCCCGACACATCGATCGCCAGCATGATCGTCAATTCGCGCTCTTCGACATACCGTTTGACGAAGGGACGCCCCATGCGCGCCGATACGTTCCAATCGATTGAACGCACTTCGTCGCCGGGCTGGTACTCGCGCACTTCGGCGAACTCCATCCCCTGCCCCTTGAACAGCGAGCGGTAGTCGCCGGCAAAGCTCGAATCAACCAACCGTCGTGTGCGGAGTTCGATGCGACGCACCTGTCGCAGCACATCTGCTGGCGCAACGGCCGTGATGCCCGACGAGGCCGACCCGTGCGCGATTGGTGCAGTGTGCGACACGGCGATCAGGGCGTCTCGACGGTGGCCAACAGACGTGACACGATGGCGTCGCTGGTGACGCCCTCTGCGTCCGCTTCGAACGACGTCAGCACGCGATGACGCAAGACATCCGGTGCGATGCTCTTCACATCCTCCGGCGTCACGAACGCGCGCCCTCGTAGAAAGGCATGCGCTCTCGCTGCCTGCCCCAACGCGATCGTGGCTCGCGGACTCGCGCCAAACTCGATCAACGGTTTGAGATCGGCCGCCCCGACATCGGCCGGTACGCGTGTCGCGTGCACGAGCTCCACGATGTAGTCTACGATGCGCTCGTCCATGTACAACTCGGAGATACGGCGACGCGCGTCCAGCAGATCCTCAGGCGAGGCAACAGGTGAGACAACGACCTTGTCACCACCCGCCATGCGCCGCAGAATCTCCTTCTCCTCCGCACGCGTCGGATACCCGACACGCAGCTTGAACATGAAGCGATCGACCTGCGCTTCCGGCAGCGGATACGTGCCTTCCTGCTCGATCGGGTTTTGCGTGGCGAGCACAAGAAATGGTTCTGCAAGCTTGTACGTCGTGCCGCCGATCGTGACCTGCTTCTCCTGCATCGCTTCAAGCAACGCCGCCTGTACCTTGGCTGGTGCACGATTGATTTCGTCAGCGAGAATGATGTTCGCGAAGATCGGGCCGTGCTTCACCCGGAACTCGCCGCTCGGCTGATCGAAGATCTGCGTGCCCACCACATCGGCGGGCAACAAGTCGGGCGTGAACTGGATGCGCTGAAAGGACGTGCGTACCGTTTCCGCCAACGTGCGCACCGTGAGCGTTTTCGCGAGGCCCGGTACCCCTTCGAGCAGCACATGGCCACCCGTCAGGAGGCTGATGAGCAGTCGCTCCACCATGTATTCCTGCCCCACGATGCGGCGCGCGACTTCGCGCAGGACGCCTTGCACCAAGGCCGCGTCGGCGGACGCAGTAACGCTCGTGCTCACGTGTTGCGACTCCTCGAAGGATGCATGAAGCGCCCAACCCGGCGTTGGCGCGCTGCGATGGCGAACGATAAGTGACGGCGCGTCGGCTGCGGCACTGGCTGCGGCACTGGCTGCGCCGCAAGGGTACACCACGCACGGCACCGAAGCTCCCTCATTCGCGAGAACAAACGCGAACCGCCTGCGCTACGCGGGGACGAGCGCCTCGAGCATTGTCTGCTCTTTCGTGGTAAGCGCGCGCGTCGCTCCGGGCGCGAGGTCGCCGAGCTTCACCGGACCAAACGTCGTGCGCACGAGCCGATCCACCTCAAGGCCAAGCGCATCGCACATCCGCCGTACCTCGTGGGTTTTACCCTCGGTGATGGTGACTTCGAAGGCCCACCGACGGTTTCCGAGGGGCGTGGCGCTCACTTCGCGCGGTACCACGAGCCCGTCTTCGAGCTGGACGCCGCGCCGTGCTTCGCGCACCGCCGTCGCCGCATCACCGCGTACCGTCGCGACGTACGTCCGCTCAACCTCTCGGCTCGGATGCGTGAGTGCGTGCGCCGCGCGACCGTCGGTGGTCAGCAACAGCACACCTTCGGTCATGAAGTCGAGGCGACCGACATACACGAGCCCCGGCACCTTGTGCACAAGGTCGAACACCGTCGTGCGTCCTTCCGGATCCTTGCGCGTCGTCATGACCGCCGCCGGCTTGTGCAGCACAATCCAGCGATGCTGCTGCAGATTCGCGCGAACGGCATCACCATCGAGCGTGATTGTGTCTCGCGCCGGATCGACGACCTGCCCGATCGTGGCCACCTCGCCGTTGACCAACACACGTCCCTCGGCGACGGCACGATCCGCTTCACGACGCGACGTCAGGCCAGCGCGTGCGACCGCGCGTTGTACACGCATCGGGCCTTCGGGCTCGGCTTTAACGTTGCCGCCCGCACCGCCCGATCCGGGGATGACTGGTTCCGCACGTTTCGCGGCCGGCTTGCGAACGCGTGCCGGACGATCGTCGAGCGGACGCAGCGGCGGCGTGGTCGGCGCATTAGATCGCGAAGCCGGATTAGGCGCACTGCGCTTGGTGGCCGTTTTGACGCTGCGCGCGGTGTCGGTGAAATCCCGCGTCCGCCCCTCAGCACTTCCCGCAGATTTTGATGCACCGGCGCGCGCACCAGGGCCCGACTTCGGGCCGCCTCGAGTGGAGGCTGACCGTTCACCGCCGCGTGCTCCGGGCTTTGCGCCGCGCCCGCTGCCCGCTGACGCTTTGCCACCCGTCGACCGACCGCCCGCGCGCTCACCACCTGCGCGCCCACCGCTTCCGCCTGCCGAACGCCCCTTTCCAGCCCCAGCTCCGCCGGTGCCGCCCGAACGACCGTCGCGGCCGCTCACTCCGCCACGGCGGTGTTGCCCGCCCCTCGGAGCGCGATCGCCAACTCATCGGCGCGCGGCAGCTCTTCGAGGTGGCGCAGTCCGAACTGCTCCAGGAATTGTGCGGTCGTGCCATACAACAGCGGGCGTCCAATGCCTTCGCTGCGCCCGACGATGTCGATCAGTCCGCGTTCATGCAGCGACTTGAGCACGCTGCCAACGGCCACACCTCGGATCTCTTCGATCTCGGCGCGACCGATCGGTTGCCGATACGCAATGATCGCCATGGTTTCGAGCGCCGCCGCCGACAGCCGCTGCGGACGTACGGCGACCTGAGCACGCTCGATCGCTTCGGCGTACTCGGCACGCGTCAGGATCTGCCAGCCGCCGCCCTGTTCCACGAGTTCGACGCCATGTCCATCGACGTCGTAGTGTTCGCGCAGTTCATCGAGCGCCGAGGCGACGGCGGCTAAGCTCGACTCCGCGTCCAGCGCGGCCAGCGCGTCGAGCGCGATCGGACGTGCAGCGGCAAACAGCGCGGCTTCAAGCAGCTTCGCTAACGGCGTCACGACATATCTCCACAGAACCAAAGGGGCGTGACTGCGCGATTCGCAGTTCCCCCAATTTTGCCATTTCCAGCAACGCCAGCAACATCGAGAGGATCTGCCATGGTTCGGACTGACGGCCGATGAGATCGGACCACCGAGCTTCACGGCGCATGCTCAGCACCAGGCGAATCGAAGACATGGCACCGGCAATGTCAATGGCACGCGGCACGACATCAT
>JBBQDB010000153.1:0-9599 GCA_038319245.1 Gemmatimonadales bacterium
GCAAGCTCGAAGCCGGGCGCTGTTGCCTCGAGCGTCAACGCGCCAGGTCCAGGGCTGCGCAACACGAAGCTTCCGTCCGACTGCACATCGTGCCACGTCGAATCCGCCAACAGCAGTCGTACGCGCGACGTCGGTAACTGCGCGAGAGAATCGACGCTGAACACTCGGCCACGTATCATTGGTGGCGTACCAGCGACCGTTTGCGACGCAACGTTTGAATTACTGATGAGCGGCGGTGGACAGCTCGCAAGTCGACACCCTGCTGCCCCCGCGATCAGCACGATCGCGAGTGCCGAGCGCGTGACAAGTCGCAACGCTGTCTTCATCGGCACGCGTGCAGATCCACGGTCGCGTCGGCGCCGCGCTTGACCATGATAGTCGTCGACTGCGAGTGACCAGCGAACGCGCAGGTTACGGTCCACGATTCCGCAATCCACTCCTGCGCATGTTGGCTCGGACGAAGCGACGGATTTACATGCCAATCGATGGACGTCTTCCCTTTGGGCATCACCAACGACGACGTCAACTGCATCGGGAAGGAGAGCGGCGTACCCTTAGAACTGTCTGCGTTGATCACCGGCGACGATTCCATCGTAAACGACTTACTCAGTGAAAGCTTGGCACCGGACGGCGCGCGCACATGCAATACGGAGTGCAGCGTACGATTCGCCGCAGCGGCAAACAGTCGCATGAAGCCGGCACGCGCGCTCGAGCCAGGATATGCGCCAGTGCCGAAGTATTGATCGATCACGAATGAATATGCCGGATGAAACGAACGCTGTCCGGGCGCATTCTCGAACGTGAAGGAAAATGTGCCCGCCGAGTAGTAGGCCGTCTCCTCCATGGTACCACTGGCGACGTAGTAGATCTTCGGCCATGGTCCGGCCGACCATTTAAGATCACTTCCAAGCGCCTGCGCCAGCGAGTCGTAGGGTACGACGTCCGCCGGAATCGGCTCTTCCGCGGCACTCGGCACGCGCAGCACTTTCGCGTCGGGCGTGTGATTGCTCAGCGCGACCACGATCTGATTCGTTTGCATCAGATCACGCAGGCTCTGAATCTCTGGCTCAGAGAACGGTGATTCGCCGCGCGAGCTGCCGCCGGCGACGCCGATCGTCGCCCCACCGCCGCCCCAGAACGCGCCGTAATTGCGATTGAGATCGACACCGGCGTTCGTGTTCACGGGCGCCGCACACTCGGCCCACGTCGGCACTTTGCCAAGTTCAACGCGACAGTTTTTGCGTTTCTGTTCGTTGATGAGCGAACGCGACATGTCATACCCATCCGGGTTGACGATGGGCACGACGATGAAACGCACGCTGTCGAGCAGTGCCGTGATCTGTGGATCAACGCGATCGTTCTTGAGCACATCCCAGACGAACTCCATCGTGAGCTCGACCGTCGGCCACTCGCGCGCATGGTGCAGCCCCGTCATCAGAAAGACCGGCTTCCCCGAACTCGTGTTCACATCGTGCGAAATTTCGAGCGCCCACATGCGTTGCCCGAGCAACGAGCGATGCGACAATTCGAATCGTTTCACGATACTCGGATACGCCGTGGCAATGCGCTCAATTTCGTTGTTCGTTTCGCTGAGCGTGCGGTAGGTCACTCGCCCGGTTGGCAATGCCGATGGATAGCCGCTGGCCGATGACGACGCACCCGTCGCGCTGGGTGGCGTCTGCGCACGTGCGGTTCCGGACGCACAGGCGAGCAATAGCAGACTCGACCAAGCGCAGACACTGATGCGAGAGCCGATGCTTGAATGCACGTTGGACGTCACGCGACGCAGATCAGGCCACGAACGCATCGGCGAATGTCTCGAGAAACGTGTCGGCGCGCGCAGCGCGGCGAAGGGGCGACGAATTGGCATCAGGCGAAGGTAGAGGACCCGCACGCTGGCGTCCATTCCTCGTGTGTCGCTCGTGCCATCTGTCGTCCGGTGCGCGATCGTCGCATGTTCTGGCGACAGGTGACGGGTGTCGGTGCGCACCGTCGTTCGACACGATTTCGCTAACAGGAGCTTCGTCATGTTTGTCGGCGCCGCTACGCCGCTCACGCAATCGGGACTGACCGCCCTGGCCGGTGAGCTCGACATTCCGTTACCCGCGCTCTGGGCGGTACTGGCTGTCGAGACCAGCGGTTGCGGCTTTCTCCCCGATCGTCGCCCGCTCATTCTGTTCGAACGGCACTGGTTCAGCAGACTCACGAAGCGACAGTTCGACGCATCCAACCCAGACATCAGCAACGCGGTAGCCGGCGGTTACGGCCCACGCGGCGCGGCGCAATTTGATCGGCTGGCACGCGCCGTTGCGCTCGATCGCACCGCCGCGTTGCGCAGCACGTCATGGGGACTTGGCCAGGTCATGGGCTTCAATGCGAGCGACGTTGGGTTTCCGACGGTCGAAGCGCTCGTGCACGCGTGCGTCGCGTCGGAAGATGGGCAGATGCAGGCAATGGGTGGCTACATCAAGTCGCATGGACTGGCGGTTCGCCTGCGCAACAAAGACTGGGCCGGCTTTGCGTTTCGCTATAACGGCACGGAATTCCAGAAAAATAAGTACGACACGAAATTGGCGACGTATAACGCGCGCTTTGAAGTTGGTCCGCTGCCCGACCTGTCGGTGCGCTGGGTGCAGATGGTGCTCTCGTTTCTCGGCTTCTCTTCAGGGGGTGTGGACGGGTGGTTCGGTGGCCAGACACAACGCGCGTTAATGGCGTATCAAAAGGCGAACAGTCTTCCGATCACCGGTACGCCGGATGACGCAACGATGACGGCGCTCCAAGCGGCACTGAGTACGCTTCCCATCGACTGACGCGGCTGCACGAACCTGCACGCACCGATGCTCGCACTTGTACATGCGGTGCATGCACGACGCGCCAAGGTTAGGCATACTCGCCACCCTTTCTCCGGACGCGCCCATGCAGCAAGCCACTCCGTCTGAATCGTTGTCCCCGAGGCGTATCCTCGTTGCCGCGTCGCTGCTCGTGACCGGCGCATGCGCATCGTCTACACGTCCCGTCTCACCGTCTCCGCAGCCGACACGCTCCACGTGGAAGCGCTCAACATCCCGATGCTGGTCCATGTCGCGACCAACGACCAGGATGTGAACTATGTCGAGGATCAGCAGCTCGTGCGGAAGCCGCGCGCACTCGAGCCGAGTGAGGATCGTTCGAAGCCGGCGCCACCGGTGCGGGTACAGCCGTAGTCTGCCGATGCTCCCGGTCACACGTCATATCCTGATGACCGGGAGAAATGTCTGTTCCTGTTATTTCTTCGGCTCGAGACTTTGCGCAGCACGATCGGCGATATCACTCCAGTGCGCACGCTCGGCCGCACTCTTGGCCGCCGTTGCCGCCGCTCGGGCATCCCGCTGAATCTCTCGCAACTGCGCCCGCGCCATCGACGGCAAATCACTCTGCGCAACGCTCGGCGCTGTGACGAACGGGATATAACGCTGCGCTGCAGCACCGCCGCCTCCGCCACCCGGACCACCAGCCCCCGGCGCAGGCGCCACCGGTGGGTTGATGAAGACGTCGAGTCGCTGCACATAGACACGTTGCAGTTGCCGACGATTCGCATCAGGCGCGGCACCACCAAACACCGCACGCTTGAGATCACTAAGATACTCCGCCATCGGGTACGCATTCGCCGCATCGTACTTCTCCGACTCGGCCATGCGACCCAAACGCGCTGCGCTGAGCAACGATGTAATCACTCCAGCCTGACGCGTTGCGAGCGTTGTTGTCGGGCCGATGCGAGACACGATTGTCTGCGGTTGTAACCACGACGGCGTGGTGAAGACGTTCTCACTCAGGAACGCCAGCGCTGCCTTCTGCTTCGCCTTGGGCACCACACGATAGACTGCACCAGTCTGGTCGGCCGTCTTGAGATCGACGTTCACGCCGCCGATGATCGTTGCCACGTGTCCCATGTAGCCGGCCCACCGTCCGATCGACTCGTCGTACACTTCGAGCAAGTCGGCATAGTCGTCTCCGGGTTTCGTGGTCCAACTCACGAGCTGCGGAATCATGCGCTTGTAGTTCATCACCGCATACGTCGAAGACTTGACCGGATCGTCACCCAGGTCTTCGGTCTGATTGCGCGGATCACCACTCGCTTGCTGCTGATTGACGAAGCGATACGGGAACGGTCCCGACTGATCGGTCAGCCACTTATTGAGCGTCGGCTTTTCGTCATCCGCCGTCTTCGCCGCAATGACGCGATAGCCCCACGTAATCGCGAACTCGTCAAAGGGACCAAGGCGACGAATAAAATCCTTTGGCTTAAGGCCGTCGCCGGGCTGCGCGATATAGTTCTGTCGTGCGTAATCCATGATCGTCGCGCTCACACCGTACTTGCTGGTGAACGTCGGGCTGCGCAACGAGTCAGTCGGGAACGACGCCGACGCCATCATGTTGTGCTGTAACCCAAGCGCATGACCGATTTCGTGCGTGATGACCTGACGCATCGTCTCACCCATCAGCTCTTCGGGAATATCGAGCGAACGCGCCGACGGATTGCTGGCACCGGTTTCCATCATCAACCAGTTGCGGTACGAGCGCATGTGGTTGTGATACCAGGTGATCTCGGAGTTGATGATTTCGCCGGAACGCGGATCGTGCGTGTGCGGCCCCGTCGCGTTGCGTACGAGACTCGCGGCCCATCGCACCATCGAGTAGCGCGCGTCATCCGGATCGAAGTCGGGGTCCTGCGCTTTGGTTGGTGCGTCCTTGGCAAGAATGGCATTCTTGAAGCCCGCTTTCTCGAAGACCTTTTGCCAATTCTCGACGCCTTCTTTAACGTACCGTTTCCAGCGTGTGGGCGTGGCCGGATCGAGATAGTAGACGATCGGCTTGATCGGCTCGACCAGCTCGCCGCGTGCGTACGCCGCCGGATCTTTCGGCTCGAGTCGCCAGCGCGTGATGAACTCCTGCGTGGCTGCCTTTTGTACATCGAGACCGTAGTTCACACGATCGACACTGAAGAAGCCGACACGCGGATCGAAGTTACGCGGCTTCATCGGTACTTTCGGCAACAACACGATGCTCTGTCGTGTCTCCATCGTCACGGTCGCGCCGTTGCGATCCCCTGGCGGCGTTGCGGCGTCGAACGTTTGTACTTGCCGTACTTCGATGTTGAGCGGAAAGCTGCGTACGCCGCTCACGTAGCTACGCGCGGGATCGTAGCGCCGCACGCCGTACGTGCGTCGTTGGTCGGCGCTTAACCCTGATGTCGCCGGATTGTCCGCGGTGAAAAAGTCCGTCACGTCGAGCACATACGACGCACTGTCACGCGCGAACGCCGCAATCGGAAACGCACCCAAAATTGGCGCGAAGTTGTTTTGCGCGACACTCTTGGCGATCGGCAGCGTGTCATCGGCGACCACATCGGGGCTGATGCTGCGCAACAACACGCGATCGGGCGTCTTCTCCCAGCGCACCATACGTTCGTTGAGCGAGCTGCCGGCGCTTTGAAAACCGCCCGCCCCCGCAGGGACGCCGGCCACGCGGGTGACCATCAAAAAGTCTCGGCCGAGCAACGAGTCCGGCACTTCGAAGAAGTAGCGGTCGTCGACGCGATGCACCGTGATCCCACCCTTCTCGGTGATCGCACGTGCGGTGATCACCTGCGCGTACGGACGCGGCGCTCGACGCGCCACGGGGGCACCGGCGGGAGCCGCCGTACCTTCACCGGTCGCTGGGGGTGCAGCCGGTGGCGTCACCGGCGGATTTTGCGCAAAGAGTGGCGTCGCGCACAACGCCACGACAGACGCAACGCGCATCGTGGTCCTCACGGCGACTCGGCACCCATCATATCCCAACGATCGCATCACTACTCCGGAGGCAGACGGAAAACATGGGCGATCGCACCGACCTGGTACCATCGCGTCGCAAGTGTCGCGCGCGATCGGGGCGCGGGCAAGCCACGCACGTCGTCCATTCGTTTCGGCCCGCGACGCACGACATCATGACCGAGCGCACCCGGCCTGTCGTTCAGGGCGTGGCACCGCGGGTATGGGCGACATCGCTGTCGAGTGGTCCGCGGAACAGGAGCCAGGCATAGACCCCAGCGAATAGTGCGATCGGTACTGCGACCCACGCCAGCAAGAGCGGGTGCGCGTCGCTCAGCATGACCCGAACGAGTGTCGTTGCACCGATGAAGTAGAACGCGGCGTTCGCGAGCACTACGGGGCGTCCGTAGATGCCACCCAGCAAGGTTGAGCGACTTGTCCAATTGAGTGCGGCGAGCCCCAGCCACCCTGCCGCGATGAGCTGACCGATCCAGCTTGCGGCGGCCGGGAATGCGGGAATCGCACGGGGCAGGAGCTCGTCCGGGGCGAACAGCAGCACGAGACCGCCAAGGGCAAGCACTGCCGCGCTCGTACGCGAAATCAGCGAGGATATCAACGTGGTGATCCGGGAGAATGAGTTGAGAAACGGAGGGTCTCCGTTCAGGGCTGGCCGTGGAGCGCTATCCGAAGCGACACGAGTCGAAGGCTGGTCCATATGGGACGAAGTAGACTGCAGGCCGCTGGACAGTTCCCCGAATGCGAGGTCGGGTTAGGCTGCGACGACGCGCCGACGGCACGGGCCGCGCGGCGGAGGACGAGCAGGGACGGCACATTCGCCGAGCCAGTGCCGCGCCTGTCGACGAGATCGGCAGCGCGCACGCGAATCGCATCGTTTCTCACCAGAAGCGAGTATACCCTGGTAGGCGCGTTTTGCCGGACGGGTGCGACGGTCATCGAGAAGCGTACGCGCCTGCTTCTCGGTTCCGTACGCGCTATGTTTGCGCATTCCGACACGCGTAACCATGTGAGGGAAGGATGAAGCGAATTCACGAACGCTGGGCGACTGGCTTGTTGCTCGCGTCGATGGTGCTGGGCGGCTGCCGCACCGCGCAGACGGGGGCGCGCAGCGATGTCGTCGGCGGCCCCAAGGTGCTCTCGCAGGCCGAATTGCGGCGCCAACCGCCGCGCCCCGCGCAAAAGGCATCGAAAGCCGACGTCGACTTTTTTCAGGGGATGATTCCGCATCACGCGCAGGCTGTCGTGATGGCTGGCTGGGCGGCGTCGCACGGCGCGCGTGAAGACGTTCGTATTCTCTGCGAACGCATCGTTGTTGGTCAGCGCGACGAGATCGGTCTCATGCAATCGTGGTTGCGCACGCATGGTGAAGCAGTGCCACCGGCTGGCAAGATGACCATGAAGATGAAGATGAACGGTATGGAGATGGACATGCTCATGCCCGGCATGCTCAGTGACGAGCAACTCGCCGCGCTTGATAGGGCGCGTGGCTCCGACTTCGACCGTCTGTTTCTGCAGGGAATGATCGGGCACCACGAAGGCGCTGTCTCGATGGTGAACGATTTGCTCAACTCGCGCGATCCGGCCAACGACGATCTCGTCTACAAAATGGCGTCAGATGTCTACGCCGATCAGACGACCGAGATCGAACGCATGACCAAGATGCTGGCGACTGTGCCAGGCGCGCGCTGACTATCGCGACGCGGTGCACGCGCCGCTGTTGTCTGTTTAACCAGAGTTTGCAACGCAGTGTTTCGACGCTTTCCCTCCAACCGCAGATCCGTGAAATACACTAAACTGTTGTCTCTGCCGCTCGTTGCCGGAGTGCTCTACTCCGCGGCGTGCGCCTCCAGCTCGAGCTCGACCGGCGCGAGTATGGCGCCTGCCGCGAGCGGCGGCACGATGAGCATGTCCGCGACGGCACCCAGCCCGGACCCGCGCGTCGGACTCAAGCCCGGTCTCATGGGGAAGTGGTCAAAAGACACGACCAAACGCGTCATGCTGCAACCGGCCGCCGAGGCGTCGTGGAACATGCGCCTTGTCGCCACTCGCCCGCCGGCCGAGCCGTTCATCGGCGTCACGCACTCCGATCTCGCGTTTCGCGATCACTACGTCATTCAAGGCAACTACGACGGCTATCAGGTGTGGGATGTCGCCAACCCGCGCACGCCGAAGCTGTTTGACGAGTACGTCTGCCGCGGCTCGCAGAGCGACGTCTCCGTCTATCAGAATTTGATCTTTGTCTCCGGCGAGTCTGTCGCGGGTCGTCTCGATTGCGGCACGCAGGGTGTGCCTGATTCCGTGAGCAAGGAACGCTTTCGCGGCATCCGTATTTTCGACGCGACAGATCTGAAGCATCTCAAGTATATCGCCAACGTGCAGACGTGCCGTGGATCGCACACGCACACGGTGGTCGAAGATCCGAAGGACAAGGCCAACGTCTACGTCTACATCTCGGGTTCGTCGGGCGTGCGCCCCGAATCAGAACTCGCTGGTTGCGTGGACCTCTCGCCGGATGTCGATCCGCGCGGTGAGCAGTTCCGTATCGAAGTGATTCAGGTGCCGCTCGCGCATCCGGAGCAGGCCAAGGTCGTGAGCAAGCCGGGCATCCTGCAGTCGCTCGCTGCTGCACCGCGGAACACTGGCCGCAATGCGTCCGACTCGTCCGATCGTGCTGCCCAAGCGGCCGCGCGTGGCGGCGCGGGTCGTGGTGGTGCTGGTCGTGCCGGTGGCCCACCGGGCGCTGGTCGTGGTCCCGCGCGTCCGGCAGGTCCGGTGCAGTGCCATGACATCACCGTCTATCCCGCGGTCGGTCTGGCCGGTGGTGCCTGCGGCGGTTACGGCTTGCTGCTCGACATCAGCGACGTCAAGAACCCGAAGCGTCTTTATGCCGCCGCCGATTCGAACATGTCCTTCTGGCACTCAGCGACGTTCAGCAACGATGGCAAGAAGATTCTGTTCAGCGACGAGTGGGGCGGTGGTTCGGCGCCGCGTTGCCGCTCGACGGACAAGTACGAGTGGGGCGCCGACGCGCTCTTCACGATCGAGAACGGTAAGGAAGTCTTTCACAGCTACTACAAAATGCCGGCCGCGCAGACGTCGATGGAAAACTGCGTCGCACACAACGGCTCGCTGATTCCGATCCCGGGTCGCGATGTGATGATTCAGGCATGGTATCAGGGCGGCGTGTCGTTGTTCGATTGGACGGACGTCTCGAAGCCGAAAGAGATCGCGTTCTTCGATCGCGGCCCGATCGACACCGTCGCAACGGGCGCCAACGGCGGCTCGTGGTCGATCTACTGGTACAACGGCTTCATGTACAGCTCAGAAATCGGTCGTGGCCTCGATGTGTTCGAGCTGCTGCCCAGCGCGTTTATCTCACAGCATGAGATCGATGCGGCGAAGACGGTACACTACGACTACCTGAACGTGCAGGGGCAGCAGCAGATGGTGTGGCCAGCGTCGTTCTCGCTCGCCAAGGCGTACGTCGATCAGCTGCAGCGAAGCAAGGGACTCGCGTCGGCGCGCCTCACGTCGCTGATGGGTGAAATCGAAGCCGCGGAGAAGATGAGTGGTGCCGGTCGTAAGAATGCACTGACGTTGCTGTCGGCCAAGCTTGACACCGAAGCGGGCGCCTCCGCCGATGCCGGCAAAGTGCGCATGCTGTCCGCGACCGTGAAGGAACTCGCCGCGAAGTAGGTGTGACGCAGTGTATTGAGCAGTAGGACAGCAGTAGGACAGCAGGACGACGGCAGTAAAACATGAAGCGGACGCATCAACCCACAGATCTCG
>JBBQDB010000154.1:0-9548 GCA_038319245.1 Gemmatimonadales bacterium
GCCACTCGAGCGGCACGATTGACGCGACTACTTGAGCCCGCGCACGAAGGCGAGATACGCGGCGCGCTGTGCTTCGACCGCCGCGGCGGGCCCGAAGAGCTGAAAAAAGATCGTGCCCTTGGGCGTTTCGGCGACGACCGCGACCAACACATGATTCGGTCGCGCCGCCTCCGGCGCGGATCCCATCCCCACACCGCGCGCGTAGGTACCACGATACTCGGCCACCGTCAGCGGAAACGCGGACTTCTCATGTGTCACGACTTCGGTCACTGGCCCACCAGCAGGGTTGGAAAACTGCCCTTTCCAGCGCGCGAGATTCGCGTCGACCGGACCGCCCTGCCCTGGCCCGAAGAAGTACACGATGACTTCTGCGCCAGGAGTGCCGGGCGCGGGTGCGCCGGCCACGAATTCCGCGAGGCGCATGCTCGACGACGGCGCGCGCGAGCGCCAGACCGCGGGAACGCTGGTCTTGTAGTCCAACAGCGTCACCGTGCCCTGCGCGTGCGCCACAACGGGTGCAGCGAGTAGCATCGTAGCAAGAACAACAGATCGAATCATCGTTGGCTCAGTGAGGTGCGGGCGCGGGCGGAGTCGCGGCCGTCGTCGCGCTGCGAATGGCCGCGAACATCGCGGCGCTGTCTTCCAGAAAACTGCCAGTCAGCGACCAAATCACTTTGCCGCTGTTGTCAATCAGGTAGGTGGACGGTAATCCGCCAACACCGTACAGCGCCGAGATTTTTGCGTCGTGATCGTGCACCACGGGGAATTGGCTGCCCTGCGCCGCTACGAACGCCTGCACTTTTGTCGAGCTGCCCTGATCGACGCTGACGGCAATGACCTTTAACCCTTTGCCTTCGTAGGCCACCCTCGTCTTCTCGAGCTCGGCGAATTCTTCCTTGCACGAGCGACACCACGTTGCCCACACGTTCACCAGCGTCAGCGCGTTAGTCGTGCCGCCGAAGCTGACAGTCGCGCCGTTGAGCGCGGGTGCGGAATACGCAGGCGCGAGCGCGCCGGTCTGCACGGGCGGATGTCGCACCAGCGGCGTCGACGTCGCGGCATCGTCCTTCTTGCAAGCCGCGGCGACAACGCACGCGCCGAGAGCCAGCGTCAGCACGCCGCGAGTGCGCGCGTGTGACCGCGCAAGCGCATGCATCATGGCTTGGTACTCGTCGGCGCCGCGACACCGCCCAGCACGGTCTTGGCCAATTTTTCCTTACGCGCCACTGCAGCGACGCTGTCTTTGAGATAGACGACGGCCTTTTCACCGGCCAGCACTTTCACGCCGATGCGATTTTCGGTTGTCGGCAGCGCACACGTGGTGTACGCCGAGAATGCGCAGTCCGGGTTGTAGGCGAAGTTGAGGTCGAGCGTGACCAACTTGGCGATCGTGTCCACGGCCGCATGCACGAAGCGAAACCCATACGTCTCTTCGCCGCTCGATTCATCGCTGAAGGTGATGTACAGATCGGTGGGACTACTACCCGCGTAGGCAAGCAAATTGACCGGCGTACCGGCAACCTTCGCGGCGACCGTCCCCAGAATGATGTGCTCTTCCTTCACGCCAGCGCTCGTCGAGACCGCCACCGTCTCCGGCTTTTCCCGGCGCTTCCACGTCCCTGCGATGCGCCACTTTTCATCGAGCGGAAAGTATGAAAGCGGGGCAATCTGCTTGGCGACGGCCTCGGGCGAGACCTTGTCGGCATCCCACGCCCGCAGGCCAATCGAGTCGACGCGCTGCGCAATGCGAAAGCCCGCCGAACCCACGGTGATGATCGAAGCTTTGGGTGCCGCATCCGTGCGGAGTTCAATCGACGTTGCGGTTGCGGGCTGACTATCCACGGTGAAGGTCACGCCGGCGGCGGCATCAAAACGCACCGTCTTTCCGGTGCGCACCAACACACCGAACTTGGCTGGTACGTTGCTTCCCTGTAGCCGGACCGCGTTCGTGCTGTCACCACCGATTGTCGTCGGCCCTTCATGAATCCAGGTCAGCGCGGTGTACGACATCGGTCGCCCGGGAATCGACAGCCAGGCGGTGCGCGATGCTTTCCATTTATCCCACGCCGCGGTGTGCGTCGCACTGTCGATGGGTGGCAATTTCGGCTCACTCGTGCAGGCCGCGGCCAGCGAGACGGCGACGACCACGCACGGTGCCACGAGGGCCATGCGAAACGAGCGATCAAAACGACGGACGGTCATGAGACAGCTCCAGCGGATGAAATCCAGCGGACAAAATCCAGCGGATAAGAATCCAACGAGGTGTTCCGCACGCGACACGAAAAAGCCCGACGGGAACGCCGCCGGGCACTCGCGTTTAGCTCGTTGTTTTGCGTGGCGGCAATCGGCGACAACGGACCACGTCCTGACTGAGTAACGGTTGTTGAAGGCATAGACTGACGATCGCGGCAGACACTGTCAAGGCAGCCTGGCGCCATGGCGCATCGACGGATCCGCACGCACGTTTTCGGTATTCCGACATCGCATTCGAAAATCCCCGTACACGGGAGGACGTGGTGCAGGCGACCAGTTACGACGCCATCGTGGTCGGCTCCGGTATTTCCGGCGGTTGGGCCGCGAAAGAACTGACCGAAAAAGGGCTACGCGTTTTGCTGCTCGAGCGAGGCAAGAACATCGAGCATCTGAAAGACTATGTGAACGCGACCAAAGCGCCGTGGGAATATCCGCATCGTGGCGGGCGCACGGCCGCCATGTCCCAAACGCATCCGGTGTTGGCGCGCGGCTATCAGTTGCAGGAGAAGAACCTCGACTGGTGGACAGACGAAACAGAGTCGCCCTATACCGAGGTGAAACGCTTCGACTGGTTTCGCGGCTACCACGTCGGCGGACGCTCCCTGATGTGGGGGCGGTGCAGCTTTCGGTGGAGCGACTACGACTTCGAAGCCAACGCGAAAGACGGCATCGCCATCGATTGGCCGATTCGGTACGCCGAGCTCGCACCGTGGTACAGCTATGTCGAAAAGTTCGCGGGCATCGCAGGCTCGATCGAACATCTTCCGCAGCTGCCCGACGGTGAATTCCAACCGGCGATGGCGCTCAACTGCGCTGAAACGTTGGTCGCGGGCCGGCTACGCAAACTCTACGACGGCAAGCGACGCCTCATCTCGAGCCGCACCGCGAATCTCACCCAGGCACTCACCGGGCGCGGCGCCTGCCACTACCGCGACGCCTGCTGGCTCGGTTGCCCGTACGGCGCCTACTTCAGCACACAATCATCTACCTTGCCAGCGGCCATGGCAACCGGACGGTTGACACTCAAACCGTTTTCGATTGCAAGCGAAGTCATTTACGACAAGGACAAACGGCGCGCGAGCGGTGTGCGCGTCGTCGACGCCCTAACCAACGCTGTCACCGACTACTCCGCGAAAATCGTCTTCCTCTGCGCGTCGACGCTGAACAGCACGTGGCTGCTGATGCGGTCGGCGACTGATGTGTGGCCCGGCGGTCTGGGTAGCAGCTCCAACGAGCTCGGGCACAACCTCATGGATCATCACTTCCGAGTCGGCGCGGAAGGCAAGATCGATGGGCTCGAAGACCAGTACTTCTTCGGGCGTCGCCCCAACCCGTCCTACATCCCGCGCTATCGCAACTTGTTTGGCGACAAGCGTCCGTACCTGCGCGGCTTTGGCTACGAGGGCGGCGCCGGACGCGATGGATGGTCGCGTGCCGTCGCGGAGCTGGGCGTCGGCGCGGGCTTCAAAGACGCGATTGCTGAGCCTGGACAGTGGACCATCGGCGGAACCGCCTTCGGCGAGATGCTGCCCAACCACGACAACAAGGTCACGCTCGATGAGACGAAAAAGGACAAGTGGGGGCTACCGGTGCTCAAGTTCGATTGCGCGATCGGCGAGAACGAACATCTCATGCGCAAGGACATGACCGCAGACATGGCCGAGATGTTGAGCGCGTGCGGCGTGCGCGATGTGAAGACGTTTGACCAAGGGTATGCGCCCGGTCAGGGTATTCATGAAATGGGCACGGCGCGCATGGGGAAGGATCCCAAGACGTCGGTCCTCAACAAACACAATCAGGTGTGGGACGCACCGAACGTGTTTGTTACCGATGGGGCGTGCATGGTGTCGACGGCCTGTCAGAATCCGTCCCTGAGCTACATGGCCTACACCGCGAGAGCCGCCGACTTCGCCGTCAACGAGCTCACTCGACGCAACCTGTGACGACCCGCTCGCGCGGCGAAAGCCGGTCATAGCCATCGCACACGCCTGTACCGTTCACCATATTCGGACTCTTATCAACTTCCCACCTCGTACCCGACTGTCTTCGTGACACGGGAGGACGCAGTGCAGGATCAGGCGTATGATGCGATCGTCGTCGGTTCGGGCATTTCCGGCGGATGGGCCGCCAAAGAGTTGACGGAGAAAGGTCTCCGGGTGCTCATGCTCGAACGCGGACGCAACATCGAGCACGTGAAGGACTACGTGAACGCGACCAAGGGTCAGTGGGAATATCCCCATCGTGGCGGTCGCACGCAGGAGATGATCAAGCACTACCCGGTGCTCAAGCGTGATTATCCGCTGAACGAAAAAAATCTCGACTACTGGGTCAAAGACGAAGAGTCGCCGTACACCGAAGCGAGACGCTTCGACTGGTTTCGGGGCTACCACGTCGGTGGACGGTCGCTCATGTGGGGGCGCCACAGCTACCGCTGGAGCAACTTCGACTTCGAGGCGAACGCCAAAGAAGGTATCGCGGTTGACTGGCCGATTCGCTACGACGAGATCGCGCCATGGTATGACAAGGTCGAGAAGTTCGCCGGCATTGCGGGCAACCGTGATGGCCTTGAGCAGCTCCCGGATGGGCAGTTCATGCCGGCGCACAAGCTCAATTGCGGCGAAGAGTTAGTCAGCAACCGCATGAAGAAGCTCTTCGACGGAAAGCGACATATGGTGCCCGGCCGCGTTGCCAACATCACGCAACCGCTTCCTGGACGCGGACAGTGTCAGTCGCGCAATGCCTGCTGGCTCGGCTGTCCGTATGGCGCGTACTTCAGCACACAATCGTCCACACTGCCCGCGGCCATGGCCACCGGCAAGCTGACGTTAAAGCCGTTTTCGATCGTCAGCGAAGTGCTCTACGATAAGGACAAGAAGCGCGCGACGGGGGTGCGTGTGCTCGATGCCGTCACCAATCAGACCGTCGAGTACCAAGCGAAGATCATCTTCCTCTGCGCGTCCACGTTGAACAGCACGTGGTTATTGATGCGCTCCGCGAACGACATCTGGCCGGAAGGCTTGGGCAGCAGCTCGGGTGAGCTCGGGCACAACCTGATGGACCATCACTTCCGGCTCGGCGCCAACGGGAAGCTCGACGGACTCGACGACAAGTACTACTTCGGTCGCAAACCCGTCGGCTTCTACATCCCACGGTATCGCAACTTGTTCGGCGACAAGCGCGAGTATCTTCGCGGCTTCGGTTACCAAGGCGATGCGAGTCGCGAAGGCTGGGGACGCGGTATCGCGGAAGCCGGGATCGGCGGTGCGTTCAAAGATTCACTCGCGACGCCCGGCGAATGGACGATCGGCGGCATGGCCTTCGGTGAAATGCTCCCCAATCACGACAACAAGGTGACGCTCGACCCCACGAAGAAAGACAAGTGGGGACTGCCCGTGCTCAAGATCGATTGCGCCACCGGCGAGAACGAAGCCAAGATGCGCAAAGATATGATGGCCGACATGGCGGAAACGCTGACCGCCGCCGGTGTACGCGACGTGCGCACGTACGACAGCGGTTACTTCCCAGGCCAAGGTATTCACGAGATGGGCACCGCACGCATGGGACGTGACCCCAAGACGTCAGTGCTCAACAAGCACAACCAGGTGTGGGACGCGCTCAATGTCTTCGTCACCGATGGGTCGTCGATGACATCGGCAGCATGCGTCAATCCATCGCTGACGTACATGGCGCTCACCGCGCGCGCGGCCGAATTCGCTGTGAACGAACTCACCAAGCGCAACCTCTAACCGGAACGTGTGATGTCATTCGAATCGGACGAACAGACGGTCGCGCGTTCGCTCATGGATCGGCGCGAAGCGATCAAACGGGTCAGTGTCATGCTCGGCGGCGCGGCGCTCGTTGGCGGCAGCTCCCTGTTAACCGCGTGTGCACCGCCGGACAAATCCGTGGCGACGGTCACCAAGGACACACTGAGCACGACGAGTAATTTCACGCCCTTTACCGCGCAGGAAATCGCGCTGCTCGACGAAGTGGCCGACACGATTCTTCCCGACACCAAGACGCCCGGTGCGAAGGCGGCCAAGACCGGTGCGTTCATGGCCGTGATGGTCACTGACGCGTACGACGCGAAGGATCAAGCGATCTTTCGCGACGGGATGACGAAGCTCGACGCCGCGTCGCAAGCCACAAACAAGACAACGTTCATGGCCGCGACCCCGGCGCAGCGTCTCGCAGTACTTGAGACGCTCGACAAAGAGCAGAAGGGCTACATGGACACCAAGAAGCCTGACGACCCAGCGCACTATTTCCGCATGATGAAGGAGCTCACGCTGCTCGGCTACTTTACCTCAGAAATTGGTGTGACCAAGGCGCAGCGGTACGTGGAATCGCCCGGTCGCTTCGATCCGTGCTTGCCGTACGCGAAGGGCGAGACGGCATGGGCTTCGCACGCGTAGCCGTCGAACGTTGGATGTAACTCAGGGAGACGCGTGGGGCTTCGACAGACCGCTCCACGCGTCCACCTCGCGCAGCACACGATACGCGTAGTCTACGGCACCCAGATAGAACGCCGGATCCACACGATCCGCATGGTCGCCCGGCTTGTGATAGTCGGGATGATCCTCGACGCCCAAGTACAAGAATGGAATTTTCTTGGCATGAAAGACGGCGTGGTCGGATGAATTCGTCCAATCGTCGTCAGGCTTGAGACTCTTCGTGTCGTGTCCGAAGCGAATCGGAATTCCGTTCGGCGTTACCGCACGCTCGGCCAACGGCTTAAGCTCCGGATAGTGCGACGTACCGCTTACCCAGAGCGCTTTCCCGTCCTGTCTCGCCACCATATCGAGGCTGAGGTCGAACGCGAGTTGGTCGATCGGAATAGGTGGCGCAGCGATGAACGCCTTCGAGCCAGGCATACCCATTTCTTCGCCGTCGAAAAATACCAGCAGCACGTCGTGCTCAAGCGGCGATGTGCGTAGTCGCTCCGCGATAGTCAGCAGTGCCACGCATCCAGACGCATCGTCGTCTGCGCCATTGTAGATCTGGCCGTTGCGTACACCCAGGTGATCGTAGTGCGCGCTGATCACGATGGTCTTGCCGCCCGGCCGACGACCCGGAATGCGTGCGACGATGTTTGCGCCGAGCGTATCCGCGCCGCCACCGCGCGGCGAGAGTTTGACCGGATGCGCATACGCCGGGCCTACCGGCAGCGCGCCGACCGCCGCGAGCTCGTGCTCAATCCATGCGCGCGCGCGACGTGAGCCCACACTGCCCGCGCGGCGCCCTTCCATCGAGTCTGCGGCGAGTGCGGACAGGCGCGCAATCAAGACGCGTTGCGCACTGTCCGTCGGCAACGGAAAGATCGTCTGCGCACGCGCCGACGTTGTCGCTAATCCGATGCTCAGTATCAGTGCCGTCACCGCCGCACGGCGAGTGGGTACCGTTGGTCGCTGCATCATTATTGCGCTCCGTCTTTGTGCATGGTCGAGTTAAAGTCGTTCATGAGTTGCGTGTCGGTTGCGGTCTGAATGCCGTGTCGGATTTTGTCGCGCTATTGAATCCATACGCCTGCCTGACCGGTCAAGCGCGCCTGTACCACAATGCCCGTTGCCGTCGCGTGTACGCTGATGATCTGGATGTCTTGTACACTGCTGCCAAGCGCATTCCCCTTTCCTACAGGTCCGTTGAGTTTACGCAGCAACTCGACGCGGGTAGAGTCGAGCTGCGCCCCCAACGGCACGCGTCCCCCCATCGTCGCACGGCGAATTGCTCGGGACACCAGCGGCGCGCCGAGTGTGGCCTTCACTCGTGAGAGTGCACCTTTGCTCGCGAGGTTCCATTCCAGTTCGTCGAGTCGCAGTTCGCGTGCGGACGCATCCCAACGCAGGCGCGAGTTGAGTGTCAGCGTGCCGCGCATTGCTCCCGATACTTGCAACTCGACGGTGACCGTGTCGCCCGTGCCACGTAGATGCACGCTGTCCACCTTGACACTGCTCTTTTCCGTTTCGAGGGCGAGTTGCGCCGCCGCCCGTCGCTGTAAATCGGCAAACGAGAGTTCGACGGTGAGCGGAACGTCGAAGTGATCTGGCGCGGTACCGAGCGCGAGTTCTGGCAGCTTACGTGACACGACTTTCGGCTTGTCGCCGGTAACGACCCGCGGTCGCGCGTAGAGCACGATCGCCGTACGAATGCTCGGTCCGTTGCCGACGAATGGCGCGACGCGAACCGCTTCCGGCTCCAACGTGAGCCAGAGCGTATTGGTCGAGTCGAGCGCGGTGGGCTCGACGAAGCTGCGCCACAATGAGTCGGCGAGCGGGCGCAGGTCAGCGACGCGCGGGATCGCCGTGTCGGCTTGCGCCGCGAAGTCGGCCAATTGTCGATTAACCACGCCTCGCAGCGTGCTTGTGGCATCCACGCCAAGCACCGTCACTCGGCACGGATCGAGCAGTGAGGCGACCGCGGTGGTCCCACGTACACCGATGCGCCAATCGCGTCGCCAGAAGAGCGTAGTGCTCATGGCCAACGTCGCGCGTCGCATCGTTTCGGGTTGGTAGCCGCAGCTCGCCAGTCGCGACACACCGGCCATGCCCACCTGTGCGCGAAAGGCGAGTGCCGTGGTAATCGACAATCGGTCGCCGTCACTCCGCAACGTCAGCGAATCTCGGCGGTAGACGTATTGATGGCAGACCAGCCCGGCCACCGCGCTGCACGCGGCCTGATCGAGCGAATCGCGCACGGGAAAGAGCGAGTCGAGCGTCGGCCGGAGCGATCGGAGCACGTAAGTAACCTGAACAGGCACGACCGCCAGCCCATTGGTCGCCGCACCCGTTGGCGCGACTGTAGCAGGCGTGGGGTTTGAGGGTGGTGTAGTGTTCTGTGCGCAGCTGGCGGACGCGACGACGCCGCACGCGAACAGTGCGTACAGGCGTCGTGCGATGCGGGCCTCACCTTCACCTTTCCGAGTCTTTCCCATGCGTAACTCAATATCCACGCGCACCATCACCTTCGCGCTGCTGGTTGGCAGTTTGGCGGTTTCGGTTTCGCCACGAGCGGCGCGTGCCCAGATGGGTGGGATGGGTGGTGGGATGGGCGGCGGCATGGGTGGTGGTCGGCGCGGCGGCGGGATGGGCGGCCCGGGAATGGGCGGCAGTCGCAAGACACCGGCATCGCTGGTGAAGGAAAACCTCGAGAATAGCGATCCGATCGCCTTTCTTCTCGACCGCAAGAAGCCACTGACGCTGACCGACATGCAGAAGGATTCGCTCAAGATCTTCCGCAAGGAAATGCAGCATATGCAGGAGCCGCTGTTCAAGGACATGGACAAGATCTTCACCGAC
>JBBQDB010000155.1:0-9406 GCA_038319245.1 Gemmatimonadales bacterium
CGCTCGATGGCGTGGGCGATCGTGTGCCCGAAGTTGAGCGTCTGGCGGCGACCGTTCTCCTTATGGTCGTCGGCAACGACGGCGGCCTTGATGGCCACGCTTCCGCCAATGAGCGCGCCGAACTGCGGCGCGAGTGCGCCGCGCGCGTTGATGTCCGGCAGTGCGGCGAGCAACGCGTTGAAGTAGGCGCGATCAGCGAGGACGCCGTGTTTGATCATTTCGGCCATGCCGCTCCGCAAGTCGGGCCGCGGGAGCGTGGCCAGCAACGTCGGATCCATGAGAACGGCGCTCGGATCGTGAAACGCGCCGACGAGATTCTTCCCTTGTGGCGTATCGACCGCCGTTTTGCCGCCAACCGATGCATCGACCATGGCGAGCAGGGTGGTCGGGACCTGCACGACCGGGATACCGCGCATATACGTCGCCGCCACAAAGCCGGCCAAGTCGCCCACAACGCCACCGCCCACGGCGATGACCGTCGTGTCACGGCCGGCACCCCATTCGAGCAGTGCGTCGGTCAGTTCGGCCCAGCGCGCCCGGGTCTTTTCGTGCTCGCCGGGCGGAATCGTGAAGAGGCGAGTGCGGTCGGCGGGAAGCTGCTCCAGCACGGCGGCGGCGTGGTGCGCGGCGACCGTGGTATCTGAGATCACGGCGTAACGGTGCGCGGGTGCGACCGCGGATACGATTGCCTGCAGCTGGCTCACGACTCCCGCGCCGACATAGACCGGGTACGTCAGCGGCAGCGGGAGTGGAAGTACGACCGGCACGAGGTCAGGCACGACGACCGGCACTGCGCCGCTCACTACCAGGTGACCTCGCCGGCGCCTGCACGGCGATTGGCGACGCGGGCGAGCATGAAGAGCAGGTCGGAGAGGCGGTTGAGATAGATGACGGTGAGCGTCGGCAATTCGATCTCGGCGGCGAGATGGACCACGCGACGTTCGGCGCGACGGCAGACAGTGCGGGCGACATGCAACGCTGCCGCTTTGGGTGTTCCGCCGGGGATGATGAAGCTCGTGAGCGGTTCGAGCTCCTGCTCGCAGGCGTCGATCGCACGCTCCAACTCTTCGATGCGCCCTTCGTCGATGCGCGCCTTGGAAAGCTGCATCCGCATCTTGTCATGATCGGGTGTGGCCAAGAGCGCGCCGATGGCGAACAGATCGCGTTGGACGGGCACCAGCACTTCATCGATGCGCGGCATCATATCGATGGAGCGCGCGAGGCCGAGGGCCGCGTTCAATTCGTCGACATCACCGTACGCTTCGACGCGTGGATGGTCCTTGCCGACGCGGCCACCCCCGAAGAGGGCGGTGGCTCCCTCGTCGCCAGTTCGTGTGTAGATCTTCATCGCGAAAAGATAAGCCGTCGCCTACGCGCGCGTCGATTGGAGTGTTTAACTTCCGCATCCTATGTCTACTCACGAAATCACCGATATCACGATCATCGGCGGCGGGCCGACTGGTCTGTTTGGCCTCTTCTACGCCGGCATGCGCGGCGCGACGGCGCAGATCGTCGACGCACTGCCCGAACTGGGCGGTCAGCTGACCGCGCTGTACCCGGAGAAATACATCTTCGACGTAGCCGGCCATCCGAAAGTGCTGGCGAAAGATCTGGTGCGGTCTCTCCGCGAGCAGGCGCTTCAGTTTCATCAGGAGTCTGGACTGCCCGCGCATCTTGGTCAGCGCGTGGTCGGGCTCGAAGAAGAGGACGGCCACTTTGTGCTGGTGACGGACACGGATCGGTTTCCGACGCGCTCAGTACTCGTGGCCGCGGGAATCGGAGCGTTCCGCCCGCGTCGCTTGCCGCAAGCATTCGCCGAAGCATGGTACGGCCGCGGCGTGCATGAATTGGTCAGCACACCCGAAGCGTATCGCGGCAAGCACGTGGTGATTGTCGGCGGCGGTGACTCGGCGTTCGATTGGTCTGCGCAGCTGCGCGACAAGGCGGCGTCGGTCACGTTGGTGCATCGCAGTGATCGCTTTCGTGCGCACGCGGCAACCGTGGCCGAAGTGCAGGCGGCGGCCGCGGTCGGTGACGGTCGCGTCAACATTCACACGTTCCATGAGCTGGACGCGATTCATGGTGAAGGGTATCTCACCGGCGTCCGTCTCAAGGACGTGAAGACCAAGACGACGCGCGACGTGCAGGCCGACGTGGTCCTCCCGATGCTCGGCTACGTCAGCGACCTAGGAGCGTTGCTCGAGTGGGGATTGAACATCGAGAAGGACGAAATCCTCGTCAGCTCGACGATGGAAACGGGACGCGCGGGTGTTTACGCCGCGGGCGATATCACGACGTACGACGGGAAGCTCAAGCTCATTGCCACGGGATTTGGTGAGGCTGCGATCGCCGTGAATCAGGCGGTCCACTGGATTTATCCGGACAAGAAGATCGCGCCGGGACACAGTTCGAACCTGGCGATCTTTGGCCAGAAGGACGAATGAGGTCAACAGCAACTGCGGGACGCGAATTTCGCGAACAAGACGAATCGTACGAATCGTGTGTACGGTTGCGGAACGCAGTGGCCAGTACGGTTATTTTTGTTGTTAACAAAAAAAACTGCAGCGCTGCTTGATCGATGCGATTGTCGCCAACGGCGCCGCACGATTCGCAGCATTCGCGAAATTCGCGTCCCGCAGTTGCCGTAAATCCGCGGCCGGCTGTTGCAGTCCGCCGTTAGACGCGAACCCGCGGATCCACCCGTTGGTACGCGAGGTCGGTGATGAGATTGACCGCGACGAACACCACCGACAGAAAGAGTACCGCGCCTTGCACCGCTGGTAGGTCGCGTCGCGAGATCGCCATGACGACGTAGCGACCGATGCCCGGCCAACTGAAGATCGTTTCGGTGAGGATGCTGCCGGTGAGATAGGCGCCGAAGTCGAGTCCGATCACGGTGACGACGGGAATCAGCGCGTTTCGCAGGGCATGGCGCACCAGCACCGCCGACTCGGTCAACCCTTTGGCGCGCGCTGTGCGTACAAAGTCGGCGCCGAGTACTTCGAGCATTGAGGAGCGCGTTACGCGGGCGAGATACGCGATTGAACGCGAACCGAGTGCGAGCGATGGAAGCACGAGGAATTCCAATCGCCCGTACCCGGATGCGGGCAGCCAGCGCAGCGTGACCGCGAAGAGCACGATCAGCAAGAGCCCGACCCAGTACACCGGGAACGAGATGCCGAGATACGTGAGCGCCAGCGCCGTGCGATCGAACCAGCCATTGGGGCGAATCGCGGCGAGCACGCCGACGGTCACACCCGTCAAAATCGCCAGCAGCATCGCCGTGGTCGCGAGCAGCAAGGTGCGCGGAAAGCGCTCGGCGATGTCGTCGATGATCGGGCGATTCGTGATGTACGAGCGGCCAAGGTCACCGCGCAGCACGCCCCAGCCGTAGTGCGCGAACTGCACGGGCAGCGGATCGTCGAGTCGGAGCTCGGCGCGAAGCCGTGCGATTGTGGCGGGGTCGGCGCGTTCGCCCACCATCGCCTGCACCGGGTCACCGGGAGCGACGTAGAGCAGCAGGAAAACCACCACCAACACTCCGAAAAGCGTCGGGATGGAGAGCAGGAGGCGGCGGCCGAGTAGCGCGAGCATTGGGAGAATGTAGCCGAACGAGTCGGCGTACTGTGCCCGCGCCGATGTGTCACGTTGTCGGCAACCAGTCGTCCATATCGGACCGACCCTCTCCGGCGGCTCCTGACGACGACGTTGGGCGGCGCACGATCGGATCCCGCACAAATGACTGATGTTCTTCAAGAAATCAGGTCCTCCAGCCTCCGCGACAAATGCGACGCCGTCGTCTGCCGCACGCCCGGTCGATACCGGCGCGTTGCGCTTGGTGACCGATTCGTCGGAAGCGTCGCGCGTCGCGGCCGATGACACAGCCGACCGCGCCGCGAATGACCTTGGCTTGGTGCTCGACGCGCTTGGCAGCATGCTCGGCAGCTTCGCGCGGTACACGTTTGACGTGCCAGATCGACCGGCGTCGGAGAGCAGCGCGGAATTGCTCAAGTGGCAGCGACATGCGACGCTTGGGGTACCGCTCACGCCGGAGAGTGGGGCGAGCGCGCTTGGCGTGCGTGCGCGCGACTGGAACGGAGTCGTGCGTTCATTTGCTGAGCAGCGTCGCGGCGAGAAACGCTACGTCGATAGCGCAGTCGGAGACCTGCGGGAGGCGCTCTGGGCGTGCATCGAGACGGTACACAACGCAGTTCGGGTCGACGTCAGCACCGATCAGACCGTCGCGGTACAAATGCAGCGCGCGCGGCATGCGATCACCAGCATGGAAATCGCGACGATCAAGAGTGAAGTGCTGAGCGCCATGTCGTCACTCGAGGATGCGATGCAGACACGTCGCGTCGAACAGGAGACGCAGTATCGCACGCTCGCGAGCCGACTGGACAAGTTGCGTAGTCAGCTTGAAGAGGCGCGTCTCGAGACGACGACTGATGCGCTCACGGGCTTGGGCAATCGCAAGTTGTTCGATACCGCGTTGAGCCGCGTGATGCAGTACCACACGCTCGGGCGCGAGCCGGTGTCGCTGTTGCTGATCGACATCGACGGCCTCAAACTCATCAACGATACCTTCGGCCATCCGGCTGGCGACGCGGCCATCGTCAGCGTCGCCAGAAGCCTGTCGCGAATTTTCCTTCGCCAGACGGATACCGTGTGCCGTTTTGGGGGCGATGAGTTTGCGGCGATCCTCCCCAACACCGACGCGAAGATGGCGCTGACGTTGGCGAAGCGTCTCGTGAGCGCGGTGCGCGATATCCCGACGTCGTCCGAGGTCGCCAATCCACTCGGCGTGTCGGTCGGTCTCGCGCAGATTCAGCTCACCGACACGATCGAAGTGTGGGTGGAGCGCGCCGACAAGGCACTCTATCGGGCGAAGCAGGACGGACGTTCGTGCGCGGTGTTGAGCGACTCGTAGTCGGCGGCGACACGGCGCGGGCTATTTGTTCGCGCCAAGCTTGACCGATGTCCAGCGTTGGCCGTTGAAGATCACCGGGACTTCGAAACCCTGCACCCACGGCTGAATCGCGTAGAGCTCGTTGTAGAAAAACAGCGGTACGAGTCCCATGCGGTCGTACGCCACTGAGTCTGCTTGTTTATACAGCGCGGCGCGCCTGCCGGCGTCCGACTCGCGGCGCGACGCATCGACGAGGCGATCAAAGCTGGTGTCGCTGAAGAAGGAGACGTTACCGCCGGCGCCCTTGTTGGCCGAGTGGAGCAGGGGGTAAAGAAAATTCTCGGCGTCGGGATAGTCGGCGTACCAATCCTTGAGCACGAGATCGGTCTGACCCGCGCGTGCCGCAGCACGCATCGAGCTGGCATCGCGCTGGACGATCTTTACGCGAATGCCTGCTGCGGCGAGATAGGATTGAATTGTTTGTGCGAGTCGCGGGAAGGGCGCGGTCTGCGAGCACCACAGCTCGAGGTCGATGCCTTTCGGAAAACCTGCGGCGGTGAGTGACGCGCGGGCCGCGGCGCTGTCGTACGCGATGATCTTTCGCGCCGTGTCTGCGCCTTCGAGCGATGGGGGAATGACACCGGCCGCGACGCGCCCTCGACCAGCGAGCAATTGCTTGAGCAGTGCGGGCACATCGATGGCCTGCGCGATGGCGCGGCGGACGCGCACATCGGCGAGTGGACCTCGCGTGGTGTTGACGCCCAAATACCACAGGCGCAGCGCGGGAGCGCTGGTCAGGCGCGCTTGCCTCGCATCGGTCTCCTCCCAAGCGCGCGTCTGGTCTTCGGGGACGTACAAAATGTCCACCGTGCCACTTTCGAACTCGGCGACGGCCGTCGACGGTTCCGGAATGATCCGTGCGATCAGCGTGTCGATCGTGGGGGCACCGCCGAAGTAGTTCGGGTTGCGGGCAAACTTGAGGTAGTCATCGTGCTTCCACTCGACGAGCCGCCACGGACCGGTGCCGACGGGCTTGTTGCTGAAATCCGCGCCGATCGAGTCAGGCACGATCGACGCGACCGGCATGGCCAAGAGCTTGGGGAAGATCGCGAAGGGTGTTTCGAGCGTGATGACGACCGTTGAGTCATCAGGTGTTTCGAGGCCGAGCTCCTTCGATTTGCCGTCCGCGTAGGCATGGGCGCCTTTGATCGGGTACAGCGGCCAGACCTGTCCGCCCTTGCTGGCCGGATCGAGTACGCGACGAAACGACTGCGCCACCTGTCGTGCCACGAACGGTGTGCCGTCGTGAAACGTGACGCCGCCACGCAAATGAAAGGTGTAGCGCAAGCCGTCCGGGCTGACCTCCCAGCGCGTCGCGAGTGCTGGCTCGACGCGTGCGTCGGGCGTGAAGCGCGTGAGTCCGTCAAACACGTAGGCAACGGCTCGACCCGTCGGGACATCGGTAGAGCGCGCGGGGTCGAGCGAACGTGGGTCGTACCAATCTCGTGAGTCGATGAGCGCATGGCGATCGGGCGTCACATCAGCACGGCGACATCCCGCCATGGCCATTGCTGCGAGCAGATGGGCAGAGAGAAAGGTGATGCGGGTTGCCGAAGCGACGCTATGAGCGCGAGAAAGGCGCATGACGCGGTTGACTGAGGGCGAGAGGCGGACGAGCTTTCCGCTGCAATCTACCGAGGGAAGGGGCCGACGTCCCGTTGCTATCCAACGCCACGTGTTTCGCATGATGTGCCCCGTATTTCTCACGTGACCGCACGGGCGGTTCTTCGCGACCCTCAGAGGGCATTCAGCGTGCGGCTCGCGCTGTGTCGTGCTCTGTGTCACGCGCTGTGTCTCGCGGCCGCGCTGCTCGCGTTCGCCCGCCCGCTTATGGCGCAGGATGTGTCGTGCGATCGCGGTGATCGCGAGGTGCGCGCGCTCAAGTTCAGCGGCAACGTCGAGTTCGCGCCGGACGTGCTTGCCGCGACTGTGGTGACACTGCCATCGTCGTTTGCCGGTCTGCCGATCATCGGCGAGCGGCGTTGTCTCGATCCGATTGAATTCGGCCGGGACATCCAACGGCTCGAGACGCTCTATCGGCGGCGTGGTTTTCCGGATGTGCAGGTGGATACGCTGGTGCGCACGCTCAAGGTGGGCGTCATCGAGGTGACGTTTCGCATCGTCGAAGGGCTGCCGATGCGCGTGAGTGCGTTGCGGCTGCTTGGCGTGGAGCGTGATGCCGCAGCGCGGGTCGTGCTGCGCGACTTTCCGTTGCGCGTCGGCGGCGTGTTTGATCGTGGAGCGTTGGAAGCCGGTCGCGATACGATCCTACGGCGCTTACGCAATCTCGGCTGGCCGCAGGCCGAAGCCCTGTTGGCGTACACGACCAACACGACCGCGCGCACGGCCGATGTCGAAGTCACGGTGGTGCCGGGGACGCGTGCCAAGATCGGTGCGATCACGATTCATGTCGATACGGCCGGCACCGGTCGGCGTCGCGTCTCGGATAACACGATCCGTCGAACGATGTCGTTGCGCACCGGTGACTGGTACTCGGCGCGTGCCATCATCGACGCGCAACGCAACCTGTACCAGACCGACGCGTTTCAACGCGTAGAGTTGCAACCGGACACTCTGCAACCGCCGGGCGATTCGACGGTGAATCTCATGGCGCGGTTAGTGGAAGGCGACGAGTGGGCGGCCCGCGGCGGTTTCGGGTGGGCGACGCTCGACTGTTTCCGTATGCAGGGTTCACTGACCGATCGTGACTTCCTGCCGTTCGCGCAGCGCCTCGAACTGACAGCCCGTGTGAGCAAGATCGGGATTGGGTCTCCGTTAAACGGCGCGCCGTCGTTGTGTCAGGGGCAAGCGCGCACCGATCCGTACAGCAAGACGCTCAACTACTACACGGCGATGACGATTCGTCAGCCGGTGCGCGCCAATCAGACGCGCGTGCCGACGTTGACGGTGTTCAGCTCTACCCTGTCGGAGTATCGCGCCTATCTGCGTCGTGCGCCGATCGGTGGCGCCTTGGCGATTACAAATCCCTTCCCGCTGCACGAACCCAGCACGTTATCGTACCAGGTAGAGCTCGGACGTACAGAGGCGGAGCCCGCCTTCTACTGCGCCGTGTTCAACGCCTGCGATTCCGATTCGCGCAATTTTTTGCAGCGCAACAGTCGATTGGCCGCGCTCGAGTATTCGATCGTACGCGATCGCGTCAACAGCGCGTTGCGCCCCACCGGTGGCACGACCTTGCGATTGGGCCTGCGGTACGCGTCGACGATTCTGGGTTCCGATAAATCACAGCAGTTCAAGCGTGGTACCGGTGATGCGACGTGGTATCACGACGTCGGGCATGGGGCGACGCTGATCGCGCATGTGCGTGGTGGTTTGGTGTTCGGCGGCGGCACGAATCCCACGCTCAACGGTTTCATTCCGCCGCAAGAGCGACTCTACGCTGGTGGCCCGACGACGGTGCGCGGCTTTCGGCAGAATGAATTGGGACCCGCGGTCTACATCGTCAATGGCTATCGCACGGCGACGGAAGGTGGACAGATTTACTATCGCGCCGATTCGGGCAGCATCGCCGAGCGTGTGGTGCCGACCGGTGGCAACGCACTGTTTGTGGCTAACCTTGAATTGCAGTTGCCGAGTCCGATCGCGCCCAAGTTGCTGCAATTGGCGTTGTTCACTGATGCCGGGCGGCTGTGGAATCGCGCCGGAAGTTTACAAGGAGGCGCAGTCGTCGACGATGGCGCCGCGATCAAGGTGACGCCGGGCGTGGGTGTTCGGATCACGTCGCCGTTTGGTACGATTCACGTGGATCTGGGCTACAATCCCTACCGATTGCCGGCCGGCGCGGCATACTATAACGCGCCGTTGCAGGCGGGTGTCGCGCCGCTTTATTGCGTGAGCCCCGGAAACACGTTGCCGGTGCTGGCGAACACGGTGAGCGGCGGACCGCCACTGCAGGAGTCCGGTTCGTGTAGCGCCTCGTTCCGCCCCGAGCAAAAGGGACTGCTCGGTCGTCTGAATCCGAGTATCTGGATCGGGCAGGCGTTCTAGGCATGGCGAACTGATGGCACCGCGTCGTCGCACAATCGTGCTGGCTACCGCGAGCGTGTTGCTCGCGGTGGGCGCGCTGTGCGTGGGCGGCGTGGCGTGGCTGACGCAGACCGACTACGGGCGTGCGATCATCATGCGGGCGCTCGTACCAACGATTTCCGCTGCGATCCCCGGTAAACTGTACGTCGGGCGCGTCAGCGGGACGTTGTTCACGGACATCACCATTGATTCGCTCGATATTCGCGAACCCAGTGGTGCACCGTTTCTCAGTACCGGCCCGATCACGGTCACGTACGATCCGCGCGACTTGCTGGATCGGCGTATCATCCTCAAGTCGCTCGATGTGCAGCGGCCGAAGGTGACGTTGACCGATTACAGCAACGACGACTGGAGCTGGAAGCGTGCGATGCGTCGGAACGGCCCCAAGTT
>JBBQDB010000156.1:0-9347 GCA_038319245.1 Gemmatimonadales bacterium
CCGAGGCTGCCAATCGGCGACGAGGCCGGCGCGTCTTTGATGGCGCTGGCGTCGACGACACTGACGGCGAAGGCGGTTTTCTTTTGCGACGTGGCGTCGGACACGCCGGTGACGACGACCTGCTCGAGGCTCAAGACATCCTTATCGAGGTCGTAGTCCTTGTCGACGCGTCCCGCCGCGATCGTGATCGGCAGGCGCTTGGGCTTGTAGCCAATGAACCGCACCACAAGGTTGACGGCACGACCGCGATACTTGGATACATCGACGGTGAAGCTGTATTTGCCGTCGATGGTGGTGATGGTGCCGGCACCGATCTCCGGGATACCGACGCTGGCGCCGCCGAGTGGGTTGCCAGCTGAGGTAACCTTGCCGGCAAAGATTTCGGTTTGTGCTTGCGCGACGTTTGCGCTCACGGCGAGCGCCGCCAGCGCGGTGACCATGCGCAGTGACCTGTGGATCAAGACACCATCCATTGCGTTACCTCGTAGGGTGAAGGGGAAGCACCAGCTGATGCACGTCTTGCGGGACAAAATTCGCTTCGACCGGACATACTGTGGCGCTGCTTGTATCAGCAGCGCAACGCTTGGTCACAGTATGCGAATGCCAATTGCCGAGCGCAATGGTATTTCGTCCCTCGATAGTGCCACATGTCTGCTGTAACCACCGGCTTGACCCTCGCGTCACTCTGCCCACACTTTGTCACACGTATGGTCCCTTCGCGGAGTGCCTCATCCAGTTTGCGGTTGGTCACGAGGGTAGGCGCGACCGCGCTCGCCCTGTTTGTGACGCTGGCCGCGAGTACGTCTCCTGTTTGCGCGCAAAAGCCGGATGGTCGGCTGAATGGCGCTGTGATCGACAAGACCACTGGCGCACCAATCGTCGCTGCGGTCGTCGTTTTTCTGGGCGACGGTCGTTCGGCATTAGCGGACTCGACCGGAAAGTTCCGGTTTGAAAATCTGCCGTCGGGACTGCTGCGATTCACCGTGCGCGCGAAAGGGTTTCCGTCAGGCAAGCTGTTGATTGCGCTGGCCAAGAGCGAAACCATGGAGCGTCAGGTCGAGCTCGACTCAGTGACCGTCGCGCTGGTGCCCAATAACGCGCAGCCGCTCCCGAAGGTGAACGTGGAAGCCGCGGCCAGCCTGGGGCCGCGCTTCGCGAACTTCGAACGGCGACGGGCGACGGGTGCGGGCCACTACGTGGTGGCTGACGAAATCGAGAAGAACGGCTTCTCGAACCTGCAGGAGGTCGTGCGCGGCATGCGCGGTGTCACCGTCGAGTGCGGCGGCGGACTCGGCTGCCACATCCGCATGTCGCGCGCGCCGATGCAGTGCCTGCCGGAGTACGTGGTCGATGACAACGTCGACAACATGTTCGGCCCGAACATCCCGGTGCGCGACATTCAGGCACTCGAGGTTTACACCGGGCCGACCGACGTGCCGGGTGAGTATGCGGGACGCAATGCGGGGTGTGGCGTGATTGTCATCTGGACGAAGTCGGGGCCGCCACGGCGCAAGAAGTGACGGCCGGCGCTTTGCAGGTGGATTGTGCGCGACGCTAGGGATGCGTGATCGTCAATTGACTGGTCCCATTCGTGATCGCGACGTTTTGCTGGGTCTTGTCCGGCCACCGAATCGCGAGCGCCGTCGCATTTGGCGGCAGCGCGAGCACGGTAGTAGCTGCGTCCATCGACCAGTAGCCGCTGCCGGCGTGGAGTTCACGCACGGGACCGGGTGTGCCATGCGCAATGACGCGAAGCTGCGCACCGATACCCAGCGGATTGCCTGCGCTACCCTTGAGCGTGACCGTCAGTCCGGGCGTGCCCCGTACGTTGTGCCACAGCGTCATCGGCGCACCGTTCTGCGCCACCGCGAGATCGACGCGACCGTCACCATCGAAGTCGGCAACAGCGGCGCCGCGCTGATCGCCCATGATCGCAATGCCGCTCGATTGCACGGTTTGCGCGCGAAACCCGCCGGCGCCATCGCCCAGCAGCAACAGACCCGCGCCCGCATCAAAGCGCATGGTGTTGATCTCGGTCGGGAAGAAGTTCTGCGCGAGAAACAGATCTTCGTGCCCGTCGCCATCGAAGTCCGCGACAACCACACCAAACGATGGCGCCAGCTGCGCCGCGGTCGGCAATGCGTGCGCTTCGAACGTGGCGCCTCGATTCAGAAAGAGCGTGTGATCGAAGGTGGTCGCACCGACACGCACAGCGCGTGATGCCGTCGGTCCGAGCAATGCGTCCACATCGGCCTTGGCAAAATCCGCGTACGTCGCGAACTGATTCTTGATGGACGGAAGCGAAGCGCCCAGTCGCGACAAGGGATCGAGTGGCATCTCGCGATTGGTCAACGAATCCGCGCGCGCAAACAGAAGGCCAAGTCGATCATCGGCAAAGCGACTGACAAGCAGCGTGTATGGACGTTCAACAGACGTTTGCCATGGCACGTTGCGTCCCCAACTCGTTGCGACGATGTCGAGCTTGCCATCGCCGTCGAAGTCGCCGACCGCTACCCCATTCCATCGACTCGAGCGCGCGCTCATCCCCAACTCGCGCGTCATGTCGCGCAGTGTGCCGGCATCGTTGTGCAGCACGCGCACGGGGCCAAATTCCGTCGCCAAAATAAGGTCAGGACGCCCATCACCATCCAAATCTGCAAAGACCGCGGACGATACGAGCCCCAACTTGGACATCGCACCGATATTGGCGCTGTCGGGCACGAACATTCCCGCTGCGGTACCGAGCAGCAGTCGCGAGCGCGCGGGAAGCGGCCACGCGCCGGGAATGACGCGCGCGCCGATGAAGAGATCGAGATAGCCGTCACCATTCACATCGGCCATCGCCATCGGGCCGACGCTTGCCGTGTCGCCCAGAATCCAATCGATGGACTGGTTAATCGGCCCGCCGCTGATGCTCGACCTTGGCCCGCCGAGGATATTGCCCGTCACCGACGGGAGCGCGACGGCATCGCTGAGCGACGCCGCTTCATAGCTCGCCTGCCCGACCAGCAGCATGCGGCCGCCGTTCAGGTACGGTCCAGGGAGCACAGTGGTTTGGTCGAAACGCTCGACCGTGCCGGGGACGGGCATTGACACAAAACGACTAGCCGTCCCTGATGCGACGTTGCGCAGTACGGTCAATCGCCCGCCATGGCCGCTGCCAAAGACGAGATCCTCCCGACCGTCACCATCGACATCGATCCAACTCACGCCGGGACCAAGCTGGCTCAGTCGCGTGGGAAGGAGCGGCTGCCGTTTGAAGTCCGCGTACAGCGAATCGACGTGCGTCGCTCCGCCAAGCATCGCGGTCGCATTCTCGAAGAGCGGTACGGTTGCGGCGTTGGTCGCACCGGATGAAAGCGTTGAATTCGTTGCAGCGGACTTCGAACGCGATGCCGCGGTCCCCCCGAGACCGCTCGAAGTCGAATCGCGCGCTCCACTCTCGTCGATGTCATACAACCGATTGGCGCGCGCATCTCGAATGATGCTGTGCGAACCAGTGCGCCACCGCACGTCGATGACGACGGCACTGTCGGCACCCGCGGCGAACGTCAGCTGCGCGTCGCTTCCCGAGAGGTAGTAGCCACCACTCGTCATCTCGCGGGATTGCATCGGCAGCCCGGGCGCACGCACTGTGACTAACGCGCCAATGCCTTGCGTGTTGGCACCCGCGCCTCGCAAGCGCACGCTGACACGCGGCGCACTCGACGTATTGCGATACACGACCGACGGCGCGTCGAGGCGCGTCACCACAACATCGAGCGCGCCGTCGCCGTCGAGGTCTGCCAGTGCCATCCCCTGCGAGATCGCGCTGTCCACGCCAAATCCCCACGCACGACTGACATCCTGAAACGCGAGATCGTGTCCGTTGCGCATGGCGACACTGGCAGTGCGCAATGACGGAAACTCCGCCGACTCGCGGTTCCACGGCACACGCGGAAAGCTGTTGCGAATACGTTCGTACGGATCCGCTTCGCGCACGTCGTAGCGATGACCGTTCACCGCGAGCAGATCTTCGTAGCCGTCCAAGTCCACATCAAGAAATGCCGATCCCCATGTCCAATCGGTCGCGGTCACACCAGCGAAATCGCCGATCTGCGCCCACGTGCCGTCGCCGCGCGAGAGCTGCAGCATGTTACGCATCCACTGCGTGCGCTCGGGTGACAATCCCACCGGTTTTTGCAGCGGCGTGTGCGTCGGAATGTCGCGCTGCCGCGCGGCAAGGCTAGGCGCGAGCATGTCGGTGGTGAAAATATCGACGTGCCCATCGCGATTGATATCGGCGAAGTCGACGGACATGCACGTGTTGCTCGTGACGCGCAGCGCGGTCTGCGGTGCGAGCTGAAAGTTACCCTTGCCATCGTTGAGCCAAAACAGATCAGGATCTTCGAGATCGTTGCAGACATACAGGTCGGGCGCACCGTCGCCGTTCACATCGTAAAATCGCGCGTCGAGCGAGAAATAATCCGGGTCGACAAGCAGCGGCTTCCCGTGCTCATCGCGAAAGCGCGGCCCAAGCACAGGCGTACGCGTAAAATGTCCCTTCCCATCATTCAGAAAAAACAGATCGGGCTCGGCGCGCTGCGACCGCACAAATCCACCCAGATCGGGGCGTGCCTCGACGCGATACTCCTTGGTCCATTCGTCGGCGACGATCACTGAATCACCGACCTTTTTGAGTACCTGATCAAAAGCGCGCTGCTGCGGCGTGTAGGCGTCGAGCGCATTCTTCGTTTTGTAGGTCGCCACGTAGAGATCGAGCGTCCCGTTGCCATCGACATCGGCCAGCGTCATCGTCGTAGCGTTGTAACCGCCGGTTAAGCCGCTCGCGGTTGTCGCATCGGAGAAGTGCCCCTTGCCGTCATTGAGATATAGCTTGACTGGGCCACCAAATGTGCCGACGATCAGATCCAGATCGCGATCCCCGTCGACGTCGGCGAGTACGACGCTGGTCGTCGCGAGCCCCGTGAAATCGAGTCCGCTTGCTGTGGTGACATC
Source organism: Gemmatimonadales bacterium (assembly GCA_038319245.1). Classification (GTDB taxonomy): domain Bacteria; phylum Gemmatimonadota; class Gemmatimonadetes; order Gemmatimonadales; family Gemmatimonadaceae; genus Gemmatimonas. The sequence goes on from JBBQDB010000156.1 coordinate 4,999, forward strand.
GCTGAAGCGAAAGTCGCCATCGTTGTGATAGAGCGCTGCCGGCTTTTCTTCCGAGGCGAGCACGATATCCGGCAACCCGTCACCATCCACATCGCCGAGTGCCACGCCAGCGCCGTCGAGCAATCCGCGGTTCGCTAAGCCGTGTTCGACGTCGATGTCATTCCGATGCGTGAGACCGGTCGATGACGACGTGAGCATGCGGAAGCCTGGCTTTCCGTCACGTGCGACCGCCAGCGAACGCCACCGATATCCAGACTCCGCGTGCCAACTGGTGTCGACCGGCGTGCCGCGACAGGCAGCCAGCAGCGCGACGGCGCTAACCGTACACTGCAGAAATGCGCGTGAACGTCCAACTCGTCCTTGGCGCATCGATCGCCCGGCACCGTACCGCACGCGCGGGTCGGTCACGATGTGTGCATCACTGCGCGAGTCGCGATGTCGGACGACGCGTCTTGAGCGCATTCACCTGTTTACCAATGCACTGCCCCTGCACGAGTCCATCGAGCACAGCCGGGAAATAGTGGACGCCCGCATACACGCGCGACATCGCCACCTCGGAGCGCGCGGCGGAGAACGTGGCGAAGCGTCGAGCCGGCTGTCCGATATCCACCTGTGTCGAATCGAAGTACGGGATGGTATCGCCAAGACGCGCGATAAGCACTTCGACCGCAGCGCTCGATTGCACCGAATGTCCTGAGGGATATTCGGGAAACGGCGGCGTCGGAATGACGGTTTGAAATTTCGGATTGAATACGCGCTGCACGTACGCGACCGGGCGCACAACGTTCGACCGATACTTCTCACGCCAACAGCCAATGAAGGCATCCGCGATCGCGAGTGAGGTGAGCGTGTACAACTCGACGGCTTCGTCGGCTGAGAGATGCCGCCGCGATACCATGAGACTGACGACACTGATCCAGTGAAAGCCTGGCGTACCGGTGGCAATCGGATTGTCCGCCCAAAAGAGCGCGGTCTGCTTCTGATCGGGGGTCAGCGCCGAAACGGTGTCGAGAAACTGCTTGCCCATGCGCCAGAACGCTGAGCCTTCCGTCTCCGAGTACGGCGGCGGTGCGGGCGGCGCGCAGGCGACCCCCGACGGAATCACGAAGGTGCGCAAGTTACCCCAAAACGGCTCGGTGGGCTTCATCGGATTAAATGACGGCAGCGTCGTCGCACCTTCGGCCTTGGGGCGATTGGTGAACGTCCCTTTGCTTGTCGCGTTCTCGACGTCTTCGTGCACATTCGGATTGTTGAGCTGCACCAAATCCGATTGCCCCGACAGCATTTGCGGGACAAACTGCGCGACGGTCGCCGTATTGCTCCATTCCTCGCGCTTCGTGGTCGGCGTCCACGCACGTCCGCGCGTCGCATAAAAGCTGTCGGTCGCCGCCCATGCCAAAATCGCCGCGGCAATTGCGCGTCCATGCGCCACCGAGCGATCTCGCATCGCCGACCGAATCCCCGCCGCTTCACGAGCTGACACCTGCGCCGCGGCCAGCGAATCGATGGTGCGTTTCGTTGACGGCAGACCGTCGCGATATAGCGAGTCCGTCACCACACGCTCCGCCTCAGCCGCGACGATCGCCCCATCGAGGGGCTGCACCGGCTCAGGCGAGGGCAGCGCGGGCAACCCATTGAGTTGTCCGCCCAGCGACCGAAGCGAACCGCCCGCGGCTGCGGCGTAGCCCTCATAGAGCGCCAGCGCGCTGTAGGCCGAGATGCGCGAGGCAACCGGAGGTCCGAGTCGCTCGCTGCGTACAAACGCGAGCGAGGTCTTCATCCACTGCGCGACCAGCTGCGGATCGGCTGCCGTGCGGTTGGGCGTGCAGCTCATCGCAAAGGCGCCGCACACCGCGCCAACCATCAACCGAGCACCAACGTGCATTTGCATGAGGGGTGAGCGAGAGTGCGTTAACGGGCGTCTGATTTCGTAGGTTACGCTGGACGACGGAGCTCTGGTAGGCCATGCCGTGCAGTTGGCGAAGACACTGGCGCCAACACGCGCCAAGACCGCTCGGTGCATACGCACGGTAAACACGGTCGGCGATGGCCGGACGCGCTGGTAGCGTGTGCTTATGTTATGCGCATGCACCGTTCGACGTTTCGCGCGCTGGCGCTCGCCGCCCTGCCACTCTTCGTACTCGCGATGGCAAACTGCGGTGAGCGTCGGAGCGCTGCAGCCGACGTCCCGAAGGACGATGTCCGTCGATTACCACCGCCCCGGTTGGGCGAAGTACCTGACGTGATGGTGCAGGCGGCGGACCACGGCCGCGTGCTCGGCACCGATTCCGCGTCGGCCCAGCTGTTTGTCATCAGCGACTACCAATGTCCCACGTGCAGGTCGTGGTTCGAACAGGTGCTGCCGGTGATTCGGACCGAGTATGTGTCCACTGGGCGTATTCGGCTGACATGGGTGCACTATCCGCTGCGCGCGCATCCGAACGCCGTCGCTGCATCGGCCGCGGCCATGTGCGCATCGGCGCAAGGCAAATTCTACGACGCGAGTGCAGCGATCTTCGCCAGTGAGGCGCAGTGGGGCGCGTCGTCGGACGCCGCGGGTGCGCTCGAACCGCTCGCGCGAGTACCTGGCGTTGACGCATACACGCTGCACGAGTGCCTCGCGAGCCGACGGATGCTGCGTCAGGTTCGCCTGGACATCGACTGGACCGATCAGGCCCGCCATGGCGTGCCGCTGACAGTCGTGATTGGCACGCATCAGTTGTCCGGTACGGCCTCGATCACCGCGGTGCGCGCCGCCATCGACTCGAGTCTGGCCGGGCGGTAGACGGGTCGGCATCGCCCGCGAGAGCACGCCGCGTCGCGTTATGGTCGACCCACAACGCGACGCGAAGACAGGCGTCACCCCCCGAGCGGCGTAATCGCCCCCCGAGGCGAATTACCCGTTGACCCCCGGCCTCGCAGATAGCAACGTGGCGGTACTCTGGCCGAGCCACGCCGACTACCATCGCCGTGTGCTCCGCCCCCCTGTTGCACCGCACCGCTCCGCCCCTCGTCCGAGACCGCGTATGCTGCCGTTCCGTCCGCTCATTCTCCTTGCCGTGCCCGCCCTGGTTGGCGCCGCGCTCGGCGTCTCCCACCGAGAGGAGTTTCCGCCGCTGCGCGCAGCTGCGACTCCCCTCGACTCGACGCTGCGTGCGTCGTACCGGTGGCGTAACATCGGTCCCGATCGCGGCGGTCGCTCGATTGCGGCCAGCGGCGCGAAGGGACGTCCCAAAGAGGCCTACTTCGGCGCGGTTGGCGGCGGGCTCTGGAAGACGACAGATGGTGGCGATAACTGGGCACCGATCACCGATGGACAGCTCACCAGCTCATCGGTCGGCGCGATTGGTGTGAGCGAGAGCAATCCGGATGTGGTCTACATCGGGATGGGTGAGACGTGCATTCGCGGCAACATCATGCCGGGCGACGGCATCTACAAAAGCACCGATGCTGGTAAGACCTGGAAGAACATCGGTTTCAAGGACGTCGATGCTATTTCCAAGATTCGTGTGCATCCGACCAACCCCGATGTCGTCTTCGCGGCGGTCTTCGGCAAATACAGCGTGCCGAGTGCCGAGCGTGGTGTGTTCAAGAGCGTCGATGGTGGCAAGACATGGAAGAAGGTGCTCTACCGCGACGAAAAGACGGGCGCGGTGGACATTGCAATCGATCGCAACAATCCGAACGTCATGTACGCCGCGATGTGGGAAGCGTACCGCAAGGAATTTCAGATGTCGTCGGGCGGCGCTGGCAGCGGCATGTTCAAGAGCACCGACGGCGGCGAGACGTGGACGGAGATCACGCGAAACAAGGGACTGCCGAGCGGATTGGTTGGACGCATCGGTATTGCGGTGACGTCGGCCAATTCGAATCGCGTGTACGCCGTCGTCGAAAATGACGATGGCGGTCTGTTTCGCAGCGAGGATGCCGGTGCAACGTGGGCGTTGGTAAACGGCAGCCGCGACATTCGGCAGCGCGCGTTCTACTACACGCATGTCATCGCCGATCACAAGAATCAGGACGTCGTCTACATCGAGAACACCACCGCCTTTCGTTCGACGGATGGCGGCAAGACGTTGCAAGGCATCAACGGCAACACGCATGGCGACACGCACGACATGTGGGTTGATCCGGATGATGCGTCACACCTCATCATGGCCAACGACGGCGGCGGCGCGGTCTCGTTCAACACGGGTCGTAGCTGGAGCGAAGAAGACATCCCCACCGAACAGTTCTATCATGTGATCACGACCGCACATGTGCCGTTTCATGTGTGTGGTTCGCAGCAGGACAACAGCACGTTGTGCACGCCGAGCAACTGGAATGCGAACGCGGGATTTGGTCGTGGT
>JBBQDB010000157.1:0-9237 GCA_038319245.1 Gemmatimonadales bacterium
AGGAACGCGCGCCGAGGGGCAATCTGCCTCCGGCGCGCGTGATGTTTCGCCGGATGTGTCGCATGTGATTTCGCGTGAACTTTCGCTTGGCGTGATGTCGACGTACGTCGTGACACGTGTCGATCCTGCCTATCGCGGACAGGCATTCACTGAAGGTTACCTGACGCAGCCCGCCTTCATGGCTGACGCGTCAGTTGGGCCATCGCGGTGGCAGTCGACGATCAATTTCGAGGGGTATACGCTCCGACGTGGCGAGTTAAACCCGGGCATGTATGGCGAAGGGTACGTCGACCGTCGGCACCCGCACACGTTGGTGCACGAAGCCATGCTGACGTTGTCGACGCCGGCGCAGCGCGCGCTGCGTCTGTCACTCGCGGCCGGCAAGGGCTTCACACCGTATGGCAGCGACGATCCGATGATGCGCCCATTCGTCAGCTATCCTGTCAATCATCACCATGCGCAGATCATCGAACGTGCACAGGTGATTGGTGCGATCGCACTCGGCAGCCGCGCGCGAAGCCTGTCGTTAGAGCATGGTGTGTTCAACGGCGACGAGCCCTACGCGCCGTTCTCCGCGCCGCGGTGGTCGCGCGTTGGTGACTCGCGCGCGACGCGACTCACGCTGCGACCCACCAACGGCATCGAATGGCAAGCCAGTCGTGCGTTCGTGAAATCACCCGGGCTCGTGCAGGGCGGCGCCTTCGATCATGAACAATCGAGCACGTCGTTACGCTTCGCGCGTGCCGATCTGCACGGCGATCGCCACACCCTTCTCGCGGAGTTTGCGCGCACCGATGAACGGCTTGGTCAGCGGCGCGCGTTTCGATTCGAGAGTGTGTTGATCGAAGGCGAGGTGCAACGTCGTGGCTGGCAGATGGCGCTCCGCGCCGAGCGCACCGACCGCCCAGAGAACGAGCGATTGCTCGATCCCTTTCGGATGCAGGCTGGTCACGTCGACTTCCAGATCATCGGCGTGACACGCTGGCAGGTACTGACTGCGCGCATCGGCACGCCGTCGCTGCCGTTCGCACCGCGGCGCGCCCTGCGAGTGCGGCCATTCGTGGAGGTCGCGCTCTCACATGCCGATGCGCGTCGTACCCCGGCCTTCTTTGAGCCACAAACGTTTTATGGCGCCAGTACGCTGACCTCGATCAATATCGGCGCGCAGATGCATATTGGCACGATGCGAAATCGAATGGGACGCTACGGCGTGATGGAGACTGCGGCGGACACGATGGGGCATGGTGGATCGCACCACGTTATGAACCAATGACCTGTCCATTTCCTCGCTTCGTCGGCGTGATAGGCATCGCCGTAAGCGTTGCCCTCTGTGGTGCCTCGTGCAGCAACGCGAGCGACGCGTCGCCCACGCCAACCACTCCCACGACGCCGATCACACCCGTCACGCCAGCGGCACCGGCAGTACTCGCGACACTGGGCCTTGGCGCCGTCTCCGATCGGTACACGGCCGAAGTGTGGGTACGCGGCACGACAGCGTACACGAGCACGTGGGGCGCGCGCGGCACGACGCGGGGTAACGCGATCAAGATCTGGGATGTCTCGGACGTCTCGCCCAAGCTGGTCGATTCCGTCATCGTGCAAGGCGCCAACACACTCGGCGATGTGCAAGTCTCCGACGACGGTACGTTACTCGTCGTCGCCATTGAGTCGAATCCCAATGGCGGTCTCGCGATTTATGCGCTCGATACGCCGCGCACACCGCGCTTGCTCGTGCGCACTACCGGCGGCGATTTGCAGTACGGTGTGCACACTGCCGAAGTCGCACGCGTGAACGGTGTGCTCTACGCGTTCTGCTCCATCGATCCGACCAACAACGTCCCCGCGAAGCTCATCACGCTCGACCTGACGACGCCAGCTACGCCACGCACGGTGTCGTCCGTGGTGCTCGGCGCGCCATTCATTCACGATGTCTTTGTGCGCGACGGGTTGCTCTTCACCGCCGAATGGAACGACGGCGTCGGCATCTGGGATATCGGCGCGCAGGGTGGTTCGCCGGCCGCACCGCGCCGCATTGCGAAGGTCGCGACCGTTGGTGGACAGGTGCACAACATCTGGTGGTTTCAGGATCCGGTCACCGGCAACAAGAAGTACCTGTTCGTTGGCGAAGAGGGACCGGGTGTGCTCGGATCCTCGTCAATCGGTGATGTGCACGTCGTCGACATCAGCAATCTGAGCGCACCGACTGAGGTCGCCGTCTTTCCGGTGGCCGGCGCAGGCACGCACAACTTTTCAGTGGACGAGGCCAATGGGTTGCTCTACGCCGCCTATTACAACGCTGGCGTTCGCGTGATCGATGTGCGCGGCGACCTCGCCACGTGCAGCGTGCGGACTGCCGATGGCCGCTGCAACCTCGCCGCCTCCGGTCGGGAGAACGCGCGCTTCGTCGGGGTTGGCCCGGTGTACGTCTGGGGCGTGCTCTGGACACCGACCGGTCTCTATGCCGCGGATATGCTCAACGGGCTCTGGAAATTGCGTACAGCCACGCGCTGAAAGTCGGCCCGTCTGCCCTTCCCCCAGCGAGTGCGTACGGCGAACCTTCCTCCTTCATGCGTCGTACCTTTCTCCTTGTAGGGGCGCTCCTCCTCGCCCACCTCGCGCTGCTCGCGGTCCACCCTGCTGGGGCCACCGTCGCAGACGCGTCTGACGGCCTCGATATCGGCATCGTCTTCGACGTTGGTGGTCGCGGCGACAAGTCGTTCAACGACGGCGCCTACCTTGGCGGCCTGCGTGCGGCAAAGGAACTTGGCGCGCGCGTGCGCTACATCGAACCGGGCGAAGGCTCCGATCGCGAAGCCGGCCTGCGTTTGCTCGCCGCCGAGGGACTCGACCTCGTGATTGGCGTCGGCTTCATCTTCACCGACGATATCACCCCGTTGGCGAAGGAATATCCAAATGTGCACTTCGCCGACGTGGACTACGCGGTGCCGACCGACAGTCTCGGCAATCCATTGCCGATGCCGGCCAATCTTGTCGCACTCAAATTCCGCGAAGAACAGGGATCGTTTCTCGTTGGTGCGCTCGCCGCACTCGTGGGCAAGAGCAAGAAGGTCGGCTTTGTTGGCGGCATGGACATCGCGCTCATTCACAAGTTCGAAGCGGGCTATCGTGCCGGTGTGAAATACGTCTGCTCGGATTGTGAAGTGATCGCGCAGTACGCGGGCGTTACACCGGAAGCGTTCAGAAATCCCGGTCGCGGCAAAGAGCTCGCCCTCAGTCAGTACAACCAAGGCGTGAACGTGATCTTTCACGCGGCGGGCAGCACGGGACTCGGCGTGTTCGAAGCAGCGCGCAGCGCGGGCAAGCTCGGTATCGGCGTGGACGCGGATCAGTACAACGAAGCGCCAGGCTTCGTGCTCACGAGCATGGTCAAAGGCATCGACGAATCCGTCTTTCAGGCGGCCAAGGCGGTGAAGGAAGGACGCTTTCACGGTGGCGTGCAGCAGTTCGGCCTCGCTGAAAAGGGCGTTGGCTATGTGTACGACGCGAACAATAAGGCACTCATTCCTGACGCCGTGCGCGCCAAACTCGATTCCCTGACCGCCGACATTATCGCAGGTCGTATCAAGGTGCCGAGTACGCGATGAGTACGACCGTGGCCGTGCGCATGACCAACATTGCCAAACTGTTTGGCGCCGTGGTTGCCAATCGCGATGCATCGCTGGAAGTCGCGCAGGGAGAGATTCACGCGTTGGTTGGAGAGAACGGCGCGGGTAAGAGTACACTGATGCGCGTGCTCAGCGGCATGTATGCGCCCGATGGCGGTACGATCGAAGTGAACGGACGCGACGTGACCGGTTGGAAGACGACGGACGCGATCGCAGCCGGCGTTGGCATGGTGCATCAGCACTTCATGCTGGTGAATACGCTGACGGTCGCAGAGAACGTCGTACTGGGGCAAGAACCATCGAGCGGCATGACGATCGATATGGCGCGCAGCATCGCGAACGTACGTGCGCTGAGTGCCACGTGCGGCTTGCTTGTCGACCCGAATGCGCGCGTGGCCGACTTGAGTGTCGGCGAGGCGCAGCGCGTCGAGATTCTCAAGGCGCTGTATCGGGGCGCCAAGATTCTCATTCTCGACGAACCGACCGCCGTATTGTCTCCGCCTGAAGTGCGTGAACTGTGGCAAGTGCTGCGCGCACTGCGCGACGACGGTGGCACCGTCATTCTCATCACGCATAAACTCGACGAAGTGATCGACGTGTCGGATACGATCACCGTCATGCGCGGCGGCCGTACCGTCGCGCGCATGGCGACGGCAGACACGACACCACGCGACATTGCAAAGGCGATGGTCGGACGGGAGGTCGCGCTCGCGCTTGATGCGTCGCCGGGCATTCAGGTCACCGGCGAGAATCGGGCCAGGCGCGCCGATGCATCGAGCAAGGCATTACGTGATGCGTTGAGTGTCCGCGGACTTACCGTACGCGGCGATCGTGGTACCGTGGTCATCTCCGATCTGTCCTTCAGCGTCGCACCGGGTGAAGTGCTTGGCATCGCCGGTGTGGAAGGGAACGGACAAACAGAGCTGCTCGAAGCGATCGCCGGACTGCGAAAGACGGAGCATGGCCTGATCATGCTCGAGGATACTTCGTTCGATCTCCTCGATGTGCGCGAACGCGCTGATGCTGGGTTGTCACACGTACCGGAAGATCGACATCGTCGGGGCTTGGTGCTCGACTACTCGATTGCAGACAATCTCATTTTGGGCCGACAGCATCATTTCAGTTCACGTCGCGGACTCGATCGCGCCCGTATCGATGCCAATGCGTCCGCACAAATTGCCGCCTTCGATATTCGTCCGCCGATGCCCGAGTTGGCAGCGCGCGCGCTGTCGGGTGGTAATCAGCAAAAGATCGTCATCGCGCGTGAAATAGGGCGCGAGTTCCGTGTGCTACTCGCAGCACAACCGACACGCGGCGTTGACGTGGGCGCGATCGAATTCATTCACGCGCAAATTCGTGCGGCGCGTGATGCGGGCAAGGGGATTCTGTTGGTCAGTGCAGATCTTCCCGAAGTGCTGGCGCTCTCCGATCGCATTGCGGTGATGTACGGCGGACGATTCGTGACGGTGTTGCCAGCGGCCGAGTGTGATGCGGAGATGCTCGGACCGTTCATGACCGGTGCCGCGGCATGAGTGGGGCGAGCGTGCCATCCGCCGGAAGTGCGAATCCGTTGATGCAGCGATTCCTCTCCGCATTCCTCGCGCCGATCGTCGCGCTCGCGATTGCGGCAGTTATTGGTGATCTGCTGATCCTTACCTTTGGCGAAGCACCCGCTACGGTGTTTCGGTTGTTGTACGAAGGGACCTGGGGTAATCCGTACGGCTTTGGACAGGTGTTGTATAAGGCGACCACACTGACCTGCACCGGGCTCGCGTTCGCAATGGCAGGGCGTGCGGGATTGTTCAACGTCGGCGCGGAAAGCCAGCTGGCCATGGGCGGTTTCGCTGCGGGTGTACTCGGCATGTTCCTGCCCGCATCAACTCCTGGCGTGCTCGCGACGGTTCTCTGTCTCGCCGCGGCGATGTGTGCAGGTGCAACCGTTGCCGCCGTTCCCGGCGTGCTCCGTGCGAAGTTTGGCGCGAGCGAAGTGATCGTCACGATCATGCTCAACTTCGTGGTGCTCGCACTGCTCAACTGGCTCGTCGCCGCCAAGATTCACGTGCCGGAGACGTTGCACACACCACCTATTCTGTCCGGCGGCGTGGCGCGACTGTCCGCATCGCTTCCTGCGTTTCACGGAAGCGCGGCGAATTGGACGTTGCTCATCGCGATTGCGGCGGCGTTGGTGTGCACGTGGTATCTGTTTCGCACGCGGTCCGGATACGAACTGCGCGCAGTCGGTCTCCAGCCCGACGCGGCGGAGTACGGTGGCGTGCGCGTGTCGCGTGTGCTGTTCACGACGATGTGCTTGTCCGGCGCACTGGCCGGACTTGGTGGCATGAACTTCGTGCTTGGCTACAAGGGGTACTACGAAGAAGGCTTTGCCGGCGGTGCGGGCTTTTTGGGGATCGCGGTCGCGCTTGTGGGTCGCAATCACCCGTTAGGAATTTTGTTGGCCGCGTTGCTCTTTGCGACGCTGTCGCAGGGCGGACTCGCCGTAAACGCGTTGGTGCCCAAGCAGCTGACCGATATTTTAACGGCAGTGGTGATTCTCGCGGTGGCGACGGCGGTGCCTGAAGTGCAGAAGCAGCTGCGGGCCGCAGTAGCGTCAGCCGCGACGCTGGCGACACGCAAGTCGAGCGCGACATGAGCGCGTTGAGCTTTGTCCTCCAGACCATTCGCATCGCGATTCCGTACCTGCTCGCGGCGGCGGGCGGCGTGATGTCGGAGCGCGTGGGAATCATCGCGCTCGGTCTCGAAGGGCTGATGCTGTCCGGCGCGTTTGGCGCTGCGCTGGGGAGCTATTACGGGCACAGCGCGTGGTTTGGCCTGTTGGGCGCGTTGGCTGCTGGTCTCGTACTCACGAGCGTGCTGGCGGTGGCAACGTTACGATTCCGCGCCAATCAGGTCGTTGTCGGTGTTGCACTCAACTTGTTGGCGGTGGGCGCGACACGATTCTTTTTGCGATTGGTCTTCGACAGCGCGAGTAATTCGCCGCGCGTGGCTGGCTTCGGTGGCGACGTGTCGGGGAATGCGATGCTCGCATCGTTTGCGAATCCGGTCGTGTGGATCGGGATCGTGGCGTTACCCGCGCTCTCTTGGCTGCTTTATCGCACGCCCTTTGGCTTGCGCGCGCGCGCCGTCGGCGAGAAGCCCGAAGCCGCCGCGTCACTCGGTGTCGCGGTCGTGCCGTTGCGTTTGAAGGGACTACTGATTGCGGGTTCGCTCGCGTCGTTTGGTGGCGCTTATCTCGCGCTTGATCAGCATCAGTTCAGTGACAGCATGACCGCGGGGCGCGGATTCATCGCGCTGGCCGCGGTGATTTTCGGTCGATGGGAGCCGATGCGTGTGGCCGTCGCATGCATCCTGTTCGCGGGCGCGGAAACGCTGCAAATCCAGTTGCAGGGCGCCCAACTCATACCAAGTCAGTTTGTCGAGATGATTCCGTACGTGCTCACGATCATTGCGTTGGCCGGCGTCGTTGGACGCTCGGTTGCTCCTGCAGCCCTCGGCAAAACGGAATGACCGCGCCACCACGCGAACCCGTTCCGGTGACACATACCGGCGAACATCCGACTGCGGACGGAGGTAAAAGCACGTTCGGAAAGCTCGCCGTGCTGATGATCACGGCATTCATCGACATGCTCGGCTTGTTGATGATTCTCCCGCTACTGCCGTTCTACGCGAAGAGCTTGGGCGCCGGCGGCTTGATCGTCGGACTGCTGGTGAGTGCCTTCAGCGTTGCGCAGCTGATCAGCGCGCCCTATTGGGGTCGTTTCAGCGACAAGTACGGCCGGCGTCCCGCATTGATGGTGGGGCTGACGGCGAGCGCCATCGCGTATGTCGTCTTCGCCTACTCGGACAGTCTGTGGTTGTTGTTCCTCTCGCGCATCGTCCAGGGCGCGGGTGGTGGCACGGTCAGCGTCATTCAAGCCTATGTCGCCGATGCGACCAAGCCGGAAGATCGGGCAAAGTCACTCGGATGGCTGAGTGCCGCGACCAATGCCGGTGTCGCCTTGGGCCCCGTGATCGGCAGTTGGGTACAGCACTGGGGCGTGCACGTGCCGGGGTTGTTCGCAGCGACGCTGTGCGTGCTGAACGTTGGCTTCGCGAGTCGGTATCTGACGGAGATTCGTAAACCAGGCGGCAAGCAGGCGTTAAATGCCGACGGCTCGAAACCCAAGAACAAGAGCAGTCGCGAAGCGGTAATGCGCGTGGTCAGTCATCCCGACGAGCCGGCCTCGCGACTCATTTTGATTTACGCCATCGCCATCGGCGCTTTTCAAGGGACGACGTCGATTCTTGCGCTCTTCCTCAATTACAAGTTCGACGTCGGTCCGGATCGCATCGGCTATTTCTTCGGCTACATCGGCGTACTGAGCGTGTTCGTTCGCGCGGTGCTCTTGGGTAAACTGGTGGACAATGTCGGCGAGCCAAAACTCAGTCGCTGGGGAATCGTTTTCCTCGGCCTTGGGCTCTTGGGCATCGCGCTGTCGCAGAACTATGTGATGCTGGCCATCGCCGTTGGCCTGCTGCCACTCGGCACCGCGTTCACCTTCCCGTGCGTCACCGCGATGTTGTCGCGTGTGGTGAGCAGTAGTGAGCGTGGGCTGTACATGGGGGTGCAGCAGACATTTGGCGGCATTACGCGCGTCGGTTTTCCGGTCTTGTTCGGCGCGCTATTCGAATACGCCGGCAAGGCGACACCGTTCTTCGTGAGCGCGACGCTGGTGATGGCGACGCTATTGCTCGGTCGGGATCTGGAGAAGTACAGTCCGCGGGTGAAGAAGGCGCCCGTGTAGTTCAGCGACCCGCGCGCGCGTTGAATACAGCGCTGGCTCGTGTGTCGTGTCGTCGTTTACCTCGCAGCCGTCTACTCCCACCGTAATTCTGGAGCGACCATGCCCACCCACCGTCGTGAATTCCTCCAGCGCCTCGCGCTCGGCGCTGCGTCTGCCACCGCGCTCCCGTCGCTGCTTCATGCGGAGTCTGTGTCTCGCGAGGTCACGGAGTTGTCGAGTCCTGTGCGCTTCGACGAATTTGCCGATCTGCCCGCGCTTGCCGATCCGGAATTCGATACGTCGTGGACGGCGAAGCTCACCGGCAAACACAAGGCCGTGTTTGACGTGCCGGGCGTCGCGAGCGGCGCGGGCGTCTTCCGCGCAGGCATCTGGGCGAAGCAGTACACGGACGTGCTCAAGGCCACACCCGCAGACTTATCGGCGGTGATCGTGCTCCGACACGAAGGCATCATCCTCGCCATGAATCAGGCGTTCTGGGATGAGTACAAGGTCGGCAAGCGCAACAAGGTGAGAGACGGCAACGATAAGAAGACAGACAAGAATCCGGCGCTCTCATTGCCACTGGCCGAGGGCGAGAAAGCAAAGCCGTCTGATGTTTACATGCTCGAGCAGCAGATCGCGCGTGGTGTGGTCGTGCTTGCGTGCAACATGGCGTTCGGCGGTTGCGTGCGCATGGTGATGAAAGAGGACAAGCTGCCGCAGCCGGAGGCGCGCGCGAAGGCGCTCACGATGCTCATCCCTGGCATCATCATGCAGCCGTCGGGGATTTTTGCTGACGTGCTGGCGCAGCAGAGTGGGTGCGTGTTCGT
>JBBQDB010000158.1:0-8896 GCA_038319245.1 Gemmatimonadales bacterium
GCAGCGACATCTGTACTCTGCACGGCTATGCGTGAGATGCCTTCGACCATCGCACCGAGTGCGCTCGTGGCTTCGCGAGCGATTGTACCGGCACCGACGACTTCGTGCGCGGTGACATCCATCGCGTCCACCGCGCCGTCGATGTCATCGCGGACACGTTGCACCGTTGTTGCAATCACCTTGGATGCGAGTGCACTCTCGCTCGCCAACTTGCGGATCTCTTCGGCGACGACCGCAAAGCCCACCCCGTGCTCCCCAGCGCGCGAGGCCTCGATTGCGGCGTTGAGTGCGAGCAAGTTGGTTTGCCGCGCGATCCGAGACATCGTAGCGACAAAATCGCCGACTCGTTCGGACGCGGGACCCAGTAGTCGGACGCGTTCGGCCGTCCGTTCAACGTCCTGACCGACACGAAGCAGCGTTTGTGCGGCGCGCTCGATCGCTTCACGACTGTGGGATGCCGACTGATCAACGAGATGTGCGTCTTGCGCGGTGGCATCGGCTTTCGCACGCGTGGTATCTGCCGTCGCACGTGCACGATCGCCCGCCTGCACCCCACTGCCGGCACGGTCCCGTTGCTCAGCGATTTCATCGTGCAGCGCGCGAGTACCCGACGTGACGTCGCCAGCGCGACGTTGGAGGACACTCGCCGAGCCGTATACTTGCACCGCGACCGCGGCCAACTCGTCCGATTCCTGCTGCATCGTCTCGATCACCGATGTGAGATCGTCGAGCATACGATTGTAGCTGCGTTCGAGAAACCCGAGTTCGTCGGCGTGTCGCGCATCGGCGCGCGCGTGCAGATCGCCCCGCTCCACCTGCGCCATGCGTTCGCGAGTGCGACGAATTCTCGTGATAAGGCGCGACGGCATTTGAATCACTTGTTGCGACACCACCAGCAGCAACACCGCGGCGAGCAGTACCTGCGGCCACGGTGCGGCGTCGGCCGGACGAGCCTGCGCGAAGCCCCAACTGGCAACGAGAAAACCGATCGTTGACGAGAGCGTTGTCACATAGCCCAGTGCCGGCCCGCGATCGAACGAGTACGGGACAATGGCCAGGATATACGCCAACACGAGCACCGGAGAACCGAAAAGGTAGACCACACTGCTGATCAGTATCGTGTCGAATACTGCGAACACATGGCGCAGCCACCAGCGATACCATGAAGGCTTCGCGCCAACAGCTGAGAAGATCCAGTTGGCCGCGATCGCTGCGCAGAACATCGTAATCACCGCCGTCAGCGAGACGTCAGCCAGGCCTAGTCGCATGCCGGCGATCAGGACGCCCGCGATGAAGATCGTGCTCCAGAAGCGGCGACGTGACGCGACGCGAAACGTCGCGACGTCCTTGGCACGCTCTTCGTCGTGAAGGGCCTGCACGGAATCGATCGGCGTCCGGTAGCTCGGCGACGTATGCGACGACGTGTGCGACGATGTGGGCGGCGACAGTACTGGCGGCACGGCGTCCTGGTCTGGGAGAGGGCTTCCCATGAGGACGCGCGAAGGGGCATCTGCGTATCGGAGACGAGCGGCCGGTCAGCCGCTCCAGCAGTCCGTGGCCTCGGTCTTGCCGCCACTCAAACCGATTAGATCGGTAGTTCGCTCGCTCGGACCAGCGTGAGCACCTTGAGACCAGCTGCTTCCAGCGCCTCTCGGCCGCCTTCTTCGCGGTCCACCAAGGCCAGCACCCCGAGTACCGTGCCGCCGGCCGCACGTACCGCCTCGACCGCTTTGAGGGCCGATCCCCCGGTCGTGATCACGTCCTCGACGACGACAACGTTGTCGCCGTCTACGAATGGTCCTTCGATGAGCCGGCCGGTGCCGTGCTGCTTGGCTTCCTTGCGGACCGTGAAGGCGCGGACAAGCCCACCGAGCCCTTGTTCCTGCTCCAGGGCGCTGGCGTGGGCAATGGCGTACGAGATCGGGTCGGCGCCGAGTGTGAGGCCACCGACCGAGTCGATCGGCCAATTGCTCGACCGGAGTGTCGCAAGCCCGATCCGCCCAATGAGGAGCTGTCCTTCCGGGCTCATGGTGGTCATCCGGCAATCGACGTAAAGGGTCGATCGACGTCCGGATGCCAAGACGAAATCGCCCCGCTTGGCCGAACGTTCGGCCAGCAGGGCGATTAGCTGTTCGTGTGCTGAATCAGCGGCCAAAGAGTCCCTTCATCTTGCCAAACAGTCCGGATTTTCCGTCGGCTGGAGGCTCGGTGGTCGGAGCGGCAGCGGGAGCGGAGAGTGCGGCTGCTGAAAACGCGTCGGAGAAGGCGGAGACCGACGGGTAGCGGTCGCCAGGCTGCTTGGACAGCGCTTTCATGATGACCGTCTCGACCTGCGCCGGAAATGTGAGATTCGGCTTGGCCTTGTTGAGCGGCGTGGGCGGCTGGGTGAGCAACTGCGAGAACAGTTCGCGCGGCGACTTGCCCGTGTACGGCAGCGTGCCCGTCAGCAGGAAGTACGCGATCGTCGCGAGCGAATACTGGTCAGCTGCTGGCCCGACGAGTTCGCCAGACAACGCTTCCGGCGCCACGTACATGAGCGTACCGACGAAAAAGCCGGCGCGCGTGAGGCGCTGATCCGGGGCCGCGTCGGTATCGGCGGCAATGCCGAAGTCGAGCAGCTTCACGTGATGCGTGGCTGGATCGTACATGACGTTTTCCGGCTTCAGATCACGATGCACGATTCCGGCGTCGTGGGCGGCCTGCACGGCGCCACAGATCTGCGCCATGATCTCGGCCACTTCCTTTGACGGAAGCGGACCGGAACGCTCGGCGTGTTTGTCGAGTATCTCCCCCGAGGCCCACTCGATCGCGAGGTAGTACCGATCACCATCCGACTGCCCGTAGTCTAGGGTGCGAATGATGTTCGGGTGTTGTACTCGTGCGCCGAACTGCGCTTCGCGCAGGAATCGCGCGACGGCGGTTTTGTCATGCTGCAGCTTTTCGCGCAGCACTTTCAATGCAACAGTTCCGTGCTGGGCATGGTCGGCGCGAAAAACCGTCGAAGTACCACCTTCGCCGACCTTTCCCCGCACCGTGTAGCCAGCCAGCGTCGTTCCGACTATCGTCTCGATGGGCACAGGGCGAACGTAACGCTGTTCAGCATGCGCGTGCAAGACAGTTGCACCGCTAATTCCGAAACAACACTGTGACTGCTTCTTTTTCCAGCCGAGAGACTCCTGCGGCATGCTGCACCCGTGTCCGACGCAGTCTGCGTCGCTTACGCACACGGAACTGTCGTTTGCAGCTCAGCCGGTCCTTCGTTCCCCGTTTCGCGAGTCCCGCCCTGTGCGCGCGTCCGCTCGTCCCGCCGTCGCCCGTTGTTCGAACACGCATGCGAACAGGCATCCGTCGTTACAGTCGTCCTGTGCTGCCGCACTGGCCGCGCTTTCGCTGCTCACGGCGCTGGCGGCGTGCTCCAGCAACCGATCCGTCAGCCAGCCAGCGCCGCGCGCGCCGGTGCGCAGTGGCGGTGCCGGGGCCCCGGCCGCCAACAACGGGCAAAACATGGCCGTCGACATGCAGCGGCTGTATCGCAGCATGGGGCTATTGGCTGGCGCGGGCGCGATTCCGTTCGTCTCGTCCGTCTCCTTCCTGCAGTCACCAACGCCAGACAGCACGTTGACGCTGGTTGCCCTGTCGATGCCGTCGCGGGCGTTGGGCTTCGGGCGTGAGGGCGAACGCTACACCGCCAACTACACCGTGCGCGTTGAGCTGCGGCAGGGGCAAACGGTGCTTCGCCAGATCGAAGCCAAAGAAACCGTTCGCGTCCCGACGTTCCGTGAAACGTCCCGTACTGATGAAAGCGTGATCTGGCAGCAGTTTCTGCGCATCGCGCCGGGGCGCTACACGCTGGCCATCGCGGTGAAAGACGAGTCGAGCATTCGTACGGCGTCGGAAGAAGTGTCGATTACGGTGCCCAAGCTTTTGCCGGGCGCTATCGGATCGATCATTCCCGTGTACGAGGCGATTCCGCGCGCGGGCACCGACTCCATTCCACGACTGCTCGCCCGGCCGCGCAGCACCGTCACCTTTGGGCTCGACTCGGTATTGCCGGTCTACATCGAAGCGGTCGGAGCTGATGCGCCCACCGTGGTCCATGCGCGCCTGATCGGCGAAGGCGACCAAGTGATGTGGGAGAAGAACATCGACCTTGTCGCGCGCGGATCGGCGCGTGATGTAACGACCGGAATTCCGGTGTCGCGCATGGGGATCGGCGTGACGACGCTCGAGGTGAGCGCGCTCGGGAAGGCAGACACGGCACGCACGCGCATTCTGGTCAGCTTGGGCGATGACCTGCCGATCTCGACGTTCGAAGAGATGCTGTCGTACCTGCGCTATTTCACCACGGCCGATCGGTTGCGCACGCTGCGTGATGCCTCGCCGTCGCAGCGCGCCGAGGTGTGGTCGAAGTTCCTGAAGGACACTGACCCGTTGCCGGCGACGCCGGAGCACGAAGGGTTGCGCGACTATTTCGCCCGCATCCGCAACGCCAACGTCCGATTCCGAGATGATGGACAGAACGGCTGGCTCTCGGATCGCGGCATCGCGTTTGTCGGCTTGGGCGATCCGGACAACATCTACGACTCGGGCGCCAACGACCCGAATGCGCGGGTGCGGCAGCAGGTGTGGGAATACCGCGAGCTGCGGTTGCAGTTGGTCTTTCTTGACCAGTCGGGCTTTGGCCGCTGGCGTCTGAGCCCGCAGGGAATGTCGGACCTGCAGAACGCGATTCGTCGGCGGATGGCGCAGCGACCGTAGACTGCCGGTCGTTGGCAGGGCGACGACGCTGCACGCGCGGCACCGGAGTGTGATCTTTCGCCGGTGCCGTTTTCTCTGCGCGTCTTGTCGCCGAACACTGTGCCCCGCCCAACGTGAGTGATGTCGTTCGTCCTACCGCGCCGCGTCTGTTTCTGATCGACGGCTATGCGCTGATTTACCGCGCCTTTTTTGCCCTGCTCACGCGCCCGCTCAATACGAGCCGAGGCGAGAATACGTCGGCCGCGTGGGGTGTCGCGAATTTTCTCAAGCGATTACTCGCGACGCATAAGCCCGAGCTGTTGGGGTGGGTGCACGATTCGGGTGCGACGTTTCGCGACGACTTATATCCCGACTACAAGGCAACGCGCGAAAAGCTGACCGACGAACTGCAGGCGGATTTTGATCAGGGACTGATGCGTATCGAGCAGCTGCTCAAGGCGTACGACGTTCCCGTCCTCGCAGTGCCTGGCTTTGAAGCTGACGATGTGATTGGCACGCTCGCGCGACTCGGCGTCGATGCCGGCTACAACGTCGTGATCGTATCGGGCGACAAGGACTTTCAACAGCTCGTGCGCCCAGGCGTGTGGCTGCTCAATCCCGGTCGCGGTGGGCCGGCGAGTGTCGAAGAGTCGTGGGTGGGCATGGAGAATGCGAACGATCGATTGGGTGTGCCGCCGGAACGCGTCATTGATTATCTCGCGATGGTTGGCGACACGTCGGATAACGTGCCCGGCGTGAAAGGCATCGGTGAGAAGACCGCGATCGAATTGATCAACCAGTTCGGTGCGCTCGAAGACATTTTGGCGCACGCGAGTGAGGTGACGAAAAAGCGACCGCGTGAAGCGCTGCTCGAACTCGCAGACACGGCGCGCTTGTCGAAGCAATTGGTGACGATTCGCTTGGATGTGCCCGTCCCCTTCGACACGCAGGCGTTGCAGGTCGGACAGCCGGATGTGCAAGCGTTGCGGCATCTGTTTCTCGAGCTCGAGTTCAACTCGATGCTCAAGGACTTGGGGCCGGCGTCAGACAGTGCATCGACGAACCCGTCGAGTGCTGCGGCGTCGCATGCGAGTGGCAGTGCAGGCGCGAATCCGTCGTTGTTCGAGACGACCCCGACAGACGCGAGCACCTCGAGCAACACGAGCGCTGGTTTTTCGCCCTCACGTCCGGGTGCGCCGGATGTACAGGTGAGCGCAAGCGGTGTGCCCGTATTGGTGGGTGCGCACTATCGCACCGTCGACACGCTCGAATCACTGCACGCACTGCTTGCGCGCATACGTGAAGTGCCGTGCATCGCGATCGATACCGAAACGGTGAACGAGCCGGGTGCGCCACCGGGAGTCGATGCGTTGCGTGCGATGTTGGTCGGTCTGTCCATCGCGGTTGCGCCCGGCGAAGCATACTACCTGCCGTTTGCGCACCGTCTCGACAACGGCGACGGTAATCTTGCACTGCTTTCGGGCGACGCGGGCATTGCCGGCAAGCGCATCAGCGCTGGCGTGGAGGCACCGGTCAACTTGCCGGCTTTTGCGTCGGACGACATGGCGCCGTTGCGCGCGATGCTCGAAGACAGCGCCGTGAAAAAGATGGCGCAGAACGCCAAGTACGACGTCCTCGTGCTGCGCACGGCCGGCATCACACTCGGCGGGTTGGCCTTCGACACGATGCTCGCGAGCTACGTGCTTGATCCGGGGCGTCGCTCACACGGACTCGATGGGCTGGCGCTTGAATTTTTGGGCCACACGATGACGGCGTACGATGCGCTGTGCGGCAAGGGACGTGCGCAGCTGCCGTTCGATGTGGTTCCGGTTGACGCAGCGCGCGACTACTCGTGCGAAGATGTCGATGTGACGATGCGTTTGCACGAGATTTTCGAGCCCAAGCTCGCCGAGTATGACATGCTGGATTTGCTGGCGCGGATCGAAGTGCCGTTGGTCGCGGTGTTGGCGGATATGGAGTGGGAAGGGATTGCGATCGATCTCGATTGGTTCATGTCGCTCAAGACGCGATTCAAGGCCGAGCGTGAGCGTGTGGAGCGCGAGATTTGGGATGCGGCTGGTGAAGAGTTCAACATCAACTCCAATCCGCAGCTGCGGGTGATTCTGTTCGAGAAGCTTGGGTTGCCGGTGAAGAAGAAAACCGCGACGGGTCCGAGTACCGACGCAAGTGTGTTGCAGGAACTTGCGGAAGAAGGGCACACGTTGCCGACGTTATTGATGGAGTATCGCGAGATTTTCAAGCTCGAAGGCACGTACATCGATGCGTTGCCCAAGCTTGTGCATCCACGCGACCATCGTTTGCACACGTCGTTCAATCAGACCGTCGCTGCGACTGGTCGGTTGTCGAGCACCGATCCGAATTTGCAGAACATTCCTAATCGTCGAGAACTTGGTCGCGAGATTCGTCGCGGCTTCGTGCCGCGTGCGGGATGGAAGTTATTGTCTGCCGACTATTCGCAAATCGAACTTCGTTTGCTCGCGCATTTATCGGGTGATCCCGCATTCGTCTCGGCGTTCAAGGCGGGTGGTGACATTCACAAGCAGACGGCGGCCGTGATTTTTGGTGTTGATGTCGCGGAGGTCACGAGTGAGATGCGTGCGCGCGCGAAGACGATCAACTTTGCGACAATTTATGGGCAGGGTGCGCACGCGCTGTCACGTCAACTCAAGATCACGCACGCGGAAGCGAAGGCGTTCATCGATACGTATTTCGAGCGCTTTGCCGGCGTGAAGGCGTTTCTTGAGCAGTGCGTCGTGGTGGCGAAGCAAAAGGGATACGTGGAGACGCTGTTCAAGCGGCGTCGCTACATCCCCGAGCTCAAGGAGCGCAACTTCAACATGCGCGCGTTTGGTGAGCGTGTGGCGGCCAATGCGCCCATCCAAGGGTCTGCGGCAGACCTCATCAAGGTCGCGATGATCCGCATTCAGGATGCGCTCGAGGCCGGACACTTTCGCTCGCGCATGCTGCTCCAGGTGCACGACGAACTGATTTTTGAATTGCCGCCCGAGGAAGAGGTGACGCTGCGTGCGCTGGTAAAACGCGAGATGGAGGGTGCCGCGTCGCTCGATGTCCCGCTGCTCGTGGAGATGGGAGTTGGTGACAATTGGGTGGCTGCCAAGTCGTAGTACCGGGCGCGCGCGCGTGGATCGATGCGTAACTCGCGGAGCCGGTGGTGAAACGGGGCGGTTCGTGCATCCTGCACGAACCGCCCCGTCGCGCGACGGGCGTGCCGGTACGGGATTGATCACATGAATTTGCAAATGATTCAATGCCAACGGTTTAGCTGACAATGTGCGCTACGGCACCGAGCTTGCCTTTGTGATCTTCCGAAAGGCAGTCGCTGACGAGCGTCGTCAGCGAAGTCCCCTGTCTGTGTACCGACACGGTCAGGGTCCCGGCCGACCTTCGAGGAGTACGTATGCGTTCACATCGTCAGGCACGCGGCTTTACGCTCATCGAGCTACTGATCGTGGTGGTGATCATCGGCATTTTGGCCGCGATCGCGATCCCGAAGTTCTCCGATACGAAAGGCAAAGCGCAGATCACTGCCATGAAGAGCGATCTGCGTAATTTGTCGTCTGCCGAAGAGAACTACTTCTACTACAACGAGACGTACACGTCGGCGCTGGGCGCGATGAATGTCACGCTCTCAAGCGGGGTGAACCTGACGATCGGCGAGGCGACCGGCGGCGGATGGTCAGCGACCGCGACCCACCCGCAGGCGGTGGGCGTCACCTGCGCGGTGTTCTACGGTGGCGCGGCCGCGGTGGCGCCGGCCGTGGTCGAGGGTGTCGTCAAGTGTCAATAGAGGTCTGACCTCGGCGCTATTCGTAGTCCGCTGCTCCAACGGCTTCACTCGTAAATCGTCCAGCACGACGCACCACGCGATTGACGCTGGTTACGCGCGCGGACAGGCGCTTTGCAACCCCGGAAACGCGACGCTACACTCCGTGAATGCGTTCATAACACGGAGCCTCGCGATGCATGTAATAGCGGTAACGCTTGTCGCGCCGCGCGCACTCGCTGGTGTGCGCGTACGCGTTCCGATGGGCCGAGTGCCGGAATTTGTGCGGCCAAACCTCGACCAGGTGTATGCGGCGTCGAAGGCGGGGACGATCATCACAGACGGTCAGAACAT
>JBBQDB010000159.1:0-8892 GCA_038319245.1 Gemmatimonadales bacterium
GACGACGCACACACGACGCTCCATTGGGATGCACCTCTTGGCGCGTTGCTGTCGCAGCCTGTCGGCGCGGACGCCATCCGTGTCGGTGTACGAGTGCACGATCTCACGCTGCTCGTGCTCACCGCTGGCGCGCCCGGACACAAATCGGCAGACGCGTACATCGTTCGCGAGCGTGTGCCGCTCCACGGATTAAGCATCGCCGACGTCGACAACGCGATCCGATCTGCGCTGGCCTCGCTCGGACTCGATGCGAGCCTGTATACGCAACGTCGGCACTACGCGCTGCCGCCGCACTCCGTGGAAAATGGCGCGAACTTCGACAGTGCAGACCGCGCAGCGTTCGGCGCGCTCGACGCCGCGTACCGCGGAGCAGCCGTCGCACTTGGCGCGCTGCGTGCGCGCGAGGCGAATGCAACCGAGGTGCGCTGCTGGCCGCACCACTTCGACATCGCCACGCTCGTGACGTTTGCCGCCGGGCGCAGCTCGTCGGTCGGGCTCTCGCCCGGCGACGGTTCCTATGACGAGCCGTACTACTACGTGAACGTGTATCCTCAGCCTGCGATTTCGCAGCTGACCGACCGATTGGACGGCGACGGTCGATGGCACACGGAAGGATGGATCGGTGCGGTGCTGCCTGCGTCACACTGGGCATTCGATGCTAGCGCGCAGGCATCACAGATCGCTGCCTTCCTCAACTCCGCCGTTGCCGCCGCACGTCGCTTGGTGACGAGCTAGTCCGCACCGAGCTCCTCGAGTACGAGATGGTGCGCCTTGCGGCCGCCGCGCGTGAGCGCATGCGAAGCGCCTGCATGATCGAGGAGTAGCTGTGCCTGATCGATCGCGCGCGCAGCGAGGCTACGAGCAGACTCGCGTAGCTCTTCGCTCCGTTGCACGACTTCGATGTTGCGCTCCATGTCCTCCGCGCTCCAACCGCGAGAGTGCGCGATGTATGGGAACTGGGGGAACTGACATCCGATCTCGGCAAAGAACCCCAGCAATTGTCCCGCCACCGCCTGCACGTTGTCCTGCCCACCGGTGATGATGAACCCCGCGACCTTGTTCCGCATCAACACCCGATTCGCGATCGTCACTTGGTTCTGCACGCAGTTGAGCCGTTCCACCATCCGGTAGTACAGCGAGCCAGAGTTTCCCCAACGAATTGGTGTCGCCAGCAAGATCACGTCCGCCCAGTGCACGAAGGCCTCGTAGACCCGATCGAGCTGGTCTTCAGGGTCCATCTGCGTGATCGAACACGGCCATGTGCAGGCGCGCGCACTTTTGGAGTAGTAGCCCTCGCACGGGCGGAACTTGAGCTCAGCCAACCGAATCGTCTGCGTCTCTGCCCCGAGTTCAGCCGCGGCCCCTATCGCGTCGGCGAGTAAGGCATCACTCGTCGAGAAGCGCGGGTTCGCGAGGTCCATGTTCGTCGTCGAGATGCCGACCACTCGCACTGGTCCGGGCGCACGCTCAACCTTGCGCGCCAATGGGTGCGCGGGATGATCGCCGCGCGAGCGTTTGGTCGCCGGCTCGCTGCTCGCCAACAGACGTCCTCCCTCCACCTTCACATCGTAGCGCGGCACCGCATCGATTTCGTAGCCTGGTTCTCCCTGCCCCGTGCGACAATGGTACTTCCAATTGTGCCACGGGCAGACCACGTACTCGCCGTCGAGCCGACCGTCGGCCAGCGGCCCACCAGCATGGTTGCAAACGCCCGAGAGCACGCCAAACGCGCCGTCCTGATACGTCACCACCACCTTGAGCGAGCCGATGGTCGCCGCCGTCAACGGCTTGCGCGTGAATTCTTCGATCGGACCGAGGTCGTGCCACATGAGCAGTTCAGGTTAGGGTAGGCCACGCTGCCGATATCCAGGTCGCCGTCAGGCGGAGCAATAGGAAGATCGCCGCGCGGACGCGCGCTTAGGGGTCGATATTGATTGGTATCTGAGTGACTCCCGCGAACGTACAACCTTCCGCGCCCAATGTGATGTCAGACGCGACAAAACAACCTGGATTTGTGCCGCTTCGATCATTCCGTGAATATCCGGTGCAAGAGATGCTCGACCGCAGCCGTGCGTTCGCTGATGAATTGCAGCGTCGACGTACAGTGCGCCAGTTCAGCGATCGACCGGTGCCGCGAGCAGTGATCGAAGCTTGCCTGGAAGCTGCGGGTACTGCGCCGAGCGGCGCGCACCAACAGCCGTGGCATTTTGTCGTTGTCAGTGATCCGGTGGTGAAACATGCCATTCGCGAAGCCGCTGAAGGAGCGGAAGCCGAGTTTTACGCGACGGCACCCGCCGAATGGTTGGCGGCACTTGCCCCACTCGGCACCGACGCCCACAAAGCGTATCTCGAGACGGCGCCGTACTTGATTGCAATCTTTGCGGCACGTTATGGACGGACCCCTGCCGGGGCGCGGCAGGCGCATTACTACGTGATGGAGTCTGTCGGCATCGCGACCGGCTTTTTACTTGCCGCGCTACACACGGCGGGACTCGCGACGCTCACCCATACGCCGAATCCGATGGGTTTTCTGAACAAAGTGTTGGAGCGTCCGGACAACGAGCGCGCGATCATGCTGGTGGTGGCTGGGTATCCAGCCCCTGATGCCGTCGTGCCGGACCTATCGCGCAAGCCGCTCGCCGAGATCGCGACCTTTCGGTAGACAGACGGCGGCAACTGTTCATATTCGCAGTTCCGGGGACAGGTGAGAGTACCGGAAACATCCAGCTCCGTACGCTCGACACGTTGCCACCAATCAATAATCATGTCGCTCACAGTCCGTCTCCCTGCCCGGCAGCTCGCTGCGATCGTGCTACCCCTCGCCTTGGCGCTATCAATCGGATGCTCGGCGCGCACGACTGATCCGGCGGTGGAGCGCTCGCGCGCGCGGGCGGAACGAGTCACCATCGTGCGCGACGATTGGGGCGTGGCGCACGTGCACGGACCCACCGATGCCGACGCCGTGTTCGGCATGATTTACGCACAGGCGGAAGACGACTTCCACCGCATTGAGCGGAACTATCTCACCGCGCTCGGCCGCACGGCCGAAGCGGATGGTGAGGCTGCGGTCTGGCAGGATTTGCGCATGCGGCTGTTCATCGACTCGACGGCGTTGCAGGTGCACTTCGCCGAGAGCCCGCCGTGGCTGCAGACGCTGATGACCGCATGGGCCGATGGTCTCAATTTCTACCTGCGGATGCATCCAGAGGTTAAACCAGAAGTCCTCGCGCACTTCGAACCGTGGATGCCACTCGCCTTCAGCGAAGGAAGCATCGGTGGCGACATCGAACGGATCTCGCTGGACAGTCTCCAATCGTTCTACGGCGGCACGACGCGCGCGGCGCTGAAGGTCGGACTCGCATCGACCGTACGACAGTTTGATCGCGCCGGCTCAAACGGTTTCGCGATCGCGCCAGCGAACACCGTAAATCATCGCGCGCTCTTACTCATCAATCCGCACACGTCGTTTTTCTTCCGCTCCGAGTTGCAGGTCACGAGCGATGAAGGATTGAACGTGTACGGCGCCGCGACGTGGGGACAGTTTTTCATCTACCAAGGGTTCAACGCGCATGCGGGATGGATGCACACGTCGAGCGGCGCGGACAATCAGGACGAGTACGCCGAAACGGTGTCGCAACGAGACAGCGGCTTCGTCTATCGATACGGGAATGAGCAGCGCGCCGTGCGCATGTCGGCGATCACGATTCCCTTTCGTACTGCGGAGGGTATGAAGTCGACGACGTTCACGACGTATCGTACGTCACATGGGCCGATCGTGCGCGAGTCGAACGGTAAGTGGATCGCTGCGCGACTCATGCAGGACCCGGTGAAAGCGCTGACGCAGTCGTACTCGCGCACAAAGGCGCGCGGTTTGGCGTCGTTCAAAGAAACGATGCAGCTGCACACGAATTCATCGAACAACACGATCTTCGCGGACGACTCGGGGCATATCGCGCTGTTCTACGCCAACTTCGTTCCGAAGCGCGATCCGCGATTCGACTGGAGTAAGCCGGTGGACGGCGCGGACACGACAACCGAGTGGCACGGTGTGCTTGGAGTCGACGAGTCACCGCTCATCGTGGATCCAGCGGCAGGATTCATCCAGAACACCAACAACTGGCCGTTCTCTGCGGCCGGTGCAAACACGCTCCGCGCCGACCGCTTCCCGCGATACATGGAATCGGTGGGCGAGAATCAGCGCGGCGTGCATGCGATGCGCGTTCTGAGTGCTCGAAAGGACTTCACGCTGGACGCTTTGCGCGACGCTGCGTTTGATAGCTATCAACCAGCATTTGCCGAACTGGTACCGACGCTATTGGCCGCGTACGACGCATTGCCAAGCAGCGATGCACGCAAGGCGAAACTCGCCGAGCCGATCGGTGCGCTGCGCGGCTGGGATCTTCGTTGGAGCGCAACCTCCGTGCCGACGACGCTCGCGGTGTACTGGGGCGAGGCACTCTGGCGACGTGTGCTTGGCGCGTCCGACAACGAAGATCTCGCGTCGTATGTCGCGCTGCGTGAGAAGTCGAATGCATCAGACAAGCTCGACGCGTTCGTGGCTGCAACTGATTCACTCACGGCCGCCTTCGGTCAATGGAAGACACCGTGGGGCGAGGTGAATCGGTTTCAACGTCTGACCGATGACATCGTGCATCGGTTTGACGACGCGAAGCCGAGTCTCGCAGTGCCCTTCACCACGGGACAATGGGGTTCGCTCGCGTCGTTCAGTGCGGTGACCTATCCGAAGACGAAGAAGCGGTATGGCGTAGCGGGCAACAGCTTCGTCGCCGTGGTGGAATTCGGCGACAGTGTGCGCGCCAAGGCCGTGACTGCTGGCGGCGAGAGTGGTCGTGTCGGGTCACCGCACTTCAACGACCAGGTCACGCGCTACGCGGCGGGGAGTCTGCGCGACGTGTACTTCTACCCGAACCAGTTAGTTGGGCATACGGAACGCACGTATCACCCCGGGAAGTGATCGGCTGGGGGCGTGCGTGGACCCAACCGACCGTACGTACGCCTCCTACGCGAAATACCGCTGGCGCAGGTATCCGAAGTACTCCGCGTGTTGCTCACCCGCGCCTGCTGACAGCGACTTGAAGAATCCCTGATACGTCAGCGACACGAACTGCACCTCGTTGCCAACAGCAGCACTGAATCGCGCGATCTCCGCATCGTGGATCGTCGCAATCTCGCCCGCCCCAGCATAGTAGAGATACAACAACGTCCATGGTTTCCCGCCGGCAGCTTTCCCAAGCCCAAGCATGTGCTTCAACAACTGCTGAACGTCGAGTACCTCAAAGACGATGTCGTCGTTGAGCATCGACTTTGCGAGTTGGTGCGCCGCGGTAAGTCCGGCGCGAGACCAATATGACGTGGCGTGACTCTCGCTGAAGTACGGGCTGAGCTTCGCCGCTTGCTTCGACTTCTTCACCATCCATTCGGTGAACTTCGATTCAACACCGACCAGTGAGCCGTCGTTGAGACGGAGCAGCACATCGAGATGTGGCGGGAGGCCGGCGGAGCCCGTGAACAACGGAATTTCTAGCCGCAACGATTGCGCCGAGCCTGGAATGTCAAACGCATGAAGCAGGGGCGTGGCATCGCGTGCGGTCCAGTAGTCGAACGTGTTCACGATTAACGCGGACGGCGCAGCGAGCGCGCGCATTTTGGCGGGGGAGCCGGTCTTGCCGTCCACCAGCTCGGCGCTTGCAGCATCGCGAAATGACTTCAACGTGGCCGTGGACATTGCGGCGCGAAGGTTGTCGTCCACGCTCGCGACATTGCCCGAGTCGTCAACTGTCAGTCCGCGCTGCTCGGCCCACTGACGCTGCATACGTCGGATGCGGTCGCGTTCGGTTTCGTCGATCATATGACCCTTTGAAGTATTGAAACGGCGGCCGCAACGTCGGTGTCGGGCGGACTGCGGCACCGCCGAGCGCCGCCCCAAACGCAACGAGCGCCCCCGGTGAGGGGCGCCCGATGTGATTATGCCGCAACAGCTTGCGATAAGCGGGAGACGGGACTCGAACCCGCGACCTTTTGCTTGGGAAGCAAATACTCTACCAACTGAGTTACTCCCGCAACGACCAGCACCGACCGCTGCCTTTCATACGACCTACACCACATCTGCGGAACATCAGACCCGCTGCAACCCATCGGAGTCCGCAACAAGAAAATACCGCGCCGTAACCTCGAGGAACAAGGGGCGGGCCGGTGCGCGTCTACCGAGATTAGCGTTCAGCAGCCAACAGTACGTGGTTCTCCCATACACGCCGCGCCGAAAAGCGTCGCCATCACCGCTCAACCGCAAGCACCGATGCGCATCTCACGAAGCGGCGCTCAGCCGTCGACCAAAGGCCCCAGCGAGTGGTTCACCGGAACGGTGCGGATCGACCCGCAATTCGCCACCGTCGCACCGGCGCGTACCGCCGGCAACGCCGTCACGTTCGAGCCCGGCGCACGCACGGCCTGGCACACGCACCCACTCGGCCAGGTACTGATCGTCACCGCGGGTCACGGGCTCGTGCAACGCGACGGTAGCGACATCGAATCCATTCGACCGGGTGACGTCGTCTGCATCGAGCCAGGCGAGAAGCATTGGCATGGAGCATCGCCCACGACCGCGATGACGCATCTCGCGATTCAGGAAGCACTCGACGGTACAGCGGTTGAATGGTTGGAGCACGTAAGCGACGAGCAGTACATGCACGCACCGACCGAGTGATTGTGTCGCCGACCCTAACCATCCGACGCGCGACAGCGGCAGATCTTCCGGCGATGGGCATACTAGGCGCTGCACTGGTACGCGTACATCACGACTTCGACCAGACACGATTCCTCTCTCCAACGAGCGTCACGGCAGCGGGGTACGGCGCGTACCTCGGCACGCAATTCAAGGAAGCCAACATGGTGCTGCTCGTCGCGACGCTGGACAACATCGCCGTGGGCTACGCGTGGGCCGGCGTCGAAGGCATTGACTACATGTCGCTTCGAGGACCGGCAGGCGTGCTGTACGACATCGTGGTCGCAGAAGCACATCGAGGACACGGCACCGGTCAGTTGCTGCTGGACGCAGTGCTCGAGGCGCTGGCCGTGCAGGGTGCACCGATCGTGGTGTTGTCGACTGCAGCCCGCAACGCGGGAGCGCAACGGCTATTCACGCGGAATGGCTTTCGCGAGACCATGATCGAGATGACGCGAGCGCTCGGCGCAAGCACGCACTAATGGGCCGTTCTGATCGGTAGATGAGTCGGCGCGCATGCGCTGTGCGAGTTCAAACGCGTAAGCATTTCGAATGGTCACGTTTAACGGGAGTATAGCATGACAGAAGGTTTGTTCACAAAATCATGGGCCGTCGCACTTGGTGAGGCGCTGCGAGGGAGTGACACCTATCGCGCGGCAGCAAAGGCATGGGAGGGAGCGGTGATCCTCGAATGGAGCGACGCACCATCGTCGTCGATCACCACCGACGCGATGACCTGCGGCGTCTTTCTCGAATTGCACCGCGGCGATTGTCGTGCGGCTCGAATGGCGACGCTGCAAGATTACACCGCCGCCCAGTATGTGATGTCCACCGACCTCGCGGTGTGGAACGCGTTGCTGAGCGCGAAGCTCACGCCGACGATGGCGCTCCTGCGCGGAAAGCTGAAACTCAAGAAGGGATCGATCGGTGCGTTGATGCCGCATGTGAGCGCTGCATCCGCGCTGGTGCAGGTCGCGCAGACAGTTCATCGCACACCCGTATTGGCCACCACATCCATTATTGAGTCGCCGATTATTGATCGGTCTCCGACGCCGCGCATGTCATCCTCGACGCCTTCGTCACGCACCTTGCAGAGCACCAGCGTCGTTGGCTTGCGCTACGACCTGTTCCCAATGCGACTCTGGGAAAAGGCAAAACGTCTCGGTACGTGGAATCCGTCGGATATCGATTTTACGCGTGACCGTGCCGATTGGCTCACGCTTGCGCCCGACGAGCAGGACATGCTGCTTCGACTGACCTCACTCTTTCAGGCGGGCGAGGAGTGCGTAACACTCGACATCCTGCCGCTGCTCGATGTCATATCACAGGAGGGACGTCTCGAAGAACAGCTGTATCTCACGAGCTTCTTGTGGGAAGAAGCGAAGCATGTCGAAGCATTCCGGCGATTCTTCGATCACGTCGCTGAGGAGCACTCGGACCTGACGCGCTTTCACTCGCCGAGCTACCACACGATCTTTGCGATCGAGTTGCCTGGAGCGATGGGGCGCTTGCGCACGGATGCGTCTCCGATCGCACAGGCGCGCGCATCTGCGACATACAACATGATCGTCGAAGGTGTGCTCGCAGAAACCGGATACCACACATACCATCGCGTGCTCACCACGCGCGGATTGATGCCCGGCATGCAGCGCGTGGCGGCATTGCTCAAGGCAGACGAATCCCGTCATCTCGCGTATGGCATCTTTCTCCTCTCGCGACTGGTTGCCGAACACGGAGACAGCGTGTGGGATGCGATCACAACTCGCATGGAGGAATTGCTGCCGTCAGCAATTGCGATTATCAACGAAGCGTTTTCGGCCTATCCACCCGATCGCATTCCCTTTGGTTTGGAGCCAGAGACGTTCGTAACGTTCGCGACGGGGCAGTTTCAGCGACGCATGGAACGCATTGAACGTGCACGGCATCAATCCATCGCGCAGATCAACGCGCTCGAAGCACTCGAGAGCAGCTCGTAACCGCGATAAACAAGTGCGTGTGGCAGAGTCCGCCTAAGCCGTGACATACGACACCGTACGGCAGACGCCCCTAGCCTTCTCCACACGCCGCGCCGTACCATCTAGAGCAGCGTGACGGCACAATCCGGCACACTTTACGGAATTGGATCGCATTTATGCTGCGAGCAGCGTCAC
>JBBQDB010000160.1:0-8778 GCA_038319245.1 Gemmatimonadales bacterium
CGACCGTCGCATCCGCACGCGCATGCCCTCGTCGCATTGCTCATCGCACGTGGAGCTGATCCGTTCGACACACAAGCGCTGTACAACACGTCGATCGTGCGCGACGACATTGCCTGGACGGCACTGCTCTGGGACGAGTGCGAGCGGCAGGGGCGCACAGCACTTTGGTCGGCGATCGACGGCCCGGCGCTCAACGGGCCGATCAAGGTTGGTACGCTCAACTATCTGCTCGGTAATGCCGTCGCGAACAACCATCGCGCTCGCGCAGAGTGGTTACTTGCACACGGCGCCAGCGCCACCACGTTGCACGGCTACACGAAGCAGCCGGTTCACACGCTCGCGCGTCTGTCGGGTTTCACGGAGATGACGGCGCTGCTCGCGCAACACGGTGCGCACGCGGAGTCGCTCGAAGGCGAGCGCGCGTTCATCGCGGCGCTGATGATTGGCGATGACGCGGAACGCGACGCGACCGTACGTGCGATGGTCACCGCGAGTCCCGCGTTACTTGTGAGCACGATGCCGCTGCTCACCGTCGCCATGCACGGTGCCACCAACGCCGTGTCGCTCTTACTCGCCCTCGGCGCGAATGCAAACGCCATGGACCATGCTGGTGTCACGGCGCTCCATCGCGCGACGCAGGGTGGCGCACTCGAAACGATCGATGTACTGCTGGCTGCAGGCGCCGACGTCGATCGACGCGAGCAGACGTGGCAGGGTACACCCATGAGTTGGGCGTGCGTGCTGGGAAAGCCGCTGGTCGCGGAACGCTTCGCCCCGATTTCACGCGACGTGCGAGCGCTTGCACGAACGGGACGCGTGGCGCGGCTTCGCGAGGTCCTGCAAACGGATCCCGCGCTGGCGAATCACATGCTGCGCCGTGTCGATGATCCGACACCGCTGTTCTGTCTTCCCGATGACGCGGACGCAGCGCTCGCCGTGACGCAGGCCCTCCTCGCGCATGGTGCGGACCCATCGGTGACGAATCGAGTCGGGCGCACCGCGGAGCAGGCGGCGCGGTTTCGCGGGTTGGACGAGGCGGCGGATGCGATGGTGTCGTAGGTAACGCGACAGAACGCGGCGCTGATGCTGGTCTCGAATCGGGCACCATTGTTGCGCACGATGTCGTTCAGCAACTCGTAGGCGCAGGCGTCCAATCGGCAGTGGCCGACGCCTGTGCCCCCGTCCAAACACTAAACAACGCGCTGCTATGAACCGTGGGTTTCGTCGCGCTCTTGTGCGCTGCGCAGTGCTTATGAGCGCTACCGGATGCCTGTCACGATTTCCCACGCGGCCGGCCATCATCGCCGAGCCAACGTTCGATCCGACACACTTCTTTGGCGGACGAACCGAAGGTCAGGGCACGCTCACACAGCGTACGGGGAGTGATCGCGCGCTGCGCGTGAAGAGCATGGGTGTACTGGAGACCGGAGGGAATTTTCGCCTCGATCAGACAATCACGTTCGGCAACGGCACGGTCGAGCAGCGAACCTGGAATCTTCGGCGTGTGGATGCGCAGCATTTCACGGCGACGCTCAGCGACGCAACAGGACCGGTCACTGCTGAGTCCAATGGCAGTCTATTCCATTTGCGCTATCGCCTGCGGCGCGCGGTGTACATGGAGCAATGGCTCTATGTCCGCCCGAATGGACGAGCACTGGACAACTACGCGCAGATCACGGTGCTCGGTATTCCTTGGGCACGGCTGTCAGAGACTATTTCGCGTGCGGATTCCGTACCGTAAGAAATCGCCGGAATTGAAGCGGCACCATGGGCTGCTTCAGCGAGACCGACATCAGAGCGATAACTAAGTCGCGATACGCATGTTCCCTAGAGGGTACGGTATTTAGCGGAGCCTCAGCGCATTGTGGAATGACGGGGCGTTCAGTTAGGTAGTGCTCACTTTGACCAACGCAATTCAGAGACACGTCGATTTCGACATGTGCCGGTGGTGCGACATACCGTGGTGCGCCGACCTCTCGTGGCACCGCGCGTCGTTCGCGGGTGCTGCAGGTAAGCTGAGGTCGACGCACCACGCCGTCACTCACACGCCGGCGACCGCTGACGCACTCGCGCCGTGAGATGTCCCTGACGACTGTGTGCATGTACCCGTGCAACGAACAACTCTGCGACGAACTCGTTGAATTCCCGCACCATCGTCGCGTGTGCACCCTCGCAGTCATCACTGAGCGTCGCGAGCGCTTTTTCTCCGACCGCTTTGCCAGAGCGCGCGAAAGTTCCGAACGTATCCTGCGACTGTCGGATCATGATGCTGTCGCCGACCACGCGCAAACAATCAGTCTCGCGAAAAGAATCGACACCGTCGCCCGCCTTGTCGAGCACTGCGCCCAGCGCGCTACTTGGTGCTGACGGGAGTACGACTCGACTGCTTAGCGCCCTTCACCGTTGATGACGCGTTGTCCGGCTCGGCCTCTGGCATCGCGGCGACGTTGACGCTCAGCGCAATTTCGGTCAGTAACAGGTCCGTCGCTTGTTCTTCGTCGAGCGTCGTTTGAAGCAGCTTCGCGTGCTCCGTGTAGCCGAGCAGCTGTGCGTACGTACGAACGGTACCGTATCCGGCCATTTCGTAGTGCTCGACGTGCTGTGCGCTCGAGATCAGCCCGGCGTCCATCACGTCAGGCGCCGCATCTTCGCCGAGCAATTCTGCACCTTCGGCAACGAGACCCTCCATGCCTTTGCAGTGTTTGCCCTTTGGGGTGACGTTCAACTCTTCGCAGATATGGACGAGCCGCGCAATGTGCTCCTTGGTCTGCTCGAGGTGAGCGGCGAACGCATCCTTCACTGCTTGGGTTGTAGCGCCCTTTTCCAGCTTAGGTAGCGCTTTCACGATCTGTCCTTCTGCGCTGTAGAGATCGCGCAATCCGTCGACGTAAAGTTCCTGAAGCGTTTCGAATTTCATCTGAAGGTGCTCCTGAGAAATAGTTTCACCGGTGACGCTAGTTCACTGTGCGCGCGACCGTCGTGAAATCCACGCGCGGGTGCGCGACGCGTCGGTGCGTAACGTCAAGTCCCATGCCGTACCGTTGGCCGTTCGTATCCATGAACACCAAACCGCATGGCGAATCGTGTGGAGTACTTCTAGCACGCGTTAGCGGAACACGTTGAAATGTCCGAGAAACCACCACAGCACGACGAAGATCAAAATCGTGCTAAAACAACCACCACCCCACTGTTTGGCTCCCCATCCTGCTGCAACGCCACGCAACAGCTTGCTCATCTGGCATACCTCGAGTCGGCGCTAGAGCCGAACGGTTTGATGGTTGCTACCCATACTGCCTTCTGTACCCGTGATGACTGCTTTGGCGAGGTGCAGCAGCGAGGCGACTTTGCCTCCGGGCGTGTCCCAGTACTCGGCCTCGTCGACGGACACACGCAGGAGACGGATGGATGGATCATCTGCACTGTCAAACCACGGACGTAGAAATGGACTCCATAGCTCGTGAATCATCGAACGATCATTCACTACTTCCGCTTCGCCGCTCATAGACAAATAGGATTCCGCCGACGTCGAAGCGCAGCTGACATTCACTCGACGGTTCCGAACGATGTCTGCGACTTTCGGTGAATCCGCAGCAGTGAAGAACCAGAGTGTCCCGTCGAACGGCGCCTGTTGAATCGCCATGGGGCGTCCTTTCGGTCGACCCTGCTCGTCAATGGTAATCAGCATGGCAATGCGGATGCTTTTGATGATATCGCGGATCGCTTCGATTCCTTCATCACGCGTTGGTGCAGTCATCGGTACTCCCTCTGCGCGACCTATCGGCTACGCCGTTCACGGACGTGGTGTGTTTCTCAACATAAGATGCGATAGTGCCGCAAACACGCACGCGCGAATTCGTCGATGCCAACTCTACGCCATCGCCGAATCACACAGTCTGCGAACAACGTCCGCCTCATGTATTGAGGTCGACTTTACGGCGATCTTGAACTGATCGCGCCGCCCTAACTAGCAAACGTCGTGCCACTCTTGTCGCATCATCGCGGGTTTGACGTGACAGGCATCACCTAAAAGACTCGAATTACGACTCTGTTTAGACATGACATTAGAGAAGGTGGCACAGTACGTGCCGATGGAGCTTATGGCTGCGCCCTATTAGTGCCGCGGCCAGCTCCGCGACGCTTGCGTTCGCTCACGCGCGCTCCACGAGCGCCCCCTCTAGTCAAAATCCGATGCACTATCTCTTGTCACGCGCACGCGTTACTCGTGCACTGATTCCTCTCTTCGTTCTCATCAGCGCGTTCACACCAATCTCGACGATCGTTGCGCAAGGTGTCCGATACACGCTTGCGCCGTCTGCCGAGTACACGTGGTGGGATAAGTCGCTCGGTATTGCGGACGCGACGCTGCTGGGCGGGCGTGTCGGCGCGGATTTCGGTTCGCTCGTCTCCGTGAGTGGATTCTTCCACACGAAAGGTGGCGTCGGGCTCACGCGCGACAGCGTGCCGTTCACGCTCGGTGCGCCAGTACATGGTCGAACGTCAAAGACCGACATAACGACCTACGGCATCGACCTCGCGCTCCGACTCGGCCAGGGGCGCATTGCGCCGTTCGCGTCCGTTGGGGCCGGCGTCATTCGGTTTGCGCCAGACAGTGCGCGCGCAATCGATCAGATCACCTATCGGTACGGCGGCGGCTTTCACATCGACGCGACGCCGAATGTGCGCGGCATGATCAAGCTCGAGAATTCGATGTTTCGACTGGCGCCGGGCACGCTCTTCGGCGGCCCGAGCAGTTCAGCGACCGGCGCAACCGGTGCGAGCGATGGACGTACGACACGCAGCAATCTTGTGTTGACCGCTGGGCTCGGGATTGCGGTAGGCGGCGACCTCGGACAGGCCGATCCGTCGGCCGACCACTGGTCGTTCGCGTCTATTCCAGTTGAAGCATTCGCGGGCAGGCTCGAGTTCGACGATAAGTCGATGCCGCGTCAGTCGCTCGTTGGTGTGCGGACCGGCATCGACGTCGGCAACTACGTCGGGTTACGTGGCTTCTATTGGCAGGGCCGGTCGAGTGACCTCAAGCGCGTACAGCTGATGAACGGCTACGGTGCCGAGGCGCAGTTCAATTTCAACGCGTCGCGCGGCATTGCTCCCTTCCTGATCGCTGGTGCGGCACGGCTCGACTATGACGCGGCGTATCGCGATACGCTTGGTCGAAAGCGCGCTGATGAAACGGCGCTCATTCTTGGCGGTGGTATTGGCCTACGTCTCTCCGATGCGTTCCGTCTGAACGTGGCGGCCCGTGATTACGTACGTGGACCGCAGCAACTGGATAGCATCGCCACGATCAAGCAGCTCAGCAACAATTGGATGTATACGGTCGGTGTCGCCTACAACATCGCACGATCGCGGCGCGCGGGTGTGCCAGAGGCTGAGACTCGTCACGATGTCGCGTTCATGCGCGATTCAATTTACCAGGACCGTAGCAATGCCAACCGTTCGGCTCGCGACAGTGCACGCAGCCCGCGTGATGCGTCGCGAGAGGCGTCGCGTGAGCGCTTTCGCGATAGCACAGGTCGGGACTCTCGCCAAGGGACGAACGATGCACCACGGATGATCTCACTCCCTGTGCCGATCGTTGGTGAACTGTACGTGCGTTACGGTGACGGTACGAGTCGGGTGTTCCCTGCGGCTGGAGCACCGCCGGTGCGGGACTCGATGAAGCCGATGCCGATGCCGATGCCGATGCCGATGCAAATGCCCATGTCGATGCCGCCTGCAGCGCCAACGATACCCGTGCCTGCGGTTGGGACAGACTCGATTCTGCGCAGCTTGCGCGACCGAATCGATTCACTGGAAGCGGCGTTGCGCCGCCGAGATGCTCGGCCGGTTGTCATCGACGTGCCCGCGACGATGATGGTTCCGACCACGTCGCAGCCTGTCACCCGCAGATCGAGCGACGCTTCGCCTACGCAGATCAGCAAGGTCTCTGCGTACGTTGCGGGTTTTGATCAACCGGTGATCGGCGTACAGGTGGATGCTGGTTCGGTGTTCGGTATCGAGCAGTTGCGCTTTGTGCCGGACTTTGCGGTTGGCTTAGGTGCGCACGTGTCGCTCTCACTGGCAGCCGGAGCGCAGTACGAGTTTCCGTCTTTTCGGTTAGGTGAGACGGCCACGCTGCAACCGCATGCCCGACTTGGACTCGGATTCCTCGCGGCGAGCGGTGATCGCCAGTCGGAGTTCGGTGTCAATGTCGCCTACGGACTCACGTATCTGGGGAGCGACACGAACAGCGCGTCACGCCGTCCCAAACTCTTCATTGAACATCAGGGCATCAATTTCTTCAGCACTAATCGATTTCTGCTTGGCTTGCGATTCGCCGTACGGTAGCGCCGTAGGGAATGCATGCAGCGGGGAGTGGCAAAGCGCGCGTCACGGTGGCGCGCGCTTTGCCGATCTGCATTGGGGCTTAATCGCAGGGGACTAGGGTCGGCGTCGCCGCGTACTGGGTTGTTGCATAGATCTTCCAACCGTCGACGCTGCGTTGGAGGAACGCCGTCTGCGGTAGATCGAAGTCGTGGAAGTGATTCACGCACGCACCGTTAAGTCTAGAAAAGAAATACGAATTCCACCGCTCGACATAGCGAACTTCGGCGCGGTCACCTTTCGCATTCGTGGAGATCTCCTCAAATCGCTGCGCGAGCAAATTGTGTTTCGCATAGGCACCGTTCGATATGAGCGTATTGAGCTGCGATAGTTGCGTACTGAGCGCTTGTCCGGAGAAGACGCTATACAACGGTCGCGGGTCGAGCGTTTGGAATGTCTGCACAATGGCACGGTCGACGTTCTGAATCACATTTTGCAGCTCACGTTGTTGGCTTGCGGTTGCGGGCCGCATCGCCGATGGATCCGCGTCGTTAGGGATCGTCGCGGCGGTTGGCGCTGACGGCAGCGGCGTGACGAGCGATCCCTTGGTTTTGTTGCCTTGCGCAGGCAGGGCCGTGTCGCCTTGCACGTTGCGCGGCATTGCGGACGAGTCTCCAACCACCCGTTGCAGCGCGGCACCCTTCGCTTTGTCCTGCAGATATCGATCCCATTGCGCTTTGGCGATGGTGCCGATCGTCAGCATGATGACTGTTGCCGCGACGCCACCGAGCACGAGGTCGCGCCGTCTTCCACGAGGAGCGCTCGCAAGACCGCGTGTTGTCCCGTCCAGCGGTTTTCGCTCAGCTTCGAGTTGTCGAGCCTTCGCGAGTTCGGTCTCGCGTAATTCCGCCTCCCGCGCCGCGGCTGCGCGTGACTCTGCCGCTCGCGCGTCCGCCACGCGTTGCTCCGCTAACTGTCGCTCTGCTGCCTTTGCGGCCGCGTCGCGCGCCTCCTGCGCCTGAGCTTCTCGCGCGCGCTCTTCGCTCGCACGCGCCTCGGCATCGCGCCGCGCTTGGGCCGCACGCTCCAGGCTCGCGTTGGTCTCACGTAAGAGCGTTTGCGCTTGCGCGTGTGCGGGTTCGATCGCCAGCAGCTCAGATAGCTTCGCGAGCGTACCGGCGTCATCGCCCGCCGCGGATGCCGCTTGCGCTGCGGCAAAGATCGATGCGACTTGCCGCTGCGCGCGATCCGGCGCACTGATCTGCTCGACATCAAAAATGCGGCCGTCCGGTGTGCGCATATACAGCACTGGCGTGCCCCACTCGATCTCGCTGACCTCCGCAAAAATCGCCTTGCGAGACTCGGCCAGTGCCGCGTCGACCGGATACCCTACCGCAATTGCCGAGTAGAATTCGCGCGTGAAGCAGATGGCTGCGTCGTCCGTCACCTCGAACTGCATGGCGATGACGGCTGGTATTCCTTGCTGGATCAAACTCTGCGCGGTGCCGGAAAAGGGATCGTTGCGCGAAGAGCGCGCGCCCTCGCACGCGTTCAGCACGGCGAGTCGCAGCGGGCGATGATCGTGGAGCAACGTGCCGAGATACTGCGCACTCACTCGACGCCCGCGCTTGTCCGGCTCCTCGAGCACGAGCACGCCGTCCTCCTCCTGCGCATTGAAGCCACCATGCCCAACGAAGTGAAAGATGTGGTACTCGGCGCTCCGCAGTCGACGTTGCAACTCCGCAAGCGATGCCGTCGCCAATCGTTCGACGATGACCAAGCCTTGTTTTTCGAGATCGCCGAGCGCCTCGTTCAACTTTTCGGCTTCGCGCTCGACGTCGAGCCGCGGGTAGTCTGAGGGGCTCGAGATCATCATCAGCAGGCGCAGCGGCGGCTTGACGACGAGCGGCCGAATGCGCTCCGGTAGGTCGAGATAGCGTACCACCGGCGTTTCGACCGAGAGCCCGAGAAACCGGTTCATGCTTGCGTTGTAGAGAAACTCCCACGGCAGGTCGGAAAGCGCCGGCGCCTTGGCGAGATGGAGTCGTACGCGCAAACCTGCCCCCTGACGGGCGGCTTCATCGAGGCTGCTGCGGAGGCATCCTCGCACGTCGCCACCAAACGCGCCGTTGAAGAGCTGACCGCCGAAGACCTTGGCGGATGCCATCTCCGGCGACTCGATCCGTCGCACCGCGTGACGGGTACGCCCGACCCGCAGCAGAAAGTTTTCGATCTCCAGGTCCGAGAACGGCGCCCGAAACTCGGTGGACGCCTGTCCGCTCGGCGAGTTAAACACGCGCGCGGTGTAACCGTCGCCTGCCGGTTCGATGACGATATCGAAGTCCAGGTAGTGCATCTGGCTCATACAACGCTCTCTCGAACGGGAGGTGATGACGGCGAACTGCAACGCTAATATGCTGCTCGCGCGATGCACTTCCAGTCCTGTCAGTCGTG
>JBBQDB010000161.1:0-8756 GCA_038319245.1 Gemmatimonadales bacterium
CACGCCCAGCAACGCTCGAAAGCAGTGCGCACGCCTGCATCAGCGTCAGCGCCGGCTGTCGCGGTATCAGCTCCCGCTCGCGCGGCGGTACCGTCCACGCAGGATCGTGCTGCGCTGATGCGCTACTGTGATCACATCGACTCGGTGTCAGCACCTACGCGTGACGGAATCAGTGAGCGCACCGACTGCTGGAAGCGCATTCAGCTCGAAGGATTGGGCTCTGCGCTGGTTGACGAGCGCTATCAGGCGGCGGTGCGCGACTTTGATCGCGCGGTTGCGGCCGACTCGCTCAAACGCAGTGCCGCGCAGCGCGAAGCAGCGGTCGATCAAACGCTCATCAGTGTACAACGTGCGATAAGCGCACGCGATCTCGGCATTGCAGAAACGACCGTGAACGATGTGTTGGCGCTGCAGCCGCGCAACGAGCGGGCGCTTGCGTTCAAGGAACGGATCGTCGCCTTGCGCCGCGCGCAGAAGCTGAAGACCGCAGTGTACGTGGCGTCGGTGCTGGTGGTCGTCGCTGGACTGGGGGTCGCGCTCTCTGCACTCGTTGTAGGTGTGCGACAGACGCGCGCCGCGGAGCAGGAACGCGCCCGCGCCGCCACGCGCAAGGCGATGATCAAGATCATCGATGGTATCGGGCGCGGGAAAATGTACACGCTCGACGGACCGCTCTTTCGCGTCGGCTCAGCGCTCTCGGATCGATCGGAAGAAAAGAACGATCTCGTACTGAGTGACGATCGCGCGTTCATCTCCCGCTACCACTGCGTCGTGCTGCGCAAGGACAGCGGCTACTTCCTCATCGACTCCTCGCTCAACGGCACGTACGTCAACGAAGCGCTACTCGAACGCGGCGACCCGGTACGATTGGAAGACGGCGATGAGGTCTCAGTAGCCGGTATGGCCAGACTCAAATTTCTCCTGATCTGACCTCGCACTCGACGCTCCGGTCGCGCGCCGATCGTCCAGCGATCGCGCCGGTCCGCAAAACGATCGATGTGCAGATGCAACCCGGTACCGGCGCGTTCGGCGAGTCCGGCACGTACTGCGGCCGCGACCTGCAAGCGTAAGATCGAATCCTGCGAGAAGTCTTTCACGCGAATGCCAAACGACCGGGACTGCGCAATGACGAACGCGATCTGCTCGGGTGACATAAACATGCTGCGCAGGTCGAGCGCGCCTCCGGGCCCGTAGAGCGCGAGGTGCTCTGGATGATCACGACCGACGACGACAATCGGTTGATGAAAACGCAGGCGATACGCCGACGATACCAGTTCAAAGGCGTGCGCGAACTGGTCGACGGAGAGTGACGCAGGGCGCATTTTGTCGGCGCTGATAGTCCCGCGCGCCTCTGCGTATGCATCGGGAACAGTCAGCTTTCGCGCTCGATAGATCGACGCGATCGACGCCTCAAGTGCAGCGATGCGAGGCTTCACTTGCGGATGATTGCGAAGCTCACTCAACGCCAGCGTGTTGATGCCGCGTGCAAATTCGAGCGCGGCCTCGTCCTGAATGCCAAGCTCCAACAGCGAGTTACCGCGTTCGAGATGATCGTACGCCGCGACGAGCAACGAGTCGAAGCGTGTCGCTTGTGCATCCGAGAGTACGGCCAGCGCAGATTCGGCGCGTTGCGGACCGTACCGCAGCACGACGACGCCAACGGCGACGAGTACAGCGGCCAGCAGCACCAGCGCGATACTTGCTATCGGCAATGGGGTGCGCGTTTCCGCAAATGCATGCTTGCGACGACGCGGTGCTGATCGGTCGGTACCTTCCGGTCGCGGCATCTCGACGGTGCGCTGTTCGCCGCTGACGAATTCCCAGCGATGCGACGGGAGGCACGCAATGATGTCCCGATCGAATAGTCGAGTTGCGCCAGAGACGGCGATCCCATTGATCGTGACACCGGGCGCTCCGCCGGTGATGAGCCATCGCCCATCGATGCGTTCCAGTGTGAACTGTCGTGCCGCGGCGCTCGAATTGGGTAGCGTGACGTCGCTCGCCGCGTCACTGCCGACCGTCAATGACACACGCTCGTCAAGCGAGACGGGCGCGGTATCAAACGCGGACAACGGCAACAGCGAGGCGTGCGTCATAGTTCCGCTAAGTATCCTTCACTCGTTTGCAGGTCATTCGATACGAGCCTCGTTTCGTCGTTCGCGTATCTTGTGACTACCGCTTCGTCAACTAATCACTGCCCCGATCCTAACTCGGCACGACTTGGGTCATGCGTCCGCGGTGTTGCTACTCCGACCGGTCGCTTCTTGCACCATGTGCTCGAAACGTACGTCGCCGCGTAACGCGTCGAAGGCGGGGCGTACGGCAAGCAGCGGCATCTCCATCGCGCGCATACTCAGCGCCTGCTCGAGTGCATCAAGCGCCATCGCAGGCTCCTGTAGTGCAATATGGATCTGGGCCAGCAGCGCAGGAGACACGAAGGTCGATTCACCGCGTAACTGCAGCTCACGCAGTAACTCGCGCGCGCTGTTGACGTCCCCCGACAGTGCTTCCGCACATGCCAACGCTGATACGACCTCCGTACTTCGCTGGCTCGCGTGTGTTGCATGTCGGAGCACCAGCACCGCATCGTCAAAGCGTCCCATCGCCGTGTACACTTGGCCGAGTAGATACTCGGCAAAGTCAAACCCCGGATGCTGCGCGAGCACGGCCCGATACTCTGCCACGGCCTGCTCGTAGTCGCGTTCGAAGAAACGCAGAATGCCCGAGCTGGCGGCGATGGCGGGCGACAGCGGATCGAGCGCACGTGCCCGCGCCAGACGTGCCCGCGCGTCAGCGAATCGAGATTGCGGCGCGAGCAGATGCATGGCGTACCACTGATGCGTCGTCGCGTATTG
Organism: Gemmatimonadales bacterium; assembly: GCA_038319245.1. Lineage (GTDB taxonomy): Bacteria > Gemmatimonadota > Gemmatimonadetes > Gemmatimonadales > Gemmatimonadaceae > Gemmatimonas. Next base: position 2,856 of record JBBQDB010000161.1, read on the forward strand.
CTCGCGCAAGGTCAGTGCCGCCAAGAAGTCACGCTCCGCGTCAGCGCGCGCATACCCGTACAGCGCACGAATCGATCCGCGCGCAGTTAGTGCCTCGGCGGAGGACGGATCGAGTTGCAGCGCGTGCGTAGTCGCCGCGAGCGCCAACGGCATTGTGTGATCTGGACGCGCAAGTCCGTAGATCGTCTGCGTGATGTACGCGTCAGCGAGCCCAGCGTGCGCGAGCGCGAAATTCGGATCGATGGAGACGGCACGCTGCAAATGCTCGACACTCAGTCGCAGTCCAGCGGCGCTTCGCTGATTCCAGTGAAAACGTCCGTGCAAATACGCTTCCCACGCGTCCACGTTGACAGTCGGCGCTTCCACCAGACGCGACGGCTCGCCGAGTAAGCGCAACCTGAGTGCATCCACGATTGCACGCGTGATTTCGTCCTGCACATCGAACACATCGGCCCGCTCACGGTCGTATCGCTCCGACCAGACCGAGAATCCCGAATCGACGTCAACGAGATCTGCCGTGATGCGAATGCGAACACCATGACGACGTACGGAGCCACTCAACAATGCCCGCACACCAAGCGTTTCGCCGATCGTACGTGCATCGATCGACATCCCTTTGAACGCGAATGCCGACGTGCGCGCAACGACGCGAAGTCCGGGCAGCTTGGAGAGAGCGTGCATCAGGTCTTCGCTGATGCCGTCGCTGAGAAATTCGTCTTCGGCCGACGAACTGTTGTTGGTGAACGGCAACACGGCGATCGATCGTTCGACCGGTGTGCTGATCACGGGCCGACGCATGATCATCGATGGCGTCGCCGCACTCTCCATGCGCAGCGCATCGCTGAACGCATCCACGGTCGCGAATCGCGCGTCAGGATCGCGAGACAATGCGCGCGTCAACGCGGTCGCCACGTGTGCTGGCACCGAGTCTGCCGACACCGCGAGTGTTTGCGTCACGCCACGCGCTTTCGCTGCGAGCATTGCGAGTGCCGACGAACCGGTGAATGGTAACCGTCCCTCGAGCATTTCGTACAAGACACACGCAAGACTGAACTGGTCAGTGCGTCCGTCGACCGTGCCGTCCCCGAAGGCTTGTTCGGGACTCATGTACGCCGGTGTGCCGATCGCCAGCCCTTCCTGTGTCAGCATCGACGCATCGGCAGTATCGAGCACCTTGGCAATGCCGAAGTCGACGACCATCGCATGATTGCGAAAAATCATCACGTTGTCGGGCTTTACGTCGCGGTGTACTACGCCCAGACTGTGCGCGTAGCCGAGGGCTTCGCCGATCTCGAGCGCGTATCGCATCGCGATTGGCGCGGGCAGCCGATGTTCGCGAGTCAGTCGATCGCGGAGTGTCTCACCGTCGACAAACGGCATCACGCAATACAACACATCGGCTTCGCGCCCGGAGTCGTAAATCGGCACGATATGCGGATGCTGCAGGCGCGCGGCGGTCTCGATTTCTCGCAGGAACCGATCGGGGCCGACGATCTCGGCGTACTCGCGATGCAGGACCTTGATGGCAACCGGTCGATCGTGTCGTACGTCGCGTGCGAGGAAGACGACCGCGCTGCCGCCGCTCCCGGCCTGTCGAACGATCGCGTAGCGCGACGCCAACGCAGCAAAGAAGTCGTCGAACTCGACGTTGGGGGCACCAGGAACGGAAATGCGAGCCTCACTCGGCCTTAAGGATCGGTCGGTCGGCGGCCCGCGACGGAGCGCGCGAGCCGAATGCCAAAGCTATCCCGACAACACCAGCCCGGCGACGAGTCGACCTTATTTTGCCGCCGTTCGGTCGTAGACGACCTTGCCGTTGAAGACCGTCAACTCGCAGGTCATGTCCTTCAACTGCGCAGTCTTCACCGCGTAAATATCGCGATCCCAAACGGCCAGATCGGCGTACTTCCCGACTTCAATCGACCCGATCTTCCGCTCGAGAAACATCTGGTGTGCGGCCCAGATCGTCACGGCCTTGAGCGCGGTGTGCACGTTGACCGACTCCCCACGACCGAAGGGATCCTTGGTGCCATCGCCAAGCAGTGTCTCACGTGCGACTGCTGCCCAGATGCCATAGCGCGCCGCGAAGGGCGTGACGTTGAAGTCCGAACCGTTCGCCCACTGAATGCCACGTTTGAGATAGCTCGCCAACGGATTCAAGCGCAGTGAACGTTCGGCGCCAAAGTTGCTCGCGTAGCTGTCGCCGAGCCACCAGGTAAAGCTCGCAGACGGCTCCGGGTATGCTGCGTCGAACGACTTCTCCATGCGGGCCATTTCATCGAGGGCATGATCGCTTGGGACATTCGCGTGAATGATGCCGTGGCGTAGTCCACGTTTAGGGTTGGCTTGCAGCGCCAGCGCGTAACTGTCCACGGTCCAGTCGATCGCGTTGTCGCCGATCGAGTGCACACTCACGTGCATCCCCGCGTCGTGATACAGGCGAATGAGCGCGCGAATCGTGTCGGGGTTTGACGCCGGGTAGCCGTGATTGCCGACATCGACCTCGGTGTAGTTCTTGTTCCAGTCGTCGTGCATCCATGCCGTGCGCGCGCCGCCGCTTCCGTCCATGTACAGCTTCACGCCACCGGCGATGACGTGATCGTCACCGGTGGATTCATACGGTCGCGTCATCGCAGCACGTTCGGCGATGAGTGCGCGAGCGGCCGCGGCATTCGTGCCACTGCGCCACAGTGCGAAAACGCGCACGGGAAGCTTTCCCTCAGCCGCGACGCGCCGATACGAATCCCACGTCGCGCCGTTAATGCCTGGGTCTTTGAGCCCCGTCATTCCTTCGGCCACGAAAGCCTGCGCCAGCTCGCGCATCCCTTGTTCGACTTGCGCCGTGGTTTTGGGCGGAATCAGACGACGCACAAGCCCCTGTGCCGACTCCTTGAGCACACCCGTGGGAGTGCCGTCGGCGTAGCGATCGATCGTACCGTTGGCCGGATCTTTGGTGTCACGCGTAATGCCAGCCATGGTTAACGCGACACTGTTCGCGACGCCGTAATGTCCCGTGGTCTGCTCGAGCCAGACCGGGTTCGTCGGCGACACGGCATCAAGATCTTTGGCAGTTACGAGTCGCTTTTCGACGAGTTTACCTTCGTCCCAACCGCGCCCCTCGACGAAGGTCGTGCCACCGAGCTTTTTCGCTTGCGCACCGACGAGTGCGACGACGTCTGTGACGCTCTTGGCGGCGGGGTATCCGACGTCGACGACGAACAGCCGATCGGAGCCACCGCCCGAGAAATGCGCGTGCGCGTCGAGCAGGCCAGGGGTGACCGTGCGGCCCTTGAGATCGATGCGTTTGGTCGAGGCGTCGGCGAGTTTGAGGATCGCCGCGTCGGTACCAACGGCGATGATCTTCGTGCCGGCAATCGCGATGGCGTGCGCGATTCGGTCAGTTTTGTCGACGGTGATGACGTGCCCGTGCAGCAGCACGAGGTCCGCGCGCTTTGGCGATTGCGCGAGGAGCAGCGACGGCGCGAGCAGCGCGAGTATTTGTGCGAAGCGCGTGAGGCGGCGAGCGCGGCGCGGAGCAAGGCGAGAAGTCATTCGACGAATGTGCTCGTTGGAGCGGCGAGCACCAGAGGGGTGTGCAGACGGCGTGGACGGCGGCGTTGAACGCATCACACGACTCGCGCTGCGTACGCAAACCCGTGGTTCGCGAGCTACCCACCACTCCACGCGCAAAACTGGCCAGAGGACAGCTGCGAGTAACCAGTTGCCGGTGGAGCGGAAATACGGGCGCACCTGCTAGTCGCGCGCGCCCACCACCATTGGGACACTCACGAATTGCGTCCGCGCCATGACCATCCCACTTGGTGAAATGATCTCCTGCATCAGGCGCGCGCCCCGAAAGCCAGTCGCGTGCCGAACTTCCATGGGCGCATCAATCACGGCGACCACTCGATCCTCATTTCCCGCCACGAATCGCGCCTCGCGCACCCGCCCGCGTGCGGCGGCAACATTGCGCTCCGTCACGACCGACACGCGTGACACACCATCTTCACGCGGAAAGCGCTTATCCCACGCGCGCTGATCCTCAACGTACAACTCGATGCTGACGATCTCTTGGCCGCTATTGAGCGTAAACACCAGCACCTCGTGCCAGACCAACCGGCGCTGCCCGTAAGGCGCGGTACGCAACAGCACGAACGCGCCAAGCTGTGTACCACTCGACGAATTTGATGACTGCGACGACGCGTCACTTGCGATAGACTCGGCGACGCCGGACAAACGCTCGGTGCGCACAGTCGACGTAGCACCGCCCCTCGTGCTATCGCCCATCGTGCTGCCGTCCATCGCAGTACCGCCCCTCGTGCTATCGCCCATCGCAGTACCGCCTCTCGTGCTGCCGTCCGTCGTCGCGACAAACGCCTGCGCACCGCTGACGATGCTGGTCGCGCAGAGCGCCTCCAACACGGCCGCCACGGAATCCTGACCGCGGTACACCCCGGCAAACCGACTCGTGCCGGGTGCGCGCATCACCACGTTCGCGGCAAGCGGATACGGCAATAGGTCGGCGAGGCCAGCGGTCGCACTCACGCGCGGCATCTCGTGCGACATCTCCTGCGGCGCGCGCAGCACCGGTGCCTGCATTGCTTGCGCCGCATTAGTCAGCGACGCGCACGCCAGTGTGCCAATTATCGTACCCACTATAGTTACAAATTGATCGACGCGCATGTCTAAATCTCCTCGGATATTCCGTCAGGAAACGACGGAGGTGCGGCTTGGTACGGGCGGAGCGGTGCGAGGTGTGGTGCGCGGTGCCGTACGAGGTGCCGCACTCGACGACGACTCCGACGCGCCATGCTGGCGGCGCACGCGATCCATCACCGATTGCGCCATCTGCGCGACGGTGACCAACTCCAATCGCCGACGCAGCGCTTCCTCTGCATCGGCATACAATTCATCGAGATACTCGGCGATCAGCGGCGCCACCGCGCACCCCGCACCGAGCGCGCTGGCATGCCGCCCGAGCATCTCGGCGTCATCCGCTTCGACCGCTTCGTACACCATGCGGAGCGTGATCTCGCTTGGATTCCGCGCGAGGACCGTTCCACCGCCGACACCACGCCGACTGTCGACCAGCCCCGCCGCTTTGAGCTGACCCAACACACGCCGCACCACCACCGCGTTCGTCCCGACGCTCGACGCCAACTGCTCCGACGTCGTCGAACAGGCCGCCATCTCCTCGCGAGCAGCGAGAAGGCCAAGAATGTGGGCGGCGACGGTCAGACGGCTATTCATAAAACTATATGTAACTGCGGAGAGTACGTATTGGAAGACCCGCCGAGACGCCGAAGTGCCGCTTGGCGCCCCGTTCTTGCGTCAGGGTACGCTGCCCTTCCGATAGTCGAGCTGTGGCTTCTGCGTGCCGACAACCGTCGAATACACCCAGCCGGCGCCACGGCGCTTTTCGAGCTCTGTCTTGGCAGCGTCGATCGTGGCCGGTGTCGTGAACAAGTCCGCGCCCGTCAACGCCATCGTCTTGGCGGCGATCATCATCCCTTTCGCGCCGATGCTCATCCCACCGGCCGCCACCGCTTGCCACGAGTGAGCGGCCGTGCCGGGCACCCACGTCGCGGCCGACAGCTGCACCGTCGGCACCACCCAGCTGATATCGCCCACGTCGGTGGAGCCGGCGCTTGGTACATCGAGCACGAGCGGTTTGATCAGCGCCGTATTGCTCAACGGCTGTGTTACGAACGCGGGCGACTTCTGCAGCTGTTCGGCGAACGTCTTCTCTTCAGCGGTCATCGTATAACCGCCGACTTTCTCGAGCGCGCGCTGCTGTACGCGAGCAAGCGTTTCATTTGGCAACAGCGAATAGACCGAACCAATGAGTTGCAAATCGTACGTGGTGCCCGTTCCAAGGGCCGCGCCTTTCGCTGCATTCAC